>DAINDD010000059.1:0-17440 GCA_036732045.1 Chloroflexota bacterium
CCGCCGGTCGCGCAGTCACGCTCCGACTGCTTGTCCGCGCCGTGCGCCGAATGATCGTTGGCGTGGGCAGCGCCGTTCGACGACGCCGCGTTGGGGCATCCGCCCCTGTCGGCCGACGTGCCAGTAATCCCGATTGCGGCGAAGGCCAGCAGGGTGGCCATCAGAGGCACGATCACTAGGGCTTTGTTCATTCGGGGCTCCTCTCGCTTCAAAAGTTGCGGATGTGGACAGGAATCGTGAGGGCGACTACCTCCTTCCACCCTACTAGCCTTGAACCCTTGTGGAGCGCATCTCTCCGCCAGCCGCTCCTTGTGCAGCGATAACGGCGGGCGACCGCACCCCGCGCAGACTTAGATTGTACATGGCTCCTTCCGGGCAGGTCGTTAAGGCGGAGTGAAGAGTTCGTCGCAAAGCCGTTATCGATTCCGCGAGTGACTTCGCGCCCTCCGAAGGTTCTGCGCCATGGGCAACACTTTGATTTCATCTATATATCCGGCCATCCTGTGCCGAACACCGGCGATCTTGGCCACCTCGCACTGATCGTAAGAGACGAAATCTCTCAATCAAGGGAGTTCGGTCAGCGTTTAGGCAAGACCCTCTCGATGATCGACGCACCGTGCTGCGCAAGAAAGTCTCGTTTGAGTGAGCAACGGTGGGGCGTCGGGCGGATCACCGCTTAGTCGTGATGCTTGGCGGGTTTGTCCTGCCCGCTTGAGTGGCTGGAGGGACGGGTTTGCCGGGGGTGCGGCTCCGATGCCAAAGCTGGCTTGGCCGCCGGAACGTTGGCTCGAGGGGATGGTGATGGCTGCGGGAAGGCGGTCGGCGCAGGCGTCACCACAGCAACCGCGGTAGCGCCGCAGGCAAGCTCGACGGCCGTGGCCTGGATGTTCCCGTCTGAAGCGAACGATCCGGACGCCTTGACCAGGAGGCCGCCCGTTAGCGTGCCCTCTACTTGAGCGTTATCGGCTAAGCCCAGGCGAATGTACTGGGTTGGCCCCTTCACCAACAACGATTTGCCATCGATGGAGGCCAGTCTCCCGACCAAGCTGAACTCGCCGCCGGCCAGATTATAGTACGACTGTACCTGGCCGCCCCCGGGACACGGCATCGGGTCCCCGGACGTCGTTATATCAGGCTTGGTGGGCCGGCCTACCGTCGGGGGCACACCATCGCCGCCAGAGCGGATAACGGCGACCCCGAGCGCCGCCAGGGCGAGGAGCGCGAGAGACAAAAGCGCACTGATGCCAACCGGGCCCAGCTTCCTCATCCCTCCACTACCTTTCGTCTGATCATAGACAAGCCTTCATTGTCAGTTGCTTGCCTCGTCGGTTGGCCCGGGCTCGCGCGGCAATGCGGTCATCACGGCCGGTGGCCTGGTCAGGAACTGCTGAGCCTGAGCGTAGGGAAATGTCTGACCGCACGACTCGCAGGTGTACGTCGCCAGTTCAGCCTTCCCCATGTCGCCCGGCTCCTGCCAGTGCGGCGCTAGCGCCGTGTGCGGGCACTCCCGCTCGTTGACTTCGGGTACGTCGGGCATCGCGTCCTCCTGCTTCTCACTACCGAAGACATCCTTCGGGGCACAAGTAGTCTACCCCTTCGTCGTCGAAAAGCGTATCGAAAATGCACCTCGTTGACGGCGTCGAACATGTTTGTCCTGGGCATCCGCTGCCTCGAAATTGAGAGCGGACCATCCGGTGCGTCCGCTCTTTCATCTGCGGTCGTGTCGCCGCCCGACATGCGCAACTAACGCGCCATAGCGTGGCCGCTAGCCAGATAGAGCGGCCATGCCCGTGGGCTGCAATACAAAAGGAGGGCAGTCCACCGCTCACCAGCCTGTAACTCAACTCGCAGCACGTTCTGTCGATCCGCGAACTTGCCTCGCTCCAGGGCGCCTGACGACTCTTGCTCTCGACATCGAAGACCAGCCCAAAGGGAAGCGCACCCGTCCGGCATCCTCGACAGCTTCAACCCCGAAGGCCACCTCGAGACGTCCTCGCTCATCGCACCGCGATCCTCCTCTGGAGAATCGCTCGCGTCGTCCGCTACGAGACAGAGATGATCAGCATCGGCATCGACTACGGTCCCGGCCACGAGACTATCGAGATTCTCACAGGCAAAGCTGTCGACAAGGCCACTCGCAGATTTCGTACCCCTGAACGGGAACGGCGGATACACATCGCAGCCCGGGCTCATCCCGGGCGAGATGACCGGGCCAATGATCATGCGCTACTAAGCCCACCTCCATCGCCATACATCCAGACCCTCCACGAGCTCGAAGCTACGCAAACCCGCCGCCGCGGTGGTGCCACCCCTTTAGCCCGCCTCGACATAACCGGCCCCCGGCGGCTGAATCGGTCACGCTCATTCTGAGGGCCTGTCCTGAGCCGTGTCGAAGGGCTCTCGAGTTGTACAATTCGGCCATCATGGAACTCGATGTCCGCTACTGCGCGACGGAAGACGGCGTCGGCGTCTGGCAACTCCGCTTGGGGACAGCCTGATGGAAGCGCCGCCCGTACTCCACCACGAGCGACGGCGTCAGCATCGCCTGGGCGGAAGCTGGTCAAGGGCCCACGCTGCTCGTTTGTAGTGCCACCCCGTTCTCTCACGTGCAGGAAGGGTACACGGTGTTCGGGGCTGTGTTCGAGGCGTTCACGCGGTCGTTTCGCCTGGTTATTTTCGATGCGCGCGGCACCGGTCTTTCCGAACGCGACGTGGCAGGCGTGTCCGTCGAGACGCTGCTGTTGGATGCCGAGGCGGTGATCGATGACGCAAAGCTCGACCGCTTTATGGTGCAGTCGGCGGACGGGAGTCTGTTGGCGCTCTCAACGTGCCTTCGCCTCGCAATCGCGTATCCAGAGCGCGTGACACACGTCATTCTCTTGGCGCCGTATCAAAGCATACGAGAGCTGGCAGATACGCCTATTGGCCGGACGAATTCAGCCCTGGCCGAGTTGGATTGGGCCGTCTACGGGCAGACACTCATTCGCGTTTTGATGGGTTGGGACGCGGCGTCCAGCGACTTCGTCGACCCGTTAGCCAGGGCGATCGGCGGCTGAGTGTCCCCGCCTGTCGGTCTCCGGTACGTCCGTGAAATGGAGACCGTGGATACAGGCGACCTTCTGCCTCAAGTTCGCCAGCCGACGCTCGTCCTGAGAAATGACCCGGACTACGTCCCTGCCCGCTCCTCTCAGCGCATCGCGGCGAAGATCCGGGGGGCGCAATTCCGGCAGTATTCGGACCCAACCTTCGTGCAACAGCCTGAACTGATAAGCGTGTTCGCGGGGCAATCTCCACCCTCGAAGGCTGGGGACGCGTCCACCTCTTCGCCCTTCCGAACCATCCTCTTCACCGATATCGTCGGCCACACGCAGATGATGCAGCGCCTCGGCGACGCGAAGGGCCGCGACGTCCTGCGCGAGCACGAACGCATCACCCGCGAGGTGCTGAAGGCGCACGGTGGCACGGAAGTGAAGACGATGGGCGACGGCTTCCTGGCGTCGTTCGGGTCAGTCACCAAGGCGGTGGAGTGCGCGATCGCCCTTCAAAAGGGGTTCGCCGAGTGGAACGCCGGCGGCCCCGAACCGCTACACGTCCGAGTCGGGCTGAGCGCCGGCGAGCCGATCGAAGAAGAGGGCGACCTGTTCGGCTCGACCGTCATCCTCGCCTCGCGCATCGCCTCAGCGGCGAAAGGCGGCGAGATCCTGGCGGCGGACGTCGTGCAGGGGCTCTGCTCTGGCAAGCCGTTCGCCTTCTCGGACCGCGGCGAGCAGTCGCTGCGTGGTTTCGAGAACCCGCTGCGCCTGTTCGAGGTCAGCTGGCGCGACACGACTGCGAGCCAGTAATCGCCCTGCCACAACGATGTGCCCACGAACTGAAGCAGAATGTGACTCGGCGAGCGATATAATCGGCGCGCGATGGCACCGCGCGTCCAAACCAGAGCCAACGGCCCCCTGACCGGGCTGCGTGTGCTCGACTGCACTCACGTGATGGCGGGCGCATGGTGCTCGATGATTCTGGCGGATCTGGGAGCTGACGTCATCAAGATCGAGCCCCCAAAAGGTGAAGTGACGCGCGGGCGGATGGGGGCGTTCAGAGCTTACGACTTCCTCAACCGGAATAAGCGGGCGATCGCCGTAGACATATCCAGGCCGGAGGGGGTCGACCTGCTCAAGCGGCTTGCCAGGGATGCCGATATCTGGATCGAAAACTTCCGCCCGGGAGCGCTCGATCGCCTCGGCTTGGGATACGAAGCGCTGAGGGAGGTCAACCTGTCGTTGATCTACGCCTCGATATCCGGCTTCGGCCAGGACGGCCCGTATCGCGAGCGCGGAGGCCTCGATCTCGTGGCGCAGGCGATGAGCGGGATCATGAGCTTCGTCGGCAATCCGGGCGGTGAGCCAGCATCTACAGCCGTTCCCATTGCAGACCTGAACGCTGGTACCTTTGCGGCCGTCGGCATCCTTGCCGCCTGGGCGCACCGCGTCAAGACGGGGCAGGGACAGCGAGTCGAGACTTCGCTACTCGAGTCTGCGTTGGCCTACACCGCCTGGGAGTCGGGACTCTATTTGACCATCGGCGACATCGCCAAACCTCAGGGATCGCGACACAGATTGGCTGCGCCATACGAAGCGCTGAAGACAAAGGACAGCTACATCGTGGTAGGAGTTAGCCATCAGGGCCTCTGGTTACGCTTCTGTGAAGCGATCGGCGAACCCACACTTGCTAAGGAGCCACGATTCGCCAACGGGTTCGTGCGGGTTGCTAACAGAGAAGAGCTCAAGAAGCGAATCGAGACGCTTCTCCAGAAGAATACGACCGCTCACTGGCTCGACAGGTTGCTGGAACGGGGGATCCCGGCAGGTCCCATCAACAACGTCGCGGAGGCGCTGAATGACCCGCAGGTGAAAGCGCGAGGAATGCTCCGCACTGTTGGCGATCGACAGTTCCTGCGCACGCCCCTGACCCTTTCGCGAACGCCGGTCGAAATCCAGCGTGGCGCCGCCGAGGTCGGCGAGCATACGCGCGAGGTCCTCCTCGAATCGGGTCTGACCGACGAGGAAGCCGACGCGCTTTTCGACAGCGGCGTGGTCTCTGATCATGTGGTGAAGGAGGCTTCATGAGTACTGGCAAGTTGCACTACGAGCGGCTCGGCCAGCATGTAGTGTTGCTGGAGATCGACAATCCGCCGACGAACACAATTGGCAGAGCGATGCGTGACGCGCTCCTAGATCGTCTAACGTCGATTGAGAATGACGTTACTCTCGGGGCGGTCATCCTTACTGGGCGGGGCTCGGCCTTTTGCGGTGGAGACGACTTGCGTGAGGAACGCCATTCGGACGGCGGAGAGGCCCAGAGAATGGACAATCTCGCAAACTTTGGCCGGCTCCTCAATACCGTGGAGTGCTTTCGGGTGCCAGTCATCGCCGCCATCAATGGTTGGTGCGTCGGTGGTGGATTCGAACTTTCGCTCTGTTGCGACATCCGTATTGCCTCGACCAAGGCTCGATTTGTCTGTGCGGGCGTCAACGTCGGGCTGACGGCATCGGGTTACCGGCTACCCCGTCTCATCGGAGTTGGCCCCGCGAAGCACATGTTGCTAACGGGCCTCCCAAATGACGCCGAAGCGGCTCATCGTTTCGGCCTGGTAACGGCCCTCCACGCCCCAGATGAGCTCCTTCCAGCTGCGCGGACGCTGGCCGAGCGCATCGCCTCCCGAGCGCCACTATCTGTCGAGGCGACCAAGCGCATAGCCGGCCAGGCGCCGGATCTCAATCCTGCTGAGGCTGGGCAAGTGCAACTACGGGAGCTGATTCCTCTCGTGCGGAGCGCGGACCACGCGGAGGCGGTCGCCGCCTTTCTTGAGAAACGCGACCCGTTGTTCACGCGAAGCTAGCTGCCGTCTCCAACCACTTGAGCATGAGGACCCCTTCTGTCCGATGACGAACGGATGTTAGTCGCAGGGTACGGGAGGCACACATTGTCCCGGCCCTTATGCCGCAAGTCCGGGCGACTCCCAGCCGGGTGAATTTGAGCTTCCGCGGGGATGCGCCAGGCCCGTGGCGGCGGGCGCCGTCGAAATCGAAGGTTGTGTCGCCGAGCCAGGTTCGCTTCTGCGGAGCTGACTCGAATGAGCTTCATCGTAGATACGCCATACGTAACACGCACGGCTTTTGTTGGCGCCGCGTCGAGTGTTGGTTCACATCACGTCAATTCTCCAATCGTACCTTGTTGCCGGAACTGTACTTCCGGCAAGATGGATGGAGTAAGCGACTCGGATAAAACGGCTGGGGGAAAGGAAAGAGAAATGCTCTCACGGACCAAAGAGGTAGTTCTGAGAATCTTCGCCTTCTACAAGGACGAGGAAGGGCAAGCGCTGGCCGAATACGGCCTGATCCTCGGGCTGATCGCAGTCGTGGCGATCGCGGCGCTTGCGCTTCTGGGCACCGCCATAACGGGGCAACTGAGCGGCCTCAGCGGCGCCCTCGGCGGCGGCGGCAGCGCCTAACTTACAGCCATCCCGGCGCGCAGGCGCCCCCGGCAACGTCAGTCCGGTCGTTGCCCGGGGCGCCTCTGTGGTTTGCCGCCGCCCAGCCCGGCAGCGGCAGCACGTAGCCAGCGTCTTTAAGACTCCGGCGTCCGCGGCACCCCCAGCCGATACGACGTGTATCGCGTCCGGCCAACGAACCCCAGTGCTTCCGCCAGCCGCGCTGACCCCTCATGGGCCGCGTCCCAACACGGCTCGAGACCCTTGTCGAGGCAGTGCTCGATCAAGCAGGCGCCGGTGACCAGTGCCAGCCCTCGTCGCTGGTAGTCACGCCGAGTCTCGATCTCAAACTCCATGCGGCGCGAGCTGATCGCGTAGGACGAGCATCCCGCGACCATTTCCCCGCCGGTCGTCACACCAAAGCCGACGCCGCGTTCGAGGAAGTCCGCCGCCGACTCGAAGTTGTCGACGAACGTCGCGTTGAGCTTGCGGAAGGCGGCCACCGTTTCGCCGTCGATGCGTTGCAGCTTGAAGTCAGTCGGGAGCGATTCGCGCATCGTCGCGAGACGCGCGCGGTTCCATCGGACGGGCGCCCGGAACGCAGACCGGTCGTAACTCCGCGCATTGGGCAGCGTCGGGCGCACCAGCTCATGCCACGATTCCGGCACCGCCAGGTAGTCGCGAACCGGCACAGCCAGCAGCGCCCCCCTTGCGGCAGTCGCCTCCGCGTCTCCCGCGACCGCATAAAGTCTCCGATAGCGATGCGCGCCACCCTCGGATCGGACCGGTCATCCACGAACACCTCACCGAGCACACCCTCCAGCGCAGAATCGATCGCGCCATGCAGCCCGGGAAACTCCGCGTACAGCCCCCGCGCGATCGCCCGCCCGTCTTTCGCCAGCTTCTCCATCGGCATAGCGAGCAGTTTATGCCACTCTGCGTTGGTTGATAATTGCTACTTCGCCTCAAACATCCTCTCTTGCCAAACGAACGTCCCAACCAGCGCCGAGCCGCCCGCTGCTCGACCACGCGGCCTATCTGCGATACTCTTGGCGCATACCCCTCCGTAGGCCCAGCGAGGAGCACACCATGAGCTTTCTTGAACGCAGCGACCCCACTGTTGCCGATATCATCCGGCGCGAGGAAGAACGTCAGCGCTTCGGTCTCGAGCTGATCCCGTCCGAGAACTACACGAGCGCCGCCGTTTTGGAGGCGATGGGCAGCGTCCTCACCAACAAGTACGCCGAGGGCTATCCCGGCAAGCGCTACTACGGGGGCTGCGAAGTGGTGGACGAGGCGGAGACGCTCGCCATTGCGCGCGTGAAGGAGCTGTTCGGAGCGGAGCACGCCAATGTGCAGTCGAACTCCGGCGCCGAGGCTAACCTGGCGACGTACTTCGCGCTGATCCGGCCGGGCGACACTGCGATGGGCATGAACCTGGCGCAGGGCGGCCACCTGACACACGGCCGCGAGGTCAACTTCTCCGGCCAGCTCTACAAGTTCATCCCGTATAGCGTCGAACGCGAGAGCGAGCGCATCGATTACGACGAGATGGCTCGCCTGGCCAAGGAGCACAAACCGAAGATCATCGTCGTCGGCGCCACGGCGTACCCTCGCATCATCGATTTCCCACGCGCCCGCGAGATCGCGGACAGCGTCGGCGCTTACCTGATGACGGACATGGCGCACATCGCCGGGCTCGTCGCGGCCGGCCTGCACCCCTCGCCGGTGCCGTACTCTCACGTCGTCACCTCGACGGCGCACAAGACGCTGCGGGGGCCCCGCAGCGGGTTCATTCTCTCGAAATCAGAGATCGCCCAGCAGATCGACAAGACGGTGTTCCCCGGCGTCCAGGGCGGTCCCCACATGCACATCATCGCCGCCAAAGCCGTCTGCTTCGCTGAGGCGATGCGTCCCGAGTTCAAGCATTACGCGCAGCAGGTGATCGACAACGCGAAGACGCTCGCCGAAGAGTTGCAGAAGCAGGGCTACCGGCTGGTCTCAGGCGGCACGGACAACCACCTCATGCTCCTAGACGTCGGCGTCAAGGGGCTCAGCGGCCGCAAGGCGGAGCAGATCTGCGACAAGGTGCACATCGCGGTCAACCGCAACACGATCCCTTACGACACGCGGCCGCCCCTGCAGGGCAGCGGTATCCGCATCGGCACGCCCGCGCTGACGACACGCGGCATGGGGCCGGAAGAGATGCGCCAGGTCGGCCGCTTCATCGCACGCGCATTGGAATCGCCCGAGGACGAGGCGGCGATCGCGGCGCTGCGGGATGAGGTCGCCGAGTTCGCCGGGGCGTTCCCGGTGCCAGGGATCACGGACCGGGCGAAGGTTTCCGCGTAGGAGGACCGACTTGCATGAGCTCTCTAAGAATGCGCTTTCTTCCATCGGCTTATCGAGGCAAGGCAACAAGCCCCTGAGGGGTTCAGCACGTTGCAGGCACATTCCTCCCGCCTAACACGCTTCCGAACGTACGGCATGGGATCGCGTCGGCCACTGAGGTCATGTCCGGTGACGTTGAAGCAAAAGCAGAGTAGGTGTTTGCTGTCGCCCGTTTTGTAAGCCGGTGGGTGTCTAATGTCGTCTACAGTGAAGGCTTCCCCGTCGACCGTGAAGTAAACGACGGGACAGCTCGGGTCATCGCAAAAGCTGAACTGCTTGTCCTCCAGCTCCCGCTGCCAGGGTTTAGTTATGTGGTGCCGTGCGAGGTTCAAAGGCACGGCTTCGCCGCTTCTAGAGCACTCAGTGCATTTCTCTCTCACCGCGCCCATCCCCAGTTGTGGCGGCCCATCTCGGCGACCTGCTCTAAGCTGAGGGCGCTATCCGGCGCCTGGCCGTGGTTCAGGGCGGCCTGGTAGTGAGTTCTGTCGCAGTAGAAGTTGACGGCCGGACAGAACTGATCGCGGATTGAGTCGCATCGCTCCGAAAGCCAGCTTACGACGAGGGGCAGCGACGGTGGTTCGCCATCCGTCATAGCAAAGCTCACGACGGCGCGACAATGAGCGCACACACTGGCAATCTCAGCCGATTCGCCCAGCGCTGCGGGGATGCCGACGATATCGAACGCGCACCAGGTGAAGAAGGTGGACCCTCGCAAGGTCAGGCGGTGTTGGGTCGGCTTAAGGGTGAGGCCATACACGCCTAGCAGCCGATCCCCGTCTGTCTCTGCCCGTCCCACGAGTCGCAGGTGATCAAACACCCGTGTGACGAGGGCCTGCTCGACGCCGATACGCTCAGCGAGTGTGCCCATCGGCATCGGAGTTGCATCGTTCAGGAGGAGTCGGAACGCCGCTTTCGCGAACTTATCGTCGTGATCGACCAGGTTGAGTTGCTCCACCATCACGTAATCCCTCAGCGCGGGAGAGGAGTATAGCAGGCCGCCAGCAGGCACCCATCCTTGGGTGTGTCAAGCGCCTAAGTCCTTCTCTGCTTGTCCCGCCTTCCGCATTGCTGGTATAATCCGGATTTGCCCGTGGGGTGGCCCGCGTGGGCCGGTGCTCCCGGGCGTTTAGCTTTGTTTAGAGAGGATTTTCTTGCGAGATTACGAGCTTGTGGTCGTCCTTAGCCCCTCCCTGGGGGATGAAGGATTCCCGGCCAGCATCGAACGAATCAGTGGTGTCATCCAGGGCAACGGCGGCGAGATAAAGAACGTCGACCAGTGGGGCCGGCGCCGCCTCGCCTATCCGATCAAGCGCAACCTCGAAGGCTACTACGCCGTCACCAAATTCGCGGCCGAGCCGACTGCCATTCGGCTCTTGGAGAACAACCTCGACCTCGCCGAAGATGTTCTGCGCCACCTCGTGATCAAGCTGGACAACATCAAGCCGTACAGAGGTAAGCCCGGCAAGGTTCGGCCGGAGGCGATCCAGCCGATGGCTTCCGCGCCGCCAGCGGCGATGCCCGATGCCGTGATGCCTGAGGCCGCGATGCCCGATGCCGAGATGCCTGAGGCCGCGATGGCGGAGACGGTTGAGCCTGACGATTCAGCCCCGGAGACCGTAGCGGAGGCCGCCGAGCCAGACGCCGCGGAGTTGGGAGAAACATAGCGATGGCCGGCCTCAATAAAGTCATGGTAATTGGCAACCTGGGCGCGGATCCGGAGATGCGGTATACCGCGGACGGCAAAGCCCTCACCAGCTTCCGCGTCGCCGCTAGCCGCAACTACAGTGGCCCGGACGGTGAGCGCCGTGAAGAGACCGAGTGGTTCTCCATAATCACCTGGCAGAAGCTGGCCGAACAGTGCAGCCAGTTTCTCCAGAAGGGACGGCGCGTCTACGTCGAAGGCCGGCTGCAGACGCGCTCCTGGGACACCCCGGAGGGCCAGCGCCGGTACAAAACAGAAGTCGTAGCGGAAAAAGTGCTCTTCCTGGACCGCGCCGGAGCGGCGCCCTTTGGTGAAGAGCATGGGTCTGCCGAACCGCATGACTCCGCCGAACCGTTGCCTGAAGTCGAGGCAGAAGACATTCCTTTTGAATAGGACGGTGCATGGAAACTGAACGAACTCATGTAGCAGAAGCGCCGGGCGACGGCTTGTCTGAACCGCGATACATGCGCTCGCCGGAGCCTCGTGGCGACTTCGGATCGCGCCGAAGCGAGGGCGGCTCCGATGACAGGCCCCGCCGCGGACCGCCGGCGGCAGGCGACGATGAGCGTCCGCGCCGCCGTGGTGGACGCCGCCGGCGCGTTTGCATCATGTGCGCGGACCACGTCCGCTACGTTGACTACAAGAACGTTTCCTTCCTCCGGCGCTTCATTTCCGACCGCGCCCGCATCGAGACTCGCCGCAAGAGCAGCGCTTGTGCCAAACACCAGCGCGCCCTGGCCACGGCGATCAAGCGGGCTCGTCACCTGGCTCTCCTGCCGTACACGGCGGAGCACATCCGAGTGAGCCAGGGACGGTAACACCGTCGTATCTTTTTTAGTTAACCATTACAAGGACGAATGATGGCCAGGCAAAGAAGGATCCCCACCCCATCCTGGGAGCATGATCGCGGACTGACCGGCAACTTCAGCGGTAGCCGGGGACAGATCTTTGTGCTTGTCGTCGCGATCCTTCTGGTCGTCGCCGCCGTTGGCGTCGGCGGGTATGCGCTAATTAACCAATACGAGATCAAGCCCCGGCAGCTACCCGGCTCCACGGCGCTCACCGTCGGTGACACCAACTACACCACGAGCGAGTTCTCAAACCGCACGAAGATGTTCAGCACCCAGCTCGGCGGATACAAGGTGGCTACGTACATCATTCCTGCCGTTGACCAACAACTCCAGCAGGAAGCGGTCATCCTCAAGTTCGCGAGCGAAAAGGGCGTCAGCGCCACGGATGATGAGATCAAGCAGCAGATCGCCACGCTCCTCAGTATCCAGGCGACCGACGCCAACTTTGACCAGCGCCTGCAGGAAGAGTTGAAGACGGACGGCTTGAACGAAGTGCAGTACCGGAACCTGGCCACGTCCTCCGTCCTTAAGACCAAGCTCCAGGCTGTCTTCCAATCGGAGCTACCGGCTGCCGCCGACTCCGTCCACTACCAGCTCATCACTGTGGCCGACCAGACGACTGCGGACAGCCTGAAGACGCAACTAGACGGTGGGGCTGACTTTGCGACGCTGGCCACGGCAAATTCCACAGACACGACGACAAAGACCAAGGGTGGAGACGCCGGTTGGGCGCCTCGAGGCTACCTCAGCACTTCGCTGGAGACGTTGCTATTCAGCCTCGACACGAACCAGGTCGTGACCTATCCGGGAACGTCCAGTGTCACGGTCTACAAGCTCCTTGAAAAGGATCCCGCGCACGCGATAGAAGACGCCAAGAAGTCCACGCTGGCCACCAACGCCCTCCAGAAATGGATGAAAGACAAGCTTGCCAGTCTCACCGTCGCGGATCACATGAACGTCAGCACGGGCGACTCAGACAAGATTAACTACGTCTTCAGCCACGCCGGCCTCACCGCACAGTAAGGCGCGGCATGAGCGCCACCTCCAGCGTTCGCGTCGTCATGCTCGGTCTCGGCGTCGTCGGTAGCGGCGTCGCCCGGGCGCTAACGGAGCGGGCGGACACCTACGCCCGCCGCGTCGGCGTACCGCTGGAGCTGCGCAAAGTCCTCGTCCGCAGCGCTGAGAAGCCGCGCGACATCGCCCTCGCTGCCGGCGTGCTGACAGCCGATCCCGAAGAAGCGCTGTCAACGGAGTGCGATATCGTCATCGAGGTGATCGGCGGCGAGGAGCCCGCGCACGCCTACATCAAGCGCTGCCTGGAGCAGCGCCGGTACGTCGTGACCGGCAACAAAGAGGTGATGGCCAAGCATGGCCCGCAGCTGCTTTCGATGGCCACCAGCGCCGGCGTCGATATCCTCTACGAGGCCAGCGTCGGCGGCGGCATCCCGATCGTCTCACCGCTCAAGCGCGATCTTTCCGCCAACGACATCACCAGCCTGCGCGCGATCATCAACGGAACCACCAACTACATCCTCACGCGAATGAGCCGCGACGGCGCAGACTTCGCCGACGCACTGACCGGGGCCCAGGAGCTCGGTTACGCCGAAGCCGACCCCACGAACGATATCGAGGGGCATGACGCTGTGTACAAGCTCGCGATCCTGGCCAGCCTCGCCTTTCACACGACAGTGCGGCCCGAAGACATCCACCGCGAAGGCATCACCCGCCTGACCCCGCGCGACTTCCGTTACGCCGCCGAGCTAGGCTACGCGATCAAGCTACTGGCCGTCGCGCGTCATAACCCGGGCGGCGTCGAGGCCCGTGTTCAGCCAACGTTCATCGCCCGGGACGAGCTGCTGGCGAATGTCGATGGTGTTCTCAACGCCGTGCAGGTGGAGGGCGACCTCATCGGCCGCGTGCTGTTCCAGGGCGCCGGCGCTGGTTCGCTGCCCACGACGTCCGCCGTGATGGCGGACGTGCTGGACGCCGCCCGCTCGATCGTGCTTGGCGGCAAGCCGTCACCCTGGCGGTATACTGCGGACATGCCCGTCGTCCCCATCTCCGGCCTTGTCAGCCGGCACTACATTCGCCTGGAGGTCGCAGACAAACCCGGCGTGCTCGCCGTCATCGCCCGCTCGTTCGGCGACAACGGGGTCAGCATCGCCTCCGTCATCCAGAAGGAAACAAACGAGGCTGTCCAGACTGCCGAGCTCGTGATCATGACCCACGCCGCACGTGAGTCCGCCGTTCGAGCCAGCCTCGATCAGATCGCCGGCGTGGCGGATGTGACGCAGGTGGGCAGCGTGCTGCGGGTGGAAGACTAACCATGGTCGCGAGGTCTCGCGGCAAGCCGGGCAGCGATGGCGGCGCCCCCGCCGACTGGATCGAGAACGAGCTCCGGGAGACGAAGGGCCGCCTGCACAAGGTGGAGAGCGAGCTTGCCCAGGCGCTCAAGCAGACGTATGGCCTCGAAGGGGAGATCCGCAAGCTGATGGAGACGCTGGCCGTCTCGGGCTCCGTCGAGTCGGCGCTTGGCGCCTTCCGGGAGGAAGTGCGGCAGTTGCGCGAGCAGTCCAGCCGGCTGGAGGACCGCCAGTCCGCCGTCACCACTCGCGTCGAGCAGGTGGTCAGCCAGCGCCAGTCCCAAACAGGCCGCGACCGTCAGGAAGTCGGCTTGGCCGTCAAGCAGATCGAAGCGATCAACCGCGCGATCGAACAGAACGACGGGCGTATGAAAGCGCTGGAGGAAGCGGCCCGCCACCTCGAAGAACAGGTCTCCGGGACTCGGCTGGCGAACCAATCGACCGAACGCCTGATAGACGAGATGAACACCCGCACCGCCCGCACGCACGAGGCGACGCTTCGGCTGGACCATGAGTCCGGGCGCTTCGGCGGCGAGATCGAGAAGCTCGAGAAGAGCGACGAGGCCCTGACCGACCGCCTGGCCGCCTTCCTGGAGCAGTTGCGCCGCGCCCTCGAGCGGATGGATAAGCTCGAAGCGCTCGGCGCTTTCGCCGATGAGACGCGGGTGAGCCTGCAGCGCGCCGCCGTTGAGCGTGAGCAGCTGGTGCACAAAGTCGCGCAGATGGAGCACCTGGCGGGCCAGCTCGCCGAAGCCAGCAACGATTTCGCGCAAACGCTGGCGCGGCTCGATCAACGGAGCCAGGCGCAGGCGGTGGAGATGCTGACACAGGCGGGCCATCTGCAGGACCTGACCGACCAGGCCAAGGGAAGCTTCAAGAAAGTCTACCAGGTGCTCCTCCGTCAAGAACGCCGCCGCTCCGAGGCGCTGAACCAGGAGATCAAGGAGCTGACGCAGGGTGAAATCCACGCCAGCGACTGAGCCGTCCTCGCAGGGCGGCGTTCTCTACCGTTACCGCGATCGCCTGCCCATTACCGGCAAGACTCCTTTGATCTCGCTCGGCGAAGGTAACACGCCACTGGTGAAGTCGCGGCGGCTGGTGGAGCGGGTCGGCTGCCGGGAGCTGTACTTCAAGCTGGAGATGTGCAATCCCACAGGTTCGTTCAAGGACCGCGGCATGGTCGTCGCCGTGGCCAGGGCCGCCGAAGCCGGTGCGGAGAAGGTGCTCTGTGCATCCACCGGCAACACCAGCGCGTCAGCCGCCGCCTACGCCGCTCACCTCGGCCTCCAGGCTTACGTCCTCGTCCCGCATGGGCGCATAGCACAGGGCAAGCTCGCGCAGGCGATCGCCCACGGCGCGCAGGTCATCGGCGTTCGCGGCAACTTCGATGAAGCGTTGAAGATCGCGCGCAGCATCAGCGAGAACCATCCGGTGGCGCTGGTCAATTCCGTCAACCCGTACCGCATCGAGGGTCAGAAGACGGCCGCCTTCGAGATCGTCGACATTCTCGGTGACGCGCCCGACGCCCTGTTCATTCCGGTTGGCAATGCGGGGAACATCACGGCCTACTGGCGCGGCTTCGTGGAATATTACCAGGCCGAGATCGCAACGAAGAAGCCGCGCCTGATGGGCTGGCAGGCCGCCGGCGCCGCGCCGATCGTCCTCGGCCATCCGGTGGACGACCCGCAGACAGTGGCTTCGGCGATCCGCATCGGCAACCCGGCCAGCTGGAGGTTCGCCGAGGCTGCCCGCGACGAATCCGGCGGCGCGATCAACTCGGTGACCGACGAGGAGATCCTCGAGGCGTACCGGCTGCTGGCCCAGGAAGAGGGCATCTTCGGCGAGCCGGCCTCCGCCGCCTGCGTGGCGGGCCTGCTCAAGCATGCCCAGTCCAACGATGTCTCTGACCAGCGCATCGTCTGCGTGATCACGGGCCACGGTCTCAAGGACCCCGAAACGGCGCTCAAGATTGAGACCCAGTCTGTTGAGGTGGATGCGGATGCCGCCGCCGTCGAAGTGGCGATGGGGTTGATCTAGCCGGCTGATTCCGCCGAGAGCCCTCCGCATGAGCCTGCGAACCATCTCTCGCACAGCCGCGCTCGCGGCCGTCGTTCTTATCGTCGTGAGTTGTGGCGGCGGGACCTCCAGCCCGTCCGCGACGGTGACGGCGACTCCGAGCGGGCTACAGGATATCGGCGCAGGGTTGATGGGGCGACCCGGGCTGGCGGCGACAGTTTACGCACAGGGCCTGACACACGCCGCCGCCGTTGCCTTCGATGAGCAGAGGCGGCTGTGGGTGGCGACGGCAGCCTATTCCGATGACGGCGCCGACGGCGTGTACCTGGTCGCCGTTGCCGGTGCTGCACCGGCCAGGGTCATCGCGGACGTGCACACGCCGCTGGGCCTGCTCTGGTACCAGGGCTCGCTCTACGTGACTTCGAAGGAGCGCGTCGATGCGTACAGCGGCTTCGACGGGACGCAGTTCGCACAGCATCGCGAAATCCTGGCGCTGCCGTCGGGCGTCGGCGAAGTTAACGGGATCGTCCTTGCGCCGGAGGGGCGCATGCTGGTCGGCATCTCGGCGCCGTGCGACCACTGCACCCCGACGCTTGAAGACTCAGCGGCGATCGTTTCGTTTCTGCCGGACGGCAGCGACCTGCAAGTTTACGCGACGCGCATCCGCGCTCCGATCGGGCTCGCCTACTACCCTGGCACGAGCGACCTCTTCGTGACGATGAATCAGCGCGACGACCTCGGCGACGCGACGCCTGGAGACTGGCTGGCCGTCGTCCAGCAAGGGCAAGCCTGGGGTTTTCCCGATTGCTACGGGCAGGGCGGCGACGCCTGCACCGGCGTTCCGGCGCCGGTCGCAGCGCTCGACAAGCATGCGGCGGTGGACGGCGTGGCGATCGTGACCGGCCAGCTCGGCGCGGCCGTCGGAACCGCCGCCATCGTCGCCGAATGGTCGACGGGGAAGGTGCAACAGGTAACGCTCGCCAGGTCCGGCGCTGCTTACACGGGCGCCGTCGCGCCGTTCCTCACCGGCTTGCAGCAGCCGGTGCCGGTAATCCTCACTCCGGACGGCGCGCTGCTCGTCGGCGACTGGGGCTCGGGAACTGTGTACCGGGTCGCGGCGGCGCATTAGAGAGCGCGGACCAAGGGCACTGTTGAAGTGGCGATGAGGCTGAGCCAGGCTGGGCCGCGCCCGTCCATCATTTGCGCCATCCTGGCCAGCAAGGCTTCCGGATCGAACGGTTTCGCCAGAACGTCCACGTTTGGCATCGTCTCCAGGTGACCGGCCCGGCGTTTCACTTCGTTCGGGTCGGAGGAGCAGATCAAGATGGGGATGGGTCGTGTCGCCTCATCCAGGCGCAGCGTTTGGCGCGGCCATCGTGACCCTTGACGCGCTCGGTGCCTCGCCACACCATTGGCCAAGGGTTCCGTCACCCCTTGGCGGAACCTCAAAACGCTGATTGGGCTGGTCACGTCGCCACGCGCGAGATGCCTCGCGCTGCAGCGGGCCGCTGCGCCGTGCAGCCGGTGGCGAGACACCGAGCACTGGAGATGGCAAGAACGACCGTCGCCAGCAACCCCGGTAGCGTCACGCGTTGTGTGTAAATTGGGGCAGGGTACGTCCCTTCCAATTGTT
>DAINDD010000060.1:0-17426 GCA_036732045.1 Chloroflexota bacterium
GCAGCGGACAGTCGAAGGGCCGGGGGTCTGGGGGTGTCCCCCAGATCCCTCTTTCCTCCTTTTGCGGAGTGGGGGTGTTTCGCCAGCGTCGCGTCAACGGGAGAGTGCAGAGGGGGCGGAGCCCGCCTCTGCCGGGGGTCTGGGGGGTGTCCCCCAGTTTCTTTTCCCCCTTTCTTGGGAGGGGCGGGGTGGGGCGTTGATGCCTGGTGCTGCGCGGTCGGGCAGGCGACGCCAACACGCACTGAAGCCCTTTCCCCAGAACACAGGCATTTCGCCTATCCTATCGGCGAAGGGTGAACAGCCATTGATACCTGAGCTACACAAGTTGCCCAGATCCGTCTTGCCGAGTGGTACCGTATATGGTACTGTCAAATGGGCAAGCTAGAAAAGCTCATCGAGCGCATCAAGGCTCGCCCTCCGCAGGCTGACTTCGCCGACGTCGAGAAGCTTCTCGAAGAATTCGGATATATCAAGAGGAGGCAGATCGGAAGCCACGTAAGTTTCAAAAAGGCGGGAGCACCAACGATCACCGTGCCGCTCGTGAGCGGGCGCAAGGTAAAGCGTGTGTATCTGGACAAGCTTTGTGAGCTTCTTGGATTGGACGACTGAAATGGCGACGAAGACATCGAAGACCTTGGAAGAATATCTCGAACTCAACTACCCATTCCGGGTCGATGCGGACCCGGACGGTGGCTACGTGATTACGTTCCCTGATCTTCCTGGGTGCATGACCCAGGTTGAGGACATCGGTGAGATTGGTGCTGCTGCAGAAGAGGTGCGACGTCTTTGGATCATGACCGAGTACGAAGATGCCGCTGAGATTCCGCTACCCTCCTACCCGGAAGAATACAGCGGCAAATTCAACCTACGGCTTCCAAAGTCCCTGCATCGTCGGTTGGCCGAGCTAGCCGAAAGAGAGGCAGTGAGTCTCAATCAACTGGTCGTCTCGCTTCTGGCGGCAGGCGACGCGGTCTCCCGGGCCAGCAACGGCTTATCCGCTCGAAGGAGCAGGCGATGACTAAAGAACTGGACACGGTCGTATTGACGGAGGACTTTCCGGAGCACGGCCTCAAGCGAGGCGATCTAGGGACAGTCGTTCTGCTCCATCCGGTAGAGGGATATGAGGTCGAATTCATGACGCTGGATGGTCAGACGCTGGCAGTCGTGTCGTTACTTTCCCGCCAGGTGCGTCCCGTGGGGCGGCGGGAGATCGCCCAGGCACGCGCTGTAGCCTGAGTCCGACCCTTGAGTCTCACAGAGGTACCAAGGGAGGACAGCTACGGCTTCCCGCATCGAAGACCTCAACCGCATCGTGGGCTTTCGCAACGTATAATCCGCGACTACTCCGTTTGCCGAACTCCGATTGAGTGGCGGCCCCGGGGGAGTGCAGAGGGGGCAAAGCCCTGCCGGCGCCTGTCCTGAGCGTCCGCCGCAGCGGACAGTCGAAGGGCCGGGGGGCTGGGGGTGTCCCCCAGATTCCCCTTCCCCAATTTTGGGAGGGGCGGGGTGGAGTGGCGGCAAGCCCGTCGCGCGCAGCCAGCCGACGCACTTTACCTCCGCCTGGACGAGTCAAGGATCGTCGAGTCTGAGGAAGCGTCTCCGGGCGCCGTGCTCGACTTCAACGCCGACAACCAGGTGGTCGGCGTCGAGATACTGCAGCTCCCTGCGAGCGCCCCGCCTGGAGCCGGGCAAGCTTGTATTCGAATCGACACCCGCCGCCGCCAACGGCTAGCGGCAACCCGCGGCTCCCGCCCCCTTTGTGGGTCAGGGCCCCAGCCCTGACGCTCGCCCCGGGCGCGCCGCACCGCCCGTCCTGCTTGCCCGCCGCGGAGGGAGCTGCGTCGGGCTCTCGAAGGACTGCATGCCCGGCCTGGACGTGCGTTCGATTAGCGAGGAGCAGCGGCTCGCCCTCAGGGGTTGGTAGAGTTATCTGATCAGCTCACCCTCTTTAACTCATCGACGAACTTGAGCGCCTCGCGACGAACATGATCGGCGAGCCTCGGATCGATGATGCTCTTGATACGCGCCGCCTCTATGTTACGCGCGGTCTCTGTTTTGAAGTCGAGAATAGTCTCGGCCGCGCTCAACACGGCGTCAGTCTCAGGGTTCTGGATCAACGAACCGACGACCGTAGCTGGCTCGCGCAACGTGGCAGCTATGGTGCCAGCGGGACTATCTGATCCGAGCGCGTCGAACACCCTGCTCACGCCCATTGCCTTTTCGATAATTTTGAATTCGTCCGGATCGAGGAGGTGGGCCACGAAGCGCGCGTGCTCGTCCATAATGTTGCACCAAAATTTCACGACCTCGGACCGGTCGAAGTCCGGTTCGCCCAGGGCAAGTGATTCGAGCCGCCGGGTCCAGCGTTCGGCCTCATGTTGCGTGTGATCGAAGAAAAGCGGCCAGACCAAGCTGCGTAGCTTCCCCTGCCGTTGAGCCTCACCGAGGCCGGCCTTGTACTCGATAAACGGTTTGATCGCCTCCGTGACTTTCCCCACAAATGACTTTACGTCCGTGCGTTCCGGCGGACCAGACTGGTCGATCTGGTCGAACATAGTGGCGAACGTCTTTGAGAACTCGAGCGCCTGCCTGCGTTCTGTGGCTGCAACTTCTTCAGGCATCAGGAGGGCGAAGAATAGCCCGTGCTCCGACATGATATCGGCAGCGAAACGGGCATCAGCCCAAGCGTGACGCGCCGGGTCAGAATCCTCAGCTTCGGGGACAATCACGGGTTTTTCGTACGGGAGTTCAAGAGTGTGATCCCCGCTCCTTGTGTACGTAAACATATTCGGGCGTATGGCGGAAATCACGTGATAACTCCTTTGCAGCCAGTAGTTCTCTGGCTAACGAATGACAGGAAGCTAGAGCGTTCCTTTACAGTACGAGGAGACAGCCTGAAAAGATCCCAAGTTCGCGGGTTCAGTTATATGCTAAGACATCACCACCAGTGGACGGGTCGTTTGGCCACCAACCATGCTGCGCACAAGGTCTCCGACGCGCTTACGACTTCAGGTGGCCTGCCGGCGCCTGTCCTGAGCGTCCGCCGCAGCGGACAGTCGAAGGGCCGGGGGCCTGGGGTGTCCCCCAAATCCCTCCTTCCTCCTTTTGTGGAGGGCCGGGTGTTTCGCCAGCGTCGCGTCAACGGGAGAGTGCAGAGGGGGCAAAGCCCGCCTCTGCCGGGGGACTGGGGGTGTCCCCCAGATTTCTTTTTCCCTCTTTGGGAGGGGCGGGGTCGGGCGTTGACGCCTGTCGATCCGCGGTTGCGTAGCGCGCCCTATGCCACGCTTACATGTGCCCCGGAAACGTCTACTTGCGCCCGGAGACCAGGCGGCCGAGGAGGCTCGCTATGTCATCTGCGTGCTCTTCTTCCATGCGCAGGATATCGACCATGACTTGCCTCGTCGTCGGATCGTCGTCGCCGATCCAGCGAATGATCTCCGTATACGTCCCGACCGCCACGCGCTCCGCGACCAGGTCTTCCTTCAACATCGCCTCGAGCGTCTCGCCTTCTGAATATTCGGAGTGCGCGCGCGTCGCCAGACCTGTCGGATCGAGGTTCGGCTTGCCGCCGAGCTGGACGATACGCGCCGAGATCCAGTCCGCGTGCTGTTGCTCCTCCGCCGCGTGCTGGAGGAACTCCGCGGCGACTCCCGCGGAATCGAGGCCCGTGGCCATGTAGTAGTGATTCTTGTACCGCAGGACGCAGACGATCTCCGTGGCCAGTACCGTGTTCAGCACGGCAACCAGGCGATCCACGTCCTTCTTGTTCGCAGTTGTCACGGCGCCGTCCGCCATGTGCTCGCGCGCACGCTTCCGTATCGCCTTCAGATCAGTCTTGAACGGTTCCTTCATGCAGAACTCCTTTCGGCTTCGTTTTGTAGCGCACGCAGTGGCTTGGCAAGGGGACGCGCGAGCCGCACGAGCCTGCGTAACACCTTCGCTCAATCATACCTCTCGGCGTCTGCAACGGCTTGCCGTGCCGTCCACGCCGTCACTTTGCGACGGGCCGGGCAGGCGCTGCACGCCGGCGACGGGCGAGCGAGGCGGGCTAGCCGCGACCAAAGAGCAGGAAAAGGATGATCAGGATGATAACGATAGTGACTACGCCGCCGCCGAGGTAGATTGCTGCCAAAGGTTCCATAATGCCCCTCCTTTTGTGAGAGAGAGTATCACACGCCGGTGCATACGCCGGCGTAACTTCCGGGACGCTCTCGCTCGACGAAGGAATCGCAAAAGGCGTGCGCGCTCAACTGACGCATCCCGCCCCCCTTTTGTGGGGCAGGGCCCCAGCCCTGACCTCCGGCTCCGCTCATCCTGAGGCCCGTCTTGAGTCGCGTCGATGTCAGAACCACCGATCTCCCGGCTGGATGGCGCGGCAAACCAAGGCAAACGGCGCTTCGATGCGGCGCCGCTCGCTGCTCACGAAACAGATGCTAGTCGAAGCGATTCAACGAACTCCCCGATGTTTCGGTGTTCGTGATCATTCGGTTCGTCATCGGTAGAAGCAAATGCGTGCATCTCGTGCCAACCGTGATCGAGCTCGGCGTCGTGGTCGGTGAAGTGAAGGTCAGGAACGCGAGCTGTCACCGCGACAAAGAACGCACGGTCGGCGAGCAAGTCCCTCGCCATTTCGGTGACGACTTCGGGCCCGACGTGATCGGGGTTCGAGAATACGATCTCTCCCCAGTTCTTGAAATTGCCAGCGTCGCGGTACAGATATTCAAATCGAATGTTCATCGGTCAGCCCTCGGCTTGGAAGATGTGTTGTCGGTGATAGTCAAGGAATTGCGGATCGGGTTGGAACTTCTCAGGAAGCACAATCGGGTGGCCGTCATAGCTCGCTATCGCCGATTCGAAAAAGGGGCCATGTGCTTCGGCATGCTTCGTCGAGACGTGAACCGTCATCTTCTTCGCAATTGTAATGATCCCCGCGTCGAACGCTCCGTCGTGTAGTACCGACAGGCAGAGGCCATTGCGCGGGTTCAGCCGGTTCCGCGCGTCAGCGCTCCACGGAATGATGTGACTGGCCACAAGTAGAGAAGGTAATGCGAGTCCTGTGATACAGCACCGGTGGTCATAGGCACTGAGTACTGCACGTCGGAAAAAGTTTTGGCCGATCCTGATCATGACTTGAGCGGCCTTGGAGCCACCAGTGTAGTCGACAGTTGGATCCTCGGTGTCTCCCACAGCCTCTTCGTGTGGAAGGACTACTCCGGCAGCGCTCGCCGCCTGCTCGGCCTCAATCGCAAAATGCTCCCAATCTGCGTGCATCTCTTCCCACATTTCCCGGTCGGCCGCGGACGCGTTGGCCAACCCTCTACGGCCGCTGGAGGTGATCGCTGGGTCAAGACTAGCGATATTGGACAATCTCATCGCGAGTGCCGAGGGGGTTCTGCCGATCAGCTGGGCGGCGCTAATGAGCTCAGGGTTCTTGGAATGAAACTTGCCGAATGGAATTCGACAGTATAGATCGAAGGCGACCAGCATTTGGTGGCGCGTCCAATCTTTGGAAGGCATCATTGACGTCGTGCGAAAGGTCGGTCCTGCGAAGGGGCTGACAACGGCGGCTCTCCGAGCGACATCTTGCGCGCGACGCTCCTGTGTAGGCAAGTCAGCTGCGAGGACGGGTTTTAGTGCTGCCCGAAACATAAAACTACCCAAACGAAATCGTCCACGGCGGTCGGCAGACGGGACGCCAAACCAAGCCCGAATTCACTGAACATAATGTGCCGTTTTGGAGCACAAAACTGCAATTATAATCGGTCAAATGCTGACGACCATCTTCGGCCTGCAGATATAAATCGACCTCGCCTTGCTTTGTAATTCCGGAAATATACCGTAATCCTACAAACACGAAATTACCAAACAAAATCCCAGTTTTGGCCGCTTCCAAACTGCCGCCGCACCGGCCATCATCCCTCCCAGACGTGTCCGCCTCAGGAGGACCTGTCCGCCTCCGGCGCGATGCCCCAGACCGGCCCATCCTCCGGTTCTGGGTTCTCCGGTTCTAGGTTCTCCCTCGTCCCCGTGCGCTATAATGCCGGTACTCGAATATCGGAGGTGCCACATGGCTGCCAGGCGAAGCATGCTGCTCGAGCCGGTTAACACGCTCGAGGCCGTACAAAAGGCGTGGAGTTACCCCCTCCTGGACGCGATATTCCAGCGTCGCGCCCGCCGCTTCCCGCTGGGCGCCACGATGCCCGGCTCGGTCTCGCCCTTCCAATCGACCAAAGCGCCCGTCCCGCTGGACGAGATCGAGGAAGCGATGCTCGTCATGGCCGGCACCGGCATCAGCGGCACCAACCTCGCCGACCTGCCCTTCAACGATCAGAACGGCAGCAACTTCTGCGGCAACACCATGCTCCAGTTCGTCGGTCGCGTCTACGCCAGCGCCTGCGGCTCGCACGGCACCGAGCTCTTCTACACCAACGACGAGGGCACGTACATGGTGCAGTTCCGCGACAAGACTCCGGACGCCGTCCAGGAGTTCCAGTCGCTGGACGACCGCGAGAAGATCATCCAGTCCTTCCGCGCCAACACCGTCAAGATCAGCGACGGCCGCCTCGGCATCCCGATGGTCCCCGGCGTCACCCAGCCGTTCAACTGGTGGAACGTCAACCAGCCCGGCGCCACGCTCTTCATGCCGATCAGCGACGTCACCTGGGAGTACATCAACGTCCTCATGCTCCTCATGGACGAGCCCAACAGCTTCTACCCCTACGATGACCTCAACGGCAACGCCGAGCCGCTCAAGGAGTGGGCCGACAAGGGCTATCTCGACAAGGCGCGAGCCTACCCGCTATCTCAGCTTGAGAGCGCGATGCGGATGATCACGTCCGGCACCGAGCAGGCGATCATGCTGCAGAACATGTACCTTTGCCTGCAGGCGATGGGCCTCGGCGGCTGGATCTTCAGCGCTTCGGTCGGTCAGTTCGTCATGCAGCTGATGGGCTTCCAGTTCCAGATCGCGGAGAAAGAGGGCCCGATCAAGCCGCTGCTGCCGGGCAACCTGCACGCCGCGCCGGCCGGCCTCGAGGGCGTCTTCCAGTCGTACTGCCCGCCGTACTACCCGGACATGTCGTCCGCCGTCCAGGCGATCTTCGACGCCAAGTGGGGCAAGCGCGGCATCTACAAGGAAGAGGGCGGCCCCGTGGCGCTCAAGGACCGTCAGTCGCTCGACAAGATCGTCAACAAGACGCCGGACTGGTGCACGGAAGCGACCAAGGCGTTCTGCCAGTACATCTGGGAGACCTACGGCCGCTTCCCCGCCACGATCGACCCGATGGAGATGAACATCTGGTTCCAGGCCCACCACCTCGAAACCGACTTCTACGACGAGTTCTATCAGCCCGGCGCCTACCCGCAGTCCGTCAAAGACCACATGTCCGTCTGGCACGAGTCGCACTAAAGTCGACGCCGTCATCTTTCGTAGGTCAGGCTTTCCAGCCTGACCGGCCCCCGTCATTTTCTGTGGGTCAGGTCCCGTCCCCAGCCGCCAACTGCGGGTCAGGCCCCAGCCGCCAACCGTGGGTCAGGGCCCCAGCCCTGACGGGCCGACGCTATCATCTTTTGTGGGTCAGGGCCCCAGCCCTGACGGGACGACGCCGCTTACCGAACCGCGGCCGCGCTTACAGCCAGCAAGCTCTTCACCTGCCGCACACCCGGCACCTTCTCGACGGCGCGGATGATGTCCTCCGCCTGTCGAGGCGACGACGCCGTTCCGTACAGCGTCACCTGCCCCAGGTTGGACCGCGCCTGCACGTCGGCGCTGTTGCGGTCCAGGGCCATCCCGATCGCTGATTCCAGCGCGAAGTCGTCGACGATCTCGTTTCGCACGGCGATCACCCCCCGCGCCCGTCGAGCGATCGCGTGTATGCGTTCGCCTGTCTGCTTGATGCGGACGTTGCCCCCCAGCGTAACCGCGCCGCCCTCAACATCGACCGTCACGCTACGCTTGTCGTCCGGCGTCAGGCCCTCGTCTTCAGTGATCGCACTGCGGATCCGCGCCAGCATGTCGGTGTCTGTGTGGAACTCGGGGAGCTCATCCGGCGTCGAGGTGAACGTCAGCGTCTTGCCTTCGAAGGCCAGGTGGCTGAGCGGCACGCGGTACGTCGTCAGCCCGCGTGAGACGAGCACTTCCGTCACGCGGTTGCCGTCAGTGTTCAGGATGACGCCTGCGAAGCGTGTGCGGCCCCGCGAGACGGGCGTTTCGGCGGAGACCGGGCGCGCGGGCGCGGCGATCGGCGGCAGCTCGCGGGCGAACGCCTTCGTGCTGCTCGCGGCGATGTAGACCGCCTCCTCGGCGAGCGACTTCACGGCTGACATCGGCAGCTTCACGCTCTGCCGGAAGAACAGCACACCGCTGGAGACCGTCAGGTTGAGCACCTCCCAGTCCTCCGTGACGTCCAGGGCCGAGACGTGTCCCTGCCAGCGGTCCTCGAAGCACACGCGGGTTCCCAATCGTAGCGGGGCTATACTGCCGGCCAAATCGCCTCCATACCTTGCATTCCTAGCGTAGGATTATCGTCGCATGCCCAGCGTAGGATATCGTCAGCGCCGGCGCCAGTGCGCTTGACCGTGAGCGCTGTCCCTACTTCGGTTATTGGACATGCTCTGGTTGCGAAACGTTGCCATTGGCCTGGCCTGCGGCGCCACGCTCGCGCTGACGGAGGCGCTGAGCCAGGCGTCCGTCAAGAAGTATTTCCTCACTTCCCTGAGCATGGACCCGGCCTCCTTCGACGGTCTGCACTTCGCCGGCGAGACGATCTGGGAAACGGAGCTGACTGCTCCTTCAGCAGACGCCGCCACTTTCAATACTGCGTATCAGGATGCCTGCGGCCATGCCCGCCAGCTACGGCCCCGGCACCGCCGCAGCCTACGATTCGGTCTACGTCGTCGCGCTGGCTGCCCTGGCCGCGAACTCCGCCGGCCCGGCCCGTGATCCGCGATAGTCTGACCTTCGTCGCGAACTCGCCGGGCAGTGCCTGCATTCGTGCCCTCCAACAAAGCGCGGCGGTGGAGCGCTCTCCTCCCGCCGCTATCGGGTTGTTGCCGGTCGCGACAATCCCATAGGTTGGCGCAATTCAATGGCAACCGGCAGCGCCTTATAAGTGTCCAAGTGAGCGTCCGCGTGGTTGAACCAACGGCGTACTGCCGCATACGATGGCGTACGTGGTGAGATTGGCACAACTTTGCCTGCCGGGGCTCCTCCTGGCCACTGGCATCGTCACTGCCGCCTGTTCTAGCTCGGCCGGCGAGGGAGATCTGGCATCCGCGAGCCCGACCCGCACGCCGCCGCCCACCGCAAGCGGGCCGACGCCAGTGCCAGGGCCCGGCGTCACCGCCAGACAGATCACGATCGGGATGACCAACGACATGGCCGGCGCGGGCGATACCCCCTATGCTGCCGTCACGCTGGCGATCCAGGCGTACTTCCGCAAGGTCAACGCCGAGGACAGCGGCGTTTGCGGCCACACCGTCGCTCTGACCGCGGAGGACGATAGCTACTCACCGACGAGCGCGCTTGACAAGACGAAGAAGCTGGTCGAACAGACGGGTGTGTTGGCGATGGTCGGCGCGATCAGCACCGACGAGCAACTCCTGACTGGCCCCTACCTGAACGACGCCAACGCCGACGGCAACACAGCCGACGGTGTGCCAGACCTCTTCGTCTCCAGTGGCGTCAGGGCCCTGGGCGACGCCGCTCGATTCCCCTGGACGATCGACTATGCGCCTGACTATGTGACGGACGGCGCGGTGCTTGGCCGTTACGCCAGCGCCAACCTGGCGGGTAAGAAGCTCGCAATCCTTTACCCGGATAACGACTTCGGCAAAGACTACCTCGCCGGATTCGTGGCCGGTCTCGCCGATCGCACACAGCTCGTGTCGACGGAGGCTTACGCGGCCGGCGCGGTCAATGCCAATGACCCGATCAACCTGATCAAAACCGCTAATGCCGATGCCGTGCTGCTCGCGACCCCGCCCGAAATGACGGCTTCTGCAATTGCCTATGCCGCCTCGATCCAGTACGCGCCCAGGTGGCTGCTGACCTACACCAACGCACCGAGCACCCTGGCCAGCAAGCTGGGCGGCGGAAGCTCGGCGGACAAGCTGCTTCTCGGCTTCCAGATGCTCCGTGCTGCCGTCTCAACGGCCTACCTGCTCAGCCCAGTCGCCGATCAGGACTCGCCTGCTATCCAGGAACATCATCGAATCATGCAGACGTACCAGGGGCCGCCGTTGAGCAGCCTCAGCGTCTACGGACAGTCGCTCGCGGAGGCGATCGTGGCCGTACTGATGAGCTCGTGCAACAACTTGACGAGGCCGGGACTGATGCAGGCCGCTGAATCGCTGACGGGCTTCCACTCCTCACTGATGCTGCCCGGCATCACGCTGACCCTGAGCCACACGGACCACCGCGCCATACAGTCATTGCAGCCAGTAAAGATCGACGTTGACGGCAGCGTGGTGGCCGACGGCGCCGTCATTTCGGCGGAAGACATTGCGGCCCCAACCCCGGCCTCCGGCAGCCCGAGCGCTACGCCCCGCCGCCCATCCTGAGGGTCTCGACAGTTAGAAGGAGCGAGCACCATGCAAGGCGAAGACATCGATCGCTTCGTTGAGGCGCATGCGAAAGCGATTGTCAGCATGGACATCGCCAAGATCATGGACGACTTGATGCCCGAGGCGATGATGAAGCTGCAGGCGCAGGCGGGAGGCGGTACCGCGCTCCAGATCAACTCATACGAGCTGCTCGGCCACGCACGTGAGGGCGAAGACTACTGGTACGACGTGCGATACATCGGCCCGGAGTCGTTCACGGTGCACGCGCGCTGGTCGCGGATCGGCGGCGCTTGGAAGATCGTCGACGCGGAGATAACCGGGCGCGAGTGATTGCGACGCAGCAGTGGCTCAGCCTCCGGCTTTGCCTGCGTGCGGTAATCCTTCGACAAGCTCGGGATGAGGCGGGTTGCGCTAGGCCCGCGCGGCTTCGCGGTCATTGTTGGCCTGCTCGATGACCTTTTGCGCCATGTGCGCCGGGACTTCTTCGTAGTGCGAGAATTCCATGCTGAAGAAACCGCGCCCTTGCGTGATCGAGCGCATGTCGGCGGAGTAGCGCTGCACTTCGGATAGCGGCGCCTGCGCGTCGATCGTCGTCATCGTGCCGGCGGGCGTCATGCCGAGGACGCGGGCGCGCTTCACGTTAAGGTCGCTGATTACGTCGCCCGTGTTCGCCTCCGGGACCGTGATGCGCATGTCCACGACGGGCTCCAGCAAGATGGGCTGAGCGTCCTCCGTCGCCTTCTTGAGCGCCATCGCCGCCGCGATCTTGAAAGCGATGTCGGAGGAGTCTACCGGGTGCTCTTTACCGTCGACGAGGACGACCTTCGTGTCTACCACAGGGAAGTGGGCGAGGATGCCTTCGTGGCTCGCCTCCATCACGCCCTTCTCGACGGAGCCGATGTACTGTTTCGGGACGACGCCGCCAACGATTCGGACTTCGAACTTGACGCCTTCGCCGCGCGGGAGCGGCTCGACTTCGAGCACCACTCGGGCGAACTGACCGTGGCCGCCCGTCTGCTTCTTGTGGGTGTACTCGGCCTGCGCTTTGCCGCGTATGGTCTCGCGGTAAGGCACGCGCGGCGTGTGCATCTCCAGCTCGACGCCGAACTTGCGCTTGATCCGCTCCAGGTTGACCTCGACGTGCGAGTCGCCGAGACCGGAGAGGATCATCTCGCCCGTGGCAGGGTTTCGTTCGAGACGCAGGCTGGGGTCCTCTTCGACGATACGCTGGAGGGCGGAGCCCATCTTGTCCAGGTCGGCCTTCGTCTTCGGTGAGACGGCGGCGCTGTAGGCCGGGCTGAGGAACGAGATCGGCGGCAGCTTGACGCCGGCGGCCTTGGCTTCCAGCGTGTGCCCGGTCTGTGTGTCCACCAGCTTGGCGACGGCGCCGATGTCGCCGGCGATCACGTGCGGCACGTGCTCCTGCGCCTTGCCGGTGATGTGGTAAACCTGCCCGATACGTTCGTCGGAGCCTTTGGTGGCGTTCCAGGCGTGCGAATCACCCTTCAGCGTGCCGGACAGCACCTTGAAGTAGGTGAGCCGGCCAACGTAGGGGTCCGCCGCTGTCTTGAAGACGAGTGCCGTAAGTGGCGCGGAGGGATCGGCCTTGATCTGCTTGCCGTCGACTTCGAGAGGCCGGTCGGTCGGTGCCGGCAGCATGCTGACAATGGCGTCGAGCAAGCACTGGACGCCGATAACCTTGGTCGAGGAACCGGTGAAGATGGGGACGATGCTCCCCGCGGCGATGCCGGCCTTGAGACCGGCCGCCAGCTCCTCTGCGGTCAGCGTCTCGCCTTCGAGATAGCGTGTGATCAGGGCATCATCAGTCTCGGCCGCCGCTTCGGAAAGCTTCTCTCGCCACTGGTCGGCAGGGACTTGAAGCTCGGCCGGGATCGGCTCCTCTTCGCCCTTGTCGCCCATGAAAGCCTTCTGGCTGAGCACGTCGAGGACGCCCTTGAACGACGCCTGCGCGCCGATCGGCAGGTGGACGGGGATGCACTTCGCGCCCCAGGTCGCCTGCACTTGCTGGACGGTGCGCTCGAAGTCAGCGTTGTCGCGGTCCATGCGGTTGATGAAGATCGCACGGGGCAACTCCAGTTCTTCAGCGAAGCGCCAGGCGAACTCGGTGCCGACCTGCAGTCCGGAGACAGCATCGATGGTGATCAGCACCGTCTCCACTGCGCGCAGGGCGCACTTCACCTCGCCCATAAAGTCCATGTAGCCGGGCGCGTCCACGATGTTGATCTTGCTGCCCTTCCACTCCAACGGCAGGATCGAAAGGCTAAGGCTGAATTGGCGCTTGTGTTCGTCAGGGTCCCAGTCGCTGACAGTAGAGCCTTCCTCAACCCTGCCCAGCCGGGTGGTCCCGCCTGCGGCGAAGAGCAGCGCCTCGGCCAGCGAAGTCTTGCCGGTCCCGCCGTGACCGGCGAGCGCGACGTTACGGATCTTGTCTGGGGCGTAGTCCTTCATCGGGTCCTCGCTGTCCAGGAGTTGGTCTAGCGATTCTATCGTATTGATTCAGCCTGGGCAAAGAAATACGAAACGTATTGACAGCGCAGGGGTCTCGCAGTAGGATTCCGGCGCAACCGACGCGCGCCAGCGATCTGACGGGAGTAGACGGCCAATGTGTGCCTCGTCACTGACGCGATCCGCCGCGGTTGGACAGACTGTTCGCAGCAGGGGGCGAAGAGAGGTGTAAATAGCAGCCGTCCCGAACAGCGACATCGATCACTCATCTTTGAAGGAGGACTTATGACCACGCAAACACAACCCGTCGTTGACGAAGCTAAGTTGAACGCGTTCATGATGAAGGCCGTTGGCGACATGGGAGCCGCCGCCGTCTGCTCGACGATCCTGCTTGGCCAGAAGCTTGGCCTCTACGGCGCGCTGGCGGGCGCTGGCCCGGTCACTCCGGCAGAGCTGGCCAAGAAGACGAAGACGAATGAGCGATTAGTGACCGAGTGGCTTAACGCCCAAGCGGCCGGCGGCTACGTTACCTACGCGAACGGCAAGTACGAGCTGCCGGCCGAGCACGCAATGGCGCTAGCCAACGAGGATAGCCCGGTCTTTATCGGTGGCGCGTTCGATGTCGTCGCCGCGATGTTCGCCTCGGACGAGAAGCTGGCGGAAGGCTTCCGCAACGGCAAGGGCCTCGGCTGGAAAGACCAGCACCCGCGGCTCTTTGGCGGCACGGAGCGGTTCTTCCGTCCCGGCTACCGCGCGTTCCTGACGACCGCCTGGATCCCGGCGCTGGAAGGCGTCGAGGCGAAGCTCAAGGCCGGCGCGAAGGTGGCGGACGTCGGCTGTGGCCACGGAGTCTCGACGATCATCATGGGCCAGACCTACCCGAACTCGACGTTCATCGGGTTCGACTACCACGACGGATCGATCAAGATGGCGCGCGAGCGGGCCAAGGAGGCCGGCGCCGGTGACAACGTGAAGTTCGAGACGAAGGACGCGAAGTCGTACCCGACGGACGGCTTCGACCTGATCTGTTTCTTCGATTGTCTGCACGACATGGGCGACCCGATCGGCGCGGCCAAGCACGCCCGCAAGGCGCTCAAGGACGACGGCACCGTGCTCCTCATCGAGCCGATGGCCGGCAACAGCGTCGAAGAGAACCTCGCCTCGCCGATCAGCCCGATGTTCTACGCCGCATCGACGATGCTCTGCACGGCGAACGCCCTGAGCCAGGGCGGCGACCCGGTGCTCGGCGCGCAGGCCGGCGAGAAGCAGCTCGGCGACGTGATGAAGGAAGCCGGGTTCAGCCACTTTCGCCGCGCGACCGAGACGCCGTTCAACCTCGTGCTCGAGGCGCGCCCCTGACGCAGCGCCGGATGGACGACAGCGGCATCTATCACGACGGCAACCGCCGGCTGCAGGACAAGTTCGACAGCCGGCGGATCGCCGATTGCCTGGAACAGGTGACGCTGCACCAGCGCTTCAACGGCAGTGACGTAGCGTTCATCGAGAACGCCGATATGTTCTTTCTCGCCACTGCCGATGCCGACGGCTGGCCCGACGTCTCGTACAAGGGCGGCCTGCCGGGGTTCGTGCAGGTCACGGGCGAGGACGAATTGGCGTTCCCCTGCTACGACGGCAACGGCATGTTCAAAAGTATGGGCAACCTGCTCGTCAACCCCAGGGTCGGGCTGCTGTTCGTCGACTTCCAGAAGCCGAACCGGATGCGTGTGCAAGGGACCGCTTCCGTCAGCGACGACGATCCGCTGATGGAGAGGTTCCCCGGCGCTCAGCTGATCATCCGGGTCAAGGCGGAGCGTATCTTTCCGAACTGCCCCCGCTACATTCACAAGATGGCGCTCGTGGAGCGATCCGTGTACGCCCCTCGGCCGGAGTATGAGCCACCAGTTCCTGACTGGAAGCGGATGCCTGTCTTCCGGGACGCGTTGCCGAAAACAGGCCCGGCCGCAGTGGAGACGGAGGACTGATATGCCCAAGCCATCCGAAGCCGGGTTCACCGTCGCGGCGGCGCAGATCGCGCCCGTCTTCATGGACCGCATGGCGACGATCGAGAAGGTCTGCGACAGCATCGGCGAGGCGGCCCGCAACGGCGCGAAGTTTATCGTCTTCCCCGAAGCGCTGGTGCCGGGCTACCCGGACTGGATCTGGGTGACACCACCGGGCATCCGCGCGGACATCCTGCGCGACATGTACGGCGAGCTGCTCGACCAGTCGGTGACGATCCCCAGCCCGGCCACGGACAAGCTCTGCCGCGCGGCGAAGGCGGCGGGCGTCTACGTCGTCATCGGCGTCAACGAGCGCAACGCGGAGGCCAGCGGCGGCAGCCTCTACAACACGATGCTTTACATCGACGACCAGGGCAAGATCATGGGCCGCCACCGCAAGCTCGTGCCGACGGTGGCGGAGCGGCTGGTCTGGACGCCGGGCAACGGCAGCACGCTGGAGGTCTACGACACCCCGTACGGCAAGCTCGGCGGACTCATCTGCTGGGAGAACTACATGCCGCTGGCGCGCTACGCAATGTACGCCTGGGGCATCGACATCTACGTGGCGCCGACGTGGGACTCCTCCCCGGACGGGTGGGTTCCGTTGATGCAGCACATCGCGCGCGAAGGTCGCTGCGTGGTGATCGGCTGCTGCATGGCGATGACACGCGACCAGATCCCGGACAAGTACGCGTTCAAGAGCCTGTACCCGCCGGCCCCGAAATCGAGGGACGCCTGGGTGAACGTTGGCAACAGCGTGATTGTCGCCCCTTACGGCCCAATCCTCGCCGGTCCGGTACAGTGCGAGGAGAAGATCATCTACGCCGAGATCGATCGCGACTCGATGCGCCAGGCCAAGTTCACGATGGACGCGGCCGGCCACTACGCCCGGCCGGACGTCTTCCAGCTAACCGTCAACCGCGACCCGAACGCCATGGTCAACGTCACCGGCAACCCGCCGGCTATCAACGGTCACGAAACGCCCGCCCCGGCGCCCAAGCGCCGAACGCGGGCCTAGCCGAAGGAGGAGACGAAATGGCAAAGCACGTCACATTCATGAAGATGAAGGCGAAGCCGGGCAAAGTGAACGACATTCGCAAGTTGATGAACACCGAGGAAGACCAGGAGCGGCTGAAGAAGGCCGGATTCCAGTACTCCGTGATGGGCACGTCCAAAAACGACCCGAACACGGTCTGGGGCGCAGTCACCTGGGACACCAGCGAGCGCTACTACAAGAACGCCGAGAGCCCGGCGCAGAACACTGACTACGAGAAGATGCGCTCGATGTTGACCGAGGACCCGGAGTGGTTCGACTGCGACGTCGTCGACGAAATGGGCGCGTAGCCGAGTGATACGGCTGACCGACAAAGACACTGGCGCCGATCTCGGCACGATCAGCGAGGACGAGCTACAGTTCCTTGTCGATCAGCTCGAGGAGGAATACGCAGACGACCGCGACTATTACATCAACCGGGACGAGCTCGAGATCATGAAGGAAAACGGAGCCCAACCAGCACTCGTGAGCTTGCTGGAGGCCGCGATCGGCGACCGCGAGGGCGTCGAGATCGCGTGGTCCCAGGAGTAAGTTTTATCGCTGACCGTAGTGTTCGGCGAGCCAGACCGTGTTCGATAACAGCATAGCGATCGTCATCGGGCCGACGCCGCCGGGCACCGGCGTGATCGCCGACGCCACTTTCCGGACGGCCTGGTAGTCCACGTCGCCGGCCAGCCGGCGGCCGGACTTGCGGCTGGCGTCGTCGATCCAGTTATTGCCTACGTCGATGACGACGACGCCGGGCTTCACCATGCCGGCCGTGATCGTCTGCGGCACGCCCATCGCCGCGATCAGTATGTCGGCCTCGCGCGTGTAGTGGCCGAGGTCGCGCGTTCCGGTGTGGCAGATCGTAACGGTCGCATTGGCGCGGTCGTTCTTCTGCATGAGGATTGCGGCGACCGGCTTCCCAACGATGTTCGAACGGCCGCAGACCACGACGTGCTTGCCGGCCGGCGAGTTGCCCGTGCGGTGCAGCAGTTCGACGATGCCGGAGGGCGTCGCGGGCCACGGAGTCGGCTCGCCGCGCAGAAGCCGCCCGAGGCTTGTCGCCGTCACGCCGTCGGCGTCCTTGGCCGGTTCGATGGCGCTGATCACCGCGTTCTCGTTCATGTGCTTTGGCAGCGGCAACTGGACGAGGATGCCGTGGAAGCGCGAGTCGGCGTCGAGGTCCTGGATGTGGCTGATGACCCGCTCGGCGTCGGTGCTCTCCGGAAAGTGGAAGAAGTCCGAGTACAGTCCCGCCTGCTCGGCCGTGTCGCCCTTGGAGCGAACGTAAGACAACGACGATTGGTTGTCGCCGACGAGCACCAGCGCTAGGCCGGGCGTGATGCCGCGCTCGCTCT
>DAINDD010000061.1:0-16890 GCA_036732045.1 Chloroflexota bacterium
CCTCGAAGCCCTTTGGCAACGCCGGGGGGCTATTTTTTTGCCGCATGGCCCGCTCTCCCTCTTAGCTTGATTCGCTGAACAAATGTCGAGGGCTGGGGTTGCATGGCAGAATGGTCGCGATGGAGAACCAGCCTCTGGACGAGCACATAGAGCACGACCGAAGCGTTTTCGACCTTCTTCGCCTAGGCTTCACGAACGAGGAAATCGCCGACCGCCTAGCTCTGACGTTGGACGATGCTAACGAGCGCGTCTCGAAAGTTCTCTCGGAACTCGGTGTGCCATCGCGGCGAGAGGCGGCGATGGCAGAGCCCTCAAGCGGACAGCCCGGACGGAGTCGCCTTCCATTACCATTGAAGCTGCTAGCTCTCACTGCTGCCGGAGCCCTGATTGCGGCCGTCATCGTGCTCGGTTACTCGACGTTTCGACAGTCAAGCGACGCTTCTAGCGGAGTCCTAACGCACAGTTCGGACGACCCGCTCGCCGTCGCAGCTTACCGCTACGACAGCCCGCGTCCGCTGATCGGACGCGATCACTGGCATGCCTCCTACGCGATCTTCATCGGCGACCAGCGCCAGCCGAACATCCCGACGTTTGAGGCCGGCGTCCACACGCATGGCGATGGGATAATCCACATCCATCCATTCCAGTCGTCCGAAGAGAGTATCGGAGCGTCGCTGCAGAATTTCTTCAAGTACGGCGGCGGCGATCTGACCGATGCGATCTTGCGGATTCCCGGAACCGCGGTCACATATCACCAGGACGATCCGGCGCCTGGCGACGGCGGACCTGGGCAGATCTACATCTTCGAGTCGGCCGCGGGGTGCGATTCGCTGGACCTCGTCGGCCAATGGATCCGGGTTCCGCCCTCATTTGTTCCGCAGGACGGCGAATGCATTCGTGTGGCGTTCGAGTCCGAAGCATCAATGCGACGCCACATCATCACGCAGCCGCAGCTACCGGCGCCGTCGATTCAACCGAACCAGGCACGGGCGATCCTATGACTCCGACCTGGTTCCGCGGCCACTAGTTGTCAGCTGCCTAGCTCCTAGATTAGTGGCCACGCTATGGAAGAATAGCGACCCTCGCGGTCATGACCGCGAATTCAACGGATGCAACCCCACGCTCAACATCGATTCTTGACAGCGAGATGTATCCCGCGCGATAAGTCAACGATAGAAACGCGTAGGAGGGACCTGTGATGAGGATTGTACCTCTGGCAGTGATCAGAGGCCCGATTGTCGGCGGCGCGTATCGGGCTCGTGCTCAGGAGGAGATCGAGAGGCTGGCGTCTGAGCGGTCGCCAAGATGATGGCGGCGGCGCAGGCCTGGAAGGAACGCGTCGAAGCGCACCACGCGCAAACGGAGCGTGCGATCGCGGCAGCCGGCCGCGCTCACGCCGATCTCTGGAGCGGAATCGCGGAGGGGTTCCGCGATGATCCCCGCCGCGAAGGAGACCCAATCGTCGACCTAGTTAGCGAGTGGCTGACTCCCGAGTCGACTGTTCTGGACGTTGGCGGCGGCGCCGGAAGATACGCTTTGCCGCTGGCGCTTCGATGTCGCGAGGTTACAGTCGTCGAACCTTCGGAGGCGATGCAGAACGCGCTGAGGGAATCAGCTAAATCGGCGGGCATTGAGAACGTGTCCGTCGTTAGGGAGAACTGGGAAGAGGCGAAGGTGCAGCGGGTGGACGTTGTGCTCTGTGCACACGTGGTGTACGGCGTCGTTGACATCGCATCATTTGTGCGAAAGCTGGATGAGAGCGCGCAAAGCGCCGTAGCGATTGTGGTCGGGACGAGCGCTCCGCTGTCGCGGATGTCGCCTCTGTGGGAAGCCGCGCGCAAGGAGAAGCGCGTCGATTTACCGGCGCTCCCGGAGCTGCTGCCGGCGCTCTGGGAACTCGGCGTCTATCCGGATGTCCGGATGATCGAAGCACCGAGGCCGCTATCGGCGCAGACGCTCGAGGCTGGTCTGCAGATCGCGCGGCACTTCCTCTACATTGAGCCCGGGAGCGCAGAGGACGCGCGCCTCGTCAAGGCCGCGCCCGGACTGTTGGAGGAGACGCCGCAGGGCGTGACCGTGCGTGGGTTCACGCTGCGGCAAGCGATCGTGTACTGGCGCAAGTGAAGTGCGACCAGTCAAGGTTCGCGGCACAACCTGTGATCGCTCTTGAAGGCGATCCTCTATGCCACCGGCGCATCGGTGGCCAGGCGTGCGCGATTCACCACTACCGTTGTTAGTGTGCCTCGGTCACCGTGTTGCCTGGTCGCCGAGTTGGACAGACGCTTCCCCCACTGCCATGTAGACCGCGCTGACAACGGTAGTGGTCGTGACAGCCTATCGGGACGCGCGAGGATTATTGGGTGCCAGTGAACCGCCCGGGGTTGATGGAGACTCTGATCCTTGAGTACCAGCCTAGCCACGGCGCCTCATTCCCAGGGCTGTGCTAAATCCTCCGGCCATCACGAAGGCGATGCCCAAGAGCACGACTAGAGGCAGACCCGCACCGTTGCTCGATGAAGGCTCGCCGCCCGTTGCCGGTAGCTGTCCGGCGCTCTTGGCCTTCTGGAATGCGGCGAACTTGGCGGTCTGCGCGTCACTCGTATCGAGCTTGCGGCTGATATGCGAGACCTTAGTCCCCGTGAACTCGTAAGTGGCGATAACGAAGAAGCGGTCTACTCCCGCCGCCCGGGATGCGTCATTCCGATGCTCGATGCGAGCCGTCACGGTGTTGCCGGACACTTGGAAGGTGCTGTCTGCAAGGACGTGCTCAGAATGTGCGGCCTCACTACTTTCGTCGTCCTTCTGGATGGCAGCCTTACCGACGCAAGGAGCTTGTGCGCACGACCCAAGACCGTCGATCACCGCGTCATCGGTAAAGAGGGCGAGCGCCGCAGCCAGGTCGCCGCGGTTTTCGTCGTCCAATAGTTGCTTCACGAGTGCCGTTAGATCGGGTGGCGAAGCTGTCGGCGAGGGGGACGGTGTCGGCGAGGGGGACGGCGTCGGCAATGGGGACGGCGTCGGCGAGGGGGACGGTGTTGGGCTGGCCGTGGAGAGCAGCACGACGGCTCCATCGTTGGCGGTGGCGAACCCCGAGTGATTGGCAGAAATGAGGAATTGGCCACCTGGGCGGTCAGACATACCCCCCGCGTTCAGCAGATTCGGATCAATGGCAGCAGCCATCGCCGGTGCGTCGGCCGAGAGGTTCGTCTCTTGATAAGAGCCCTGGGCGGCGAATGAAGTGGACAAGCGGCTGCTCAGCGCCAGAAAGAGTAGAGCGGTGATGGCTGCGATCCCGATGGTCGCGACGAGCACGGGAGTGCGATGGTGCTGCGTTGCTACTACCAGTCGATGTATTCGATACATGTTAGTTCCTCCTTCAGTGCGAATAACCAAGGTGGTTCGTTTTTTTCTCTGCTGCTTGCAGCGCCAGACCTGCTTTCTCTCTCTCATCCACCCGGCGTCCGCCGGGCGGACGGCCGAGGCCATCACGTCCGGCGATCGCCTGGGCAGAAGGTAAGGCCTAGCACTGAGCGGCGACTTCCAGTGAATTGCGTAATGTTTGGCGAGCTTGGTGGCGGAAACTACGCAATGGAGCGTCTAGTCAAGCCACGCTCGAGCGCGAAGGCCGTTGCCTGCGCACGGTTGTGCACGTCGATCTTGCGATAGATGTTGGTGATGTGGCGCTCGACGGTTCGCACCGTGAGGGTGAGTTCGGCACCGATCTCGCGACTGCTTCTACCGTCGGCTAGCAGCCTCAGGACTTCGACCTCCCTCGCGCTCAATCCGGCCGCTCTGCCAGAAGGGAGTTGTACTTCTGGCGCCTCAGCGCCTTGATCAAAAGCGCAGGCCGACCAGACAGAAGCCAGCGGCCCACCACGAACGAAGCCGTGCAGCTCCTGATGATAATCATCAGTGGTTACCAGGCAAGCTCCGGGTATACGGGCGGCCAGATCTCGTGAGAGATCCTCCGTGACAAATCCACCAGACGTGTAGAGCGCCACGAGGGTAGGCACGCAGACTTTGGGGAGCAGATGGAGCAGATTGATCTTCTGCGCAGAATCGACGAAGGCGAGGAATGTCTTCGCCGAAGTAGAGCTGCGAAATAGTTCTGCGGTTTCCTTGGCCCGGGCGGAGTCTGTGAAGCCCACGGCTGCGGTTGCAAGCGTTAAGGTGAAGAACTCCCATTGGTCTTCGACCATTGAGCGCAGGCCGATCAGGGCGCGCATCGCGGGCACTTTTTCGTAAAGAGCGGACCCTTGGGCGAAGGAGTTGACGAGCGCCAGGTGGGAAACGCGGTCAGGGTAGCTGGCGGCATAAGAGATGGCCAGCGGTCCTCCCTGGCCATAGCCGCAAAGCACAAAACGATCCAGGCCCGCGCTAGAGACAACCGTTTCGAGGTCAAGCAATCGGGCATCCAGGGAAAAATCAGTTACGTCTCGGTCGGAGAAACCCATGCCACGACCGTCGTACCTGATGACCCGCCAACCTGAGGCAACAAGCCGGTCAACCCCGCTGCGCGTGGCTTCGTCGTGCAGATACCAATGGATATCGCCCCAAATGTTTGAGGGGTAGACCAGACTCTGGCCAGTACCCATCACGGAGTAGGCGATATTTACACCATCGCTCGTCCTAGCGTACTGGATGCGCGGTTCCATGATGGCCGCATTCTACATCCGCCGGTGCGGCAACACTAACTTTCCCTTTCACGCGGATCAACGTCTAGAAGCCTGCTCGAGCGAGCCCTGGCGCTAAAGTTAAAGGCGCAGGGTATCGATATCGGCACTTCGAATCGACATAGTTGCGCGCCAGGCGCTCTCCGCGCCCCATGACCTCCAGAAGCACGCCGCGCCGGACGGCACCATCACGATCATGTTCAGCTACATCGAAGGCTCCACGGAGAAGACGGACCGCCTCGGCGACAAGGCCTGGATGGAAGTGCTCCGCGACCACAACACCATCCTCTATGCCACCGGCGCATCGGTGGCCAGGCGTGCGCGATTCACCACTACCGTTTGTTAGTGACGCTTCTCAAGTGTGTAAGCCTTCGCGGCGATGCCGGAGGGCGCTGGCGAGTGAGTGGCGACGGTGAGGGACAGCAGCGTCGGCGGGCTACTGGAGCCGCCTCCGGATGCCGGACTTACCGGCAGGGGAGGTTTGCGACGGACTCTTTTCCGGGCGCTGACCTCGATCCGCCAGAAGTGCCGATGAACTAATGGGGACGGGGCACTGGGGGTTCAGCCCGCGACGGGCACTGCGCCACCGGCGGGAGGTGCGATCCGGTAGTAGTTGCCACCGTGCTCCTTCGCTTCGTACATGGCGCCGTCGGCGTTGCGGAGCAGCGCCTCGATGTCCCGCCCAGCGTCCGGATAGATCGCGATGCCGATGCTGGCGCTCAGGTGACAGGTCGTGCCGTCGAAGACGAACGGCTCGCGTACAGCGTGCAGAATCCGCTGGGCGACAGCGACGACCTGGCCTTCGAGGCTCAGATCGCCGAGGACAAGCACAAATTCGTCACCGCCGACCCTCGCCAGCACGTCGCACGCGCGAATCAGACGCTGCATGCGCTGCGCTACGATGCGTAACACTTGATCCCCGGTCGAGTGCCCGAACGTATCGTTGACACCCTTCATCCCGTCTAGGTCCATGTAGAGGACTGCGAGCTTGCCTGCCTCCGGGTCAAGCCGAATCGCGGCTCTCGTCAGCTCCTCTATGAGCAGCGAACGATTGGCCAGACCAGTCAAGGGGTCGTGGAAGGCCAGGTGCCGGATTGTGGCCTCGGCGCTCTTGCGTTCCGTCACGTCACGAGAGATCGCGATGAAGCCGCTGACTTCGCCGCCCTCGTCGACCAGTCGCGACACGCTAAGCTCCGCGGGGAAAGTCTCGCCATCTTGTCTGATCAGCGTAAATTCGACGGTCTCTACAACACGGGTCCCGAGCGCTGCAGCGAAGCTCTCCCGCAGGCGCTCCTGGTCCTCTGCGACCACGAAGTTGAGCGCGTTCCCGCCGAGTAGCCCCTCGACGGTTTCGAGTCGCAACAGCTCCTTCGTCCGGCGATTCGCCATGACGATCACTCCCTGCTGGTCGGTCACGATCACGGACTCTGGCGACGTTTCGATCAGCGTCCGGTAGAGTGCCTCGCTCTTGTGCAGCGCCTGCTCGGCCCGCTTTCGCTCGGATATGTCGTGCGCGATGTAGACCGTCCCGATATCGTCGCCGGTCCGGTTCTTCAGGACGGACGAGGAGACTACGGCTATCCGCTCGTCGGCGCCGTCGTGGTAGTTGATCTCCACACCGCTTGCGTGCCTCTCCTTGATCTCTGAGAACGGCGGATGTTGAGCCTCCGAGAATGGCTGGCCAATTAACTTGTCGCGGCGCGCACCGAGCATCGCCGCCGCCGCCTGGTTGGCGATTCTGATTGTGCCTTCCGAGTCCAGCACGAGCAGGGCGCCGCCCATCGTCTCGATGATCTGGTTCGCGGCCAGCGCCGGTGTGAGGTCAACCAACCGGTAGCGCCAAAGGGCCCGCGTTGTCATTAGGATGAAGATGCTGATGAAGACGTAACCGAACGGATAGAGCTCCACGCCCATAGACGGAAGCCAGTCCACCGACGCCAGGTAGGCGATTGAGAGAGCAACAAGTAACGCCGTGAGACGCCGCCGCTGCGTGGGCGAGCGCGCAGACTGCTGCGCCGAGCGCAACACTATGGCAGCAACGATGAGACAGCCGGTCTCGAAAATCGTGAAGGCGAACAGCGGCGGGCGAAGAGTCGCGTAGTAGCCCCAGAAGTGGTGCTGAGCGTGGTTGATAAAAACTTCCGTGCTGACATTGATACTGAGGGTGAGCGCCGAAATCACCGCGCAAACCAGGATCACCGGCCAATACCGCTCGAACCGGTTCGTGACGGCGAAGGCGAACGCCAGCACCGCTGTAGGCAGGAACGCAAGGCCAAAGAACATCACCTTCAGCCAGGCGAGTGCTACCTCCGGATTCGTCGTGGCGTAGGCGCCGGCGAACCCGATCAACCAGATAGCGGTGTTCACCTCCATCACCATGAACGCCACGCTCACCGCCGACCCTCGCTCGCGCACCAACGTGGCGAGGCCAAGCGTAGCGGCCATCAACCCGACGAACGCGACGGGCAACCAATAGATAGTGAACGCGTAGTTTCCCGCGTCGAAGAACTCGTTCATCTGCCTCCAGATGGCGGACTCTTGCCTGATAACACAGAGGACAGCGGGGCAACTGTTGTTACATTGGGAGTGCGGGGCCGCATCTAGGCGATGCTGGCGATCACCGGTCGCGGACCTCGCCTCGTTCTAGGTGGCGCCCCGGCACAAGTGGTTGAGATGAAGAAAGTTCATGACCGGTTCCCACCCCAGATATGATTTCCGAAGGCCAATCGTTCTAAGCGATTCGCACTACGGTTTGTTAGCGTGACCGATCATAGTCCGGAAAGTCATGTGTCAGAGCCGATTTATCGCCCGACGATACTTGGGGCTAGGCTCGCCGCTCAAATGGGTCAATTAGGCGCAGAGGAGAATGCTCGCCGAATGGCGCACCTCTTGACCACCTGAGCCGCAGCGTCAACCCCGTAACCAAACCTTCCCGCCACCAAAATCCAAGCCGCCGTCCCCGGCAGCCGCCGAGTATTCGTGACACTTGCCCCAGCCAACCGGCCGGCCACCCGAACGAGAGAACGATGTCAGATACCATTGCAGCTACATCCGGCTGATGATACCAGTGGTTTAGCCGCTTCTAATGAAGCTGCCGTAACGATGAGCGTAGAATACTCGCCGCCATGGCCCTCGATGGAGGAGACGATAGCGGCAAACGCCGATTTCGCGATCGGCTGCCCCGCTGGCTGTTCTACCGCGTGATCGAAGAGCCCGTATGGTTGTATCTGTTCTGGCTCACGATCTGCGTGGTCCTCGCCACGGCGACCATCTACAGCATCCTCTCCGGCTCCGTACCCTGTCCGGACCCGACGTCCGGCTGCTAGCCCTCTCCTTCACCGATGCACGCTTCTCGCCGGCCGGGGCTGTCCCCGCGTGCGCCGTCGCCTGCGATTCCAGCGCCCGCAGCGCGCCTTCGCGGTCGCCCCCGCCGATCGCCTCGCCGAACGCATTGAGCCAGTCGGGCCGTGTGATAGACGTCACGTAATTCGCTGCTTTCGCGCCGTATGATACCGCCACCCGATCAACCAGACCGCGCCGCTTCAGAAGATCCCCGAGGGCGGCGAAGCCCGAGATGTTCGCCTGGGAGGGCCGGCCGCGTGCTCCGGCTCTATCGCAGCACGTAGCGCTCAGGCGGCGCTGCTAACCCGTGATAGTGACGCCCTTCGAGGGGCTCACATACGGCTCCGGTTGTACAATTGGCGCCATGGAAGGCGAAGTCCGCTACTGCACGACGGAGGACGGGTTCCGTATCGCATATTCGACGGCTGACGCGGGTTACCCATTGGTCCGTGCTCTTGGATGGTTTAGCCACCTTGAGTTCGAAGCGCGCAGCCCCCTCTGGCGCGGCATGAACGAGGCGCTCAGCGGGCGATACCAGTACATACGGTACGACGGCCGTGGCACTGGGCTCTCGGATCGTGACGTAGAGGACTTGTCACTCGAAACTTACCTCGCTGACCTGAAAGCAGTGGTTGACGCCGTGGGATTGGAGCGATTCGCCTTGCTCGGAATATCACAGGGCGGAAGCACGGCTGTGGAGTACGCAGTTCGGAACCCGCAACGAGTCAGCCACCTTGTCTTGTACGGCGCGGGGGCGCGGTCTCGAATGAATGCGGAGATGGTTCAGTCCCTTGTCGGGCTGGTCAGGCAGGGCTGGAATACGCCGGCAGTGAGGCAACTCTTTACCGCTGCTTTCATGCCAGGAGGCGGGCTTGAGGAGATGCGGATGCTCAACGAATTTCAGCGCGAGATGTCCTCACCGAAAGTTGCGGCACGCGCTATAGAGGTCAACCTGGCGCTTGACGTCACTGTGACCGCGAGTCGCGTGAAGGTGCCGACTCTCGTATTGCACCGCCGTGGAGATGCCGTTTCGCCGTTTGCCGGTGGTCGTGAACTCGCCTCGCTCATTCCTGAGGCACGCTTTCTACCGCTGGAGGGGGACAATCACCTGTTCCTCGATGGTGAGAGCGAGCTCAACCGTTTCATTGACAGCGTCGATGAGTTTGTCCTCGGGGAGCGAGCAGCGAAGCGAACGCATGAGTCCGATCGAGGCGCCAGCCTCCGAACAGTTCTCTTCACCGACCTCGTCGGCCATACCGAGATGATGCAGCGGCTGGGCGACAAGAAGGGCCGCGACGTGCTGCGCGAGCACGAGAGCATCACCCGCGAGGTGCTGAAGGCGAACGGCGGCACCGAGGTGAAGACGATGGGCGACGGCTTCATGGCTTCGTTCGGCTCGGTGACGAAGGCGGTGGAATGCGCCGTCGCCCTGCAGCGTGCCTTTGCCGAGCGCGAGGGCGAGCAGCTTTCGGTCCGCGTCGGCCTCAATGCCGGCGAGCCAATCGAGGAGAACGGCGATCTCTTCGGCGCGACGGTCATCCTAGCGTCGCGGATCGCGGCGAAGGCCGAGGGCGGCGAGATACTGGTGGCGGATACGGTGCGTGGCCTGTGCAGCGGTAAGGGGTTCTTGTTCTCCGACCGCGGGGAGTTCGTCGCCAAGGGCTTCGAGGAGCCGGTGCGCGTGTACGAAGTGAGCAGGCGCGACACTACTGCAAGTTAGTCGCACCTGTCTGGTCGCGACACGATAGCGGACAAAATAGCGCCCGCGCAGGGGTCCTCTCGCCTTTGGAGGTTAGCCGCCGTTAGAAGATTGTCGTTGGGCTGCCAGAAGGTGCGGGTGTCGCACTCGGTGCGCCGGGGACGATGCCATTTGGCGCGCCGAACAAAGGGCCGCCGCGGAAGCCCCGCCGCAAGCCGGGGAAGTTGACGCGCGTGCCGTTGGTGATTTTGTCGATGTTGTTGCTGAACTTCTGATATGCCTGGTCCGCCTGCGCCTGCGTGATCGCGCCGGACGCCACCTGGGTGTCTAGATCTGACTTGACCTGGGCCAGCAGCTTTGTGTGGAAGTCTGCTGTGCTCATGCCGTGAGCATTGGCGATGTCGTTCAGGCTAGTGCCAGCCTTCAGCCCGGCAGTTACGTCGGACTTCTGCAGACCCAGCACCTTCGCGGCCTCACCGATGATGTCGTTCACGACGCGCCGGATGCCCTTCGGGTGGTTGCCGAGGATTTTACCCAACTGGACGTTCTCTCCGTTGTCGATACGCGTCTTCAGGTCGTTCGCCTGGTCCTGCGTCAGCTTGCCGTCGGTCACGGCCTGGTCGATCAGCGCCTTCTCGCTGTCCTTGATGTCGCCTTGCAGGGTGTCCACGGAAACGCCTAGCCTGCTCGCCACGTCCTGCAGGAATTGCTGTCGCAGGGCGCCGTTCCCTTTCCCCGGCGAAACAGTCGAAGACGGTACGGGCGTGGCCGTCGGCGAGTTGGTCTGCGCGCCCGCCACGGCCACCGCCAGAGTGCCGATGACGATGACGGCGAAGATGCCGCCCGCGATGATTGCCTTCTTCATTTCATGGGCCTCTCTATCAGTTGTTGTTTGGAGTTCTCTAATGATTATGCTCGCAAGGCGCGGTGAATCATCTATGAGAGATGCATTAAACTTTTCTAATGCAATGTCAAAGCCCGGCATCCCTCCGGTTCACTGAGTACATTGGTCCACCTGCATGAAAAGCATCTCGGTTGGACGGAGTAGACAAAGCGCAATCACGGAAATAACGGGTGTTAGCGTCGCCCGGTCCTACAGCGGCATGCGGAGACATTGGTCGAGGAGGAACTCCACCGATCTTCCGGCACGCCCCTACTGAGCCGCATACGTCACCTGCACGCTCACAGTTATCTCCTGCTGCCCGGGCTCTACGGTAGTGCTGGCAGCTCCGGCGACCGCGCGCCCTGGCTCTTGTCGAAGACAATAGGCGTCGGCGCAGGACTTGATACTTCGGTAATAGAGGTAGGCTTGCCGAGCGTCACGCCTCCTTCATTTGCAAGCTGTTGAGCCTTGCCGTGAGCGTCATTCATAGCTGCGGTGCGGGCTTGAGTAGTCAGAGCGCTTGGGTCGTCGACTGTAAATGTGATGCCGCCGATTTGGAGATCGTCGCCGACAGCGTTGACCGCTGCGTCCAAGCTATCGGCCGCGTGATCTATGTTCCTCACTTTCGCTGACACGGAGTTCGTAACCCGGTATCCCGTGAGCCTCTGGCTAGTCCCCGTGTAGTTGTACTCCGGGTTCAGGCTGAACTGAGTCGTCGCAATGTCCTTCTCATCTACACCGTTGGCCTTTAGCGAATCGAGCAGCTTGTTCATTGCGCTTGCCGCTTGGTCTCTAGACTGAACCGCGGTGCTTGCTAAGGTCGAAACGCCCAAAGATAGAACTGCGGTGTCCGGCTTCGTCGTAACCGTGCCCACGCCGGAGACCGTGATCCCTTGATCCAGAGTGGAGGAACTGCTTTGAGCAACCGCCGCGCCGCCAACACCCGGAGAAAGGCTAGTATTGGCCGGAGCGGCACCGGCGTCTCCGGTGCCCCCGCACGCCACCGCTAACAACGCGGGAATCGCTACGAGAGCGACCATGATCAACTCGAACTTCCTCCACATGATATCCATTCTCTTTTCCGAACTCGGCGAATCGTCTTCCCTAGAATGACGAAAGTCGGAGTTGGAAAGTTCCCGGCCGCGCAGAGCCAACAGCCTAGGTCCTGTAGGTCCTACACGAAGTGGCGTTAGCATCGCCAGAGGAAGAGATGAAGGCGAGCCCAAGAGGCGCGCCGGGGGTTTCGGCGCGTCCGCGATAGATTCCGGCGCGTGGGATACAGCGTTGCATGAAAATGGACGCGGTCTGCCGGATCGAGGGAGCTCTCGCGTCCGCGCGTAGCGATCGTCAACTACCGATGTCTAGGTTAACTTGCCAGTTGTTGCCGTTCAGTTCGTCGTATGTAACCGACACCGATCCCGCGGCGCCGCTGTCGACCGTGTAGCTGGCGGCCTTTGGCACGTTCGGTATCGTAAAGCGGAGATCGCAAGCAGTCGGGTTGTCCATCGTCACTCCGTCGGTCGAGAACTTGCCCGCACCCAGGACGGCTCCCTGGCCGTCCTTAACGGTAATCGCAAGGCCCAGGAGGTAGCTCAAGGGAGACCCGGCGAGGTCAGGGCAAGTCATGTTGGCGATCGTGAAGACTCCGGTGATTGAGTGGGTCTCCGGCGTCGGACTTGCCGTGGAGCTGCCGCCTGAGCACGCGGTCATCGCGAGAAGTGCCAGCGCGAAAATCATGGGCGGGCGCATTAGTCGTCTCCCGAAGATCGAAGAACCTATCACTTTGCACATCGATTATGCCTCAAGCCGGGTCGGCAAGCGCCACGCAGAACTGGGCGTAGTCCGCAATAGCTGGCGTTAGCGTCTACGGTCGCATGCCACGGCTTTTCGGACCGCGGACTTCTGCTGCGACGATCTCGTGCGCGCGCCGGGCGAACTCAACGAGCAGCGGCCGGCTGTCCCTAGGGTCGATGATCTCCTCCACGCCAAAGGCCTCAGCGGTGAGGATCGGATCGCGGAGAGAGGCCAGCTTCCCTTCGAGCTCATCGCGCAGCTTGTCCGGGTCATCGGACGCCTGGAGCTGTCTTTTGTAAGCAGCTTCGACTCCTCCCTCGATTGGAAGCGACCCCCACTCGCCCGACGGCCAGGCATAACGCGAACTGGAGCGCGTGTGGTTCGAGTGGCCGGCCCCTGCAACGCCAAACGCCTTCCGCACGATGATCGAGCACCAGGGAGTCGTAGCCTGATAGACCGCGGCGAGCGCTCGGACTCCCTTTCGGATCGTGCCCTGCCGCTCAGCTTCTGTACCGACGAGGAAGCCGGGGTTGTCGACGAAGTTCACGACGGGAAGGCGGAAGGTGTCGCACAGATCGACGAACCGCGTCATCTTCTCGGCAGCCGCGGCATCGATCGACCCGGCCATGAACGCCGGATCGTTCGCCATCGCGCCCACCGGGATACCGTCCAGGCGAGCCAGTCCCGTGATGAGTGAGGGCCCAAAGTGCCTCCCGATCTCGAAGAAGGAATCGATATCGACTGCGAGGTTAAGGATTCGTCGCATGTTGTAAACCTTGCGCCGATCTCGCGGGACAATGGAGATGAGCTCCGGCTCGCGCCGGTCCGGGTCGTCCGTGGGCTCGGTCACGGGCGGGGTCTCCCAGACCGACGACGGCAAATACGAGAGGAAGCGGCGGATGTGCTCGAAAGCCTCTTCTTCGCTCTCCACCTCGTTGTCGACGGCGCCGCTGCCGTGCGCGTGGATGTGAGAGCCTCCAAGCTCTTCTTTTTCCACATCGTGCGAGAAGGCGCGCCGCACCACGGGCGGCCCGGCGACAAACAGCTGGCTCGATCCACGTACCATGACCGAAAAGTGGGACGCTGCGACGCGCGCTGCACCTAGACCGGCGACGGGCCCCAGCGCCGCCGCGACCACGGGCACTTCCGAGAGAAGAGCGACGGAGACGTCCCAATCGGGAATCGCCGGGACGTAGGAGCGCCTTAGCGCAGCGTTGGTCCGGACGCTCCCGCCCCCGCCCGTGCCATCGACCAGGCGCACTATCGGCAGATGCAGCTCGTGCGCTGTTCCCTCGCTCCAACCCATCTTATTGCCGACCGCGCCATCAGCCGCGCCGCCGCGAACGGTGAAGTCGTCGCAGCCGATGATCACGGGCCTGCGGTCGATCGTCCCCCGGCCCGTAATAAAGTTGGAGGGTGTGAAGTCCTTGATGCGCCCGTCTTCGTCGTACTCGACCTTGCTGGCCAGCGAGCCGACCTCTCGAAACGAGCCGGCGTCCAGCAGCTGCTCGATGCGTTGGCGAACCGGCGTTCTGCCTTCGGCGACATGACGCGCAACGCGCTCGGCGCCACCCATCTCCCGCGCTAGCTCGCGACGACGGCGGATCTCGTCCAATTCAGGTTCCCAAGTCATGCTCGTGGGGCGATTATATCGCTCAGGGTTCTGGTTCGATTCAGGGAGGGGAGCGGCCTACGTCGCAAACGGTTACCACACTACCCGGCCATAGTGGTGCCTCGACGACGCCATTTCTGCGGCAGAGGTCCATGTTAGATGCCGACGAGTCCAAATCTCGTAGATCGGCCGACGGCGACGACGATAGCGACAATGACCAAGAGAATGACGAGCAAGAGCGACTTTCGTCGTCCTCTGTTTTCCTTAGTTGCTCTCCGCTCCTGGGCCCTACGCCGGCGACGGCTCAAACTAAATCCACCATCATGCCTCTTCGATCGTCACCTGCAAATCTTTCGCTAGGTCGAGTCCGTTAAGAGCCCACTTCTGGACGTACAGTGTGCCGATCTTAGGCGGCACGCCGTCCTCGTGAAGCTCTTCGAACCTTACTGTGTTCTTTGTTTCTCTCTCCATCTTGAATTTCACCTCGACCGCCATCTTCACTCACTCCTTTCGTCTAACAGTTTGCGCTGGGCTGGGGCACGGCGGGGCCGTTCATAAGCCTATCGTGCCCGAATGTCAGCGGGATCGGAAGGGTGACTTGGCACCGGAGGCGCCGTACGCCGGCGCGATGGAACAGCTGGAGCGGGAGACGGGGATCGAACCTGTGTCCCTCTGCCCGGGAAGAACGACTCACGCTCATAAGCCGTGGCCGGCCTCAGCAGCCTAGCGACCGATAACTATCCTTAGCGTCGCGTCGCCGCGGCGTGCCCCTGCGACGCAGAGACGCGCCGAGGCAACAAGTATGAGAGGGGGGCACCACCCTGAGGAGTGCCAAACGCCTCTGACGAACCAGTGTCGTCGCGCATACCTTGGCCTGGCGGTGAAGTGCATCTTCTGCGGGCGGCCCGCCCCGGGTCGGTGGGCGCTGACGGTGAAGTCAGTGACGGGGGTGTGGCGTCGGGTGATCGAGCCCGTGTGTCCGCGCTGCCACCGGCTACTGCCTCCGTCGGGCCAGGTCGGTCTCCGGCTGCGTGCGACCGGGGAGCACTGGTACGGCGGCCATCGTGTTGGGCGATTCTGGCGTGGCTGATGAGGCGCATTTTCGCTGGAGAAGGACACCTGAATCCTTTTCTGGTATCGGAATTCCCATCAGGTGGTGAGAACGCTGTCAAGAGGCTCGCTCTATCGGGATCGACTCGCTACGCTCGATCGGGCGAATCGAAACATATGACTGCTTTTGAGCGGGAAGAGACTGGCGGAGCGCACAGAACGACCGCTTCTTCGCCAAACTTTTCCTATGAAGAAACACCGCCGTCCGGACCCGTTTTCCTGCGCGCAAACACTCCCCTAACGGGTGGTTAGGTGTTCAGGCGTAACATCTCTGGAGCGTGAGACGCCGGGGATCAACCCCAGCGACCGTCTGGGTGGAAGGCAGAAGGGCTTGCTCTGAGCCTGCTTCACAACCTGGCGCTTCGCGCAAATTGCGAAATAGAGTCGGATTCGCGCGAACAATTAGGCGCACTCGGATGCAAGCTGCAAGCTGGTCCATACCTGAATGAACCCCCAGCCCACTGGCGTAAATCCAATGGCGCCCCCGGTAGGATTCGAACCTACAACCTACTGCTTAGAAGGTATTTTCGATAATGCAAGCTGCTAAATCGCACTATCGCTCTTATTCCTGCCCCTTTGGCGTATGCAAGCTGCTAACAATTAGGAGCACTGGTGGAATGAAGGGAGCCTTCAGCGGCCCCTCCTTGAGTGGCATTACAGGTCAGCTGATCTGCCTCTCCGCACTCCTGGATCGCTCGTCAGAAGTGGCGGCATCAAGTTGATTGGATGTCTTGGAACCGGCGACGAATAGTCAATAACCACACGTAGTGTCGGGCCATCTCGATGGCACGCTGCCGCCTTGTTAGAGACGTAGCAGATCATACGAGACTGCGGCCGCAACGGCTTTACTGCCCGGAGTTCGGCCCGCGTCAGGTGCGGGTGGTCTAATTGGGCGTCACGGGTCGGGCAGAGTGGGGGAGGGCGCGCGCGTCGATGCCGTTGCTCTTCTCGGGGGTGAGCACAAGATAGGCTGCCGAAAGCGCCGTCAGCCCGAGCGCCTGAACCATGAGAAATGCGCCGAGCGCGGTCACAATGTCCTGCCAGAACGCCTCAGGGTACATCTGGATGAGGTGATCGGTCAGCGGGTTCAGTTCCCAGAGGTTGTTCGTAAATGCGATCTGATGGAACAGTGACCACGCGCCGCTGAAGCCCGTCATGGCCAGCGCGCCGCCCGCCGCAATCACGCCAGCAGTTAGCAACCCGCCCCTTAATGAGGCAGCCGCAAGAACGCGTGTTGGCCAGAGCACGATCATCGCGACGGCCAGCGTGAGCATGAGAGCGACCGATATCACCTGTACCTTGAACGCCAGCTGTACTAGCGAGCGGACGTCCGCCATGTGAGCGGTCTCTTTGGCGCTGAAGAGCGGCGTCGTCGAAGCCCGGTCATTGGCTAGCGTGATGGCGAGCGGACCGGTGACTGGCGAGACCAAGTAATCCCGGATCTGGCCGTTCGCCCCAATTAGCGCCGATTCGGGAATACCGGACGCGCGCTCAGCACCGTAGTTGCGGACAGAGTAGTCGTACAGCGCTTTTTCAGAGACGGCTACCCGGACAGTCGTGGTGATCAGAGCGATGGGAATCGCGAGGACGAACACCCCGACAATAATCATCCGGAGGAGACCAAGCTCGGACCAAGGCTTCCGTTCGAACATTGCTCCAGCGCATTCAATCGTAGGTAGCAATGCCGATCGGTGTCAACGATCCCGGCGCGGCTCTTCGCCGCCCGGCGACGCTAAGCAGACATAGAATGGCGCCGACGGCGAATCGGCCTGTGGAT
>DAINDD010000062.1:0-663 GCA_036732045.1 Chloroflexota bacterium
TCCTCAAGGAGTTCATTGCACAGAAGGAGTTCCTATTCCCGCCGGAGCCTTCGATGCGGCTAGTCGTCGACACGATCGAGTTTGGCTCGCGGGAGATGCCGAAGTGGAACACCGTCTCGATCTCCGGCTACCACATCCGCGAGGCCGGCTCGACGGCGGTTCAAGAGCTCGCCTTCACGCTTTCCGATGGCTTCGAGTACGTGCGTTGGTGCCTGGACCGCGGCCTCGATATCGACGATTTCGCGCCGCGGCTGTCGTTTTTCTTCAACTCGCACAACGACCTGTTCGAGGAAGTCGCCAAGTTCCGCGCCGCCCGCCGCATCTGGGCGACCGAGATGCGCGAGACGTTTGGCGCCAAGAACGAGCGCTCGTGGTGGCTACGCTTTCACACGCAGACGGCCGGCGTTTCGCTGACCGCACAGCAGCCGGAGGTGAACCTCGTGCGCACAGCGATCCAGGCGCTGGCGGCTGTGCTGGGCGGGACGCAGTCGCTGCACACGAACTCCATGGACGAAGCGCTCGCCCTGCCCAGCGAGAAGGCAGCTCGTCTCGCTTTGCGCACACAACAAGTGCTCGCGCACGAATCCGGCGCCGCCAACACTGTCGACCCGCTTGGGGGCTCGTACTTCGTCGAGAAGCTGACCGACCAGACCGAGGCCGATG
>DAINDD010000062.1:673-16582 GCA_036732045.1 Chloroflexota bacterium
ATCGAGGACCTGGGTGGCGTGCTGCCGGCGATCGAGAGCGGCTTCTTCCAGCGCGAGATCGCCGACGCCGCCTTCCGCTACCAGCGCGAGATCGACGTGCACGATCGCACGATCGTGGGCGTCAACGACTATGTGATGGACGAGCCGATCGAGATCCCGATCCTCGACATGGACCCACAGGGTTACGACCGTCAGGTCGAGCGCCTCGCCGAAGTCCGCCGCTCTCGTAACGATCGTGAGACGTCGCGCACGCTAAAGGCGCTCGAATCGGCGTTGCGGGACGGCGACAACGTGATGCCTTACCTGCTGGAAGCCGTCAACGCCTACGCTACGCTGCAGGAGTGCTGCGATGTGATGCGCGACGTGCTCGGCGTGTACACAGAAGCCGCGATCGTTTGAATAGGCGATTTCAGGCGCAAATCGTCGCAAAATCACGCCCAAGGGTATTCCCCGTAACCTGACGTTCACGTTATAGTGACTTAGTGCGCTCCGGTAACCGTCCCCCAGATACCGGAGTCCTCGCGACAAGCTCAGGAACGTCCGCCCCGCTTAGAGCTAGAGGAGGTCCCATTGGCAAACCTGCGAGCAGAGCTGACCGCCGCCCCGTCAGACGCAGTCTACGACGAATGCGCCCACCACTGGATGATCGACACGCCGAACGGGGAAACGAGCGAGGGCCACTGCAAGAGCTGTGGCAAGAAGCGCGAATTTCTGAACTACAGCCAGCGCAAGGTGATGACCCGCAGCGTTAAGCCAGCACCAGTTGCCGCGCAGAAGTTGTCCGTCTAACCGGCCTAACTTTCGAAACTACAAGGGCGAGGCAATTGCCTCGCCCTTTCCATTTTGCGCTCCGTTCTCTCGTTGACCTTCTCACGCGCGTCAACTTATCCTTCGAGAGCCTCGGGATAAGTGAGGCAATGAGGAGAGCCGTGGTTACGCTTGCCAAAGCCATCCAACGCGCCAAGAAAGACGGCCGCACCGTGCTGACCGAGATCGAGTCGAAGCAAGTGCTGGCGGCTGCCGGCATCCCCGTCGCCGAAGCTCAGCTCGCGAGGACGGCGGAAGACGCCAGCAAGGCGGCGAAGAGGGCCGGGTTCCCGGTCGTAATCAAGATTGTCTCGCAGGACATCACCCACAAATCGGACGTCGGCGGCGTCAGAGTCGGCCTCGAGTCTACAAAGGAAGTCATCTCGGCGTTCGAGGAGATGCTTGACGCCGTACGGGAAGTTCAGCCCGACGCTCGGATCGAAGGTGTCGCCGTGCAGCACATGGCGCCTGCCGGCATAGAGGTCATCATCGGCATGAGCAAGGACCCGCAGTTCGGCCCCGTACTGATGTTCGGCCTCGGCGGCGTCCTCGTCGAAGTGCTGAAGGACGTCGCCTTCCGAATCGTGCCGCTGGAGCCGCGAGACGCCCGCCAGATGGTGCGCGAGATCAAGGGCTACCCGGTGCTGGAAGGGGCGCGCGGCCGGGACGCCGCCGACATCGCCGCGCTCGAATCGCTAATCCTTAATCTCTCGGAGTTCGTCGAAGCCAACCCGCAGATCGAAGAGATCGACCTGAACCCAGTCTTCGCGTTCAAGGACGGCCTGATCGCCGTCGACGCGCGGATCGTTATCGCCTAACCTTCGTTATCCCAAACGAGGGCAATCCACTTGAGGCTTTTGACCGTGTTGCTTGCCACATTCGTCCTAGCGACGATGGCTGCGTGCGGAGGCGGCGATGAGGCATCATCGACTCCCAGCGCTTCCGTAAGCAGTCCCGCAGTTCGCAGCGAGACGGCCTCGCCAACCTCATTGCCAGTGACGACTCCGGCCACGTCTATTACGCCGAGCGCAACGCCGGCTCGTACGCCCACGGTCTACCCGTCTCCTCCGCCAGTTCCGGACGACTGGTTGACGTACTCCGATTCGGGCCACCGGGACACATGGGAGTATCCGCCGTCCTGGTTCGAAGAGGACGAGGGGGCCTCAGCCTCCGCCGTGTATTCACTAGACCCAGCAGCCTTTTCTCCACGACCAGGCCTGCCGCCTGAATTAGTAAAGGTGGAGATCCTACACTATGCCGCCGCAGGCACAAGCGCGTGCGGTGCGATTTCGTTTGATCCCGTAACGAATGCCACCACGATCGAGCCCGGATCAGCGGCATGGCCGCTCGGCGGGCAGCCGGCGTGGCTGTCCGCGAGCGGCCCAAGCTAGGGTGAAGGTGGCACTACTCTCGCTTAGGCATTAGCCTCGTGTACAAGGGGGAATGCTTTGGTATCGCCGGTTACTACACGCAAACAGTGCCCGACGTGCAGACGTTCCGTCAGATCGCCGAATCGTTTCAGTTCACTTACTGATTCGCGCATAGCCCTCCTGCCCGCCGCCGTTGTAGGATGCAGGACGCTATGCCCTACTCCGGCGATCTCATCGCCCGCCTGGACCGCTCGCTTAACCCGCGCACGGTGGCCGTTGTCGGGGACAAGAAGGCGATGGGATATATGTGGCTGCACGCGATGAAGACGTTCATCGGCAAGCTTTACTCCGTCCAGATCGACCCCAACGAGATCCCGGGCATCGAAGAACTCGGTGTCGCTAACTACAAGAGCCTGGCCGATGTGCCAGACGAGATCGACTACGTGCTCTGCGCGGTGCCACGGCCGGTCGCGGCGCGCATCGTGGCCGACTGCGTCGCGAAGAAGGTCGGCGCCGTCGCACTGTTCACGTCTGGCTTCGCGGAGACCGACACGGAGGACGGCATCGAGGCTCAGCGCCAGATCACCGAGATCGCGCGGGAGGGCGACCTGCTGCTGATCGGCCCCAACTGCATGGGCATGTACAACCGCCGGCTCGGCGTGCGCCACAGCGCCGACCAGCCGGCCGGCGACGCGGGCAACGTCGCCTTCATCGGCCAGAGTGGCACCCACACGATTAACTTCTCGCTCGTCGGCTCTATGCACGGGATCAAGTGCTCGAAGACTGTCAGCTTCGGGAACGCCGTGCTGCTGGACGCGCCTGACTACCTCGACTACTTCGCGCAGGACCCCGAGACCGAGGTCATCGCCATGTACATCGAAGGCGTCAAGGACGGACGCCGCTTCCTCGACTCGCTGAAGGCGGCCGCGCGGCGCAAGCCCATTGTCGTCTGGCGGGGCGGCACGACGACGTCAGGCTCCCGCGCGGTCTACTCGCACACGGCCTCGCTCGCCTCGGCGCCGGCGATCTGGGACGCCGCGATGCGCCAGGCCGGCGCAATCCAGACAAACGACCTCGACGAAACGATCGACACCGCGAAGGCGCTCGTCCACTGTAAGCCGGGAACGGGCCGGCGCATGGGCCTGATCGCGATGACGGGCGGCCAGTCCGTCGTCATCACCGACGCCTTCGAACGCGCGGGCCTGGAAGTTCCATTGCTCACGGCGGCTTCGTACGAGAAGCTCGCTGCGTTCTTCAACATCATCGGAGGCTCCTACCGCAACCCGCTCGATGCCGGCGGCACGATCGGGATGGGCTTCGTCCCCGGCAACCTGCAGAAGCTGTTCGACATCCTGGAGGAGGACGAAAACGTGGACGCGGTGGCGCTGGAGATCAGCGGTACATTCATGGCGCGGCGGATGCGCCAATCGCCCGCGATCATGGACGCGCTCGTCGAGACTCTTGCCTCGCACCGAGACCGCTCCGCCAAGCCCTTTCTGGTGATCGCGCACCCGTCCCACGTCGAAGACGTGATGAGCGAGATTCGCGGCAAGCTCCTGGAGAAGGGCGTGGCTACGTTCACGAGCTTCGGCGCCGCCGCCCGAGCGGCCGCTAAAGCGATCGACTACCGGCGCTTCCGCGACGGGCTTGAGTAACCGCTAATGGCCCTGAACACGATGCTTGTCTAGATGTGATAATCGTCTATCGACATAGATGCTCCCCCTTTCCCACTCAACCTCCACATGTTCGCAGCGCAGTTGTGGATAAGGGTGGTTGCTAATCACTAGGGCTCCTTTAACCTGTGTCCTGTGGATAACGTGGAAAAGCGTGCTAAACGCCTAGCCGCAACGCTGTTTCCATTTCGAGCTTGGGTCGTACCACCCGGCGTCGCAGCGGTGTTCTTAAAGCAAGGCGCTCTGGCTGGTTTCGCCTTTCTCAGTGCTGCTTGTCTCTGGCTGATACCCGAACCGTTTTGCGGCGCTCTGGGCAGGCGCCTCGCAAGGGCCGTATCCGGCAGATCGCGTCGCAACTCCTGACCCCGAGCTCACGAGCCGGCGCCGTGCAACCCTGCGTTGTAATTGAGGGGAATCGCGTGCTCGCCCGAATCTTTCGCCGCCGCTCGCTCGTCTTAGCCCTGCGGCCTTGACGCCGAAGGCGTCTGTGTCGGCACGACGAACGGGGCGATCTATGCCAGTCGCAACGGCGGCGACAGTTGGTCTCGACTGCCCGGCACTCTGCCGCCCGTGCTGTCAGCGTCGACTGTTGTGCTCTGACAACGGGAACGCGCGCTTGACCCGTGACCCCTGACCCTCGACTCTATAGGCATGCCGCGCATCCGCCCCGTCGACTCCGAAGGCGCCTCGCCGGAGCAGCGGGCCGCCCACGACGCGACTGTCCGCGACCTCGGACGCATGACCAACATGAAGAGCACGCTCCTCCACTCGATGGCGGCATTCCATGCGCTGATGGAGTGGTACACGCTGCGAGACGTCATACAGCCGTTCCTGGGCGACCGGCTCGTCACGCTCTTCTCGCACGCGACCTCGACGGAGACCGACTGCCTCATCTGCTCGACGTTCTTCCGTCGCATTCTGATCGACTCCGGCGAGAATCCCGACGAGCTGACTCTGGGCGCGCGCGAGCAACTCGTCGTCGACTTCGGCCGCTGCCTCTCGAAGCCGTTCGGCCGCGTGCCCGACGAGCTCTACGCCCGGCTGGCCGCCGAGTTCAGCGATGAGCAGATGGTGGCACTAACAGCGTTCGGGGCGATGATGGTGGCGACCAACGTCTTGAACAACGCGCTCGACATCGATCTCGACGAGTACCTGGAACCGTACCGGTTTGCCGCAGCGGTCAGGCTAAAGCTTGACCCCCAGGTGAACGGTTGATGACGTCCGACCGCGAGTTCGAGGGCAAGGTCGCCTTCGTGACCGGCGCGGCGCACGGACAGGGCCGCGCCGTCGCGTTCAACCTCGCCTCGCACGGCGCGCGCATCGCCGCCTTTGACGTGGCGAAGCCGCTCGCTTATCCGGGCTACGACCTCGGATCCGCGGACGACCTGCGCAGCCTGCAAGAGGCCAGCCGCGATGCCGGCTCCGAATGCCTGGCGTTCGAGGGCGACGTCCGTGACGACGCGGCAATCGCCACCGAGGTCGACCAGACGGTCGCCAAATTCGGGCGCATCGATGTGCTTTTCAACAACGCCGGCATTTGCGCCTACGGCCTCGCCCACGAGCTGACCGAGGCGGAGTGGGACGCCATGATCGACATCAACCTGAAGGGCGCGTGGCTCGTTGCTCGCCGCGTGATCCCCGTGATGATCGCCCAGAAGTCCGGGGTGATTATCAACAACTCGTCCGTGGGCGGTCTGCGCGGGATGGCGCGGCTCAGCCACTACTCCGCGTCCAAGTGGGGGCTCACCGGCCTCACGCGCTCCTGGGCGATCGAGCTGGCGCCGCACGGCATCCGCGTCGTCTCCATCCACCCGACGGCCGTCGACACGCCGATGAACGACGGCCTCGCCGCCCTTGAAGGCGCGACCCCGGAAGAGATCGCCAGGCGCTCCGCCGACAACCTGCTCCCCGTTCCCTGGATCGAGGCCGAAGACGTCGCCGAGGCCGTCCGATATCTCGCCTCCGACCGCGCTCGCTACGTCACCGGCTCTCCCTTCATCATCGACGCGGGCCTGCTCTCGCGGTAGGCGATGCCTTACGACGACTCCCTCTTCGCCGGGACAGCCTACTACTACGCGCGCTACCGCGCGCCCTACCCACCGGAGCTGATCGCGAACATCGTTGCCCACTACGAGCTCGACGGCGCGGGACGCCTGCTCGACCTGGGCTGCGGGCCAGGGACGCTGACGTTGCCGCTGGCGCCGCACTTCGAACCCGTCCTCGCGCTGGACGTCAGCGCCGAGATGATCGCGCAGGGACAGCACCTCTCCACCACTAACAACGTGAGCTGGCAGATCATGCCCGCCGAAGAGATCTCGGCGGAGCTCGGGATGTTTCGGCTGGTGACATGCGGCTCCTCGTTCCACTGGATGGACCGCGATCTCGTGCTGGCACGCGTCCGGGAGTTGCTGGAGCCGGGCTGCGGCATCGCGCTGGCAGGTGGGATTGCAGGCTGGCTGGACGGGCCTGAGGATTGGCACAAGGTCGTGACCGCAGTCGTCCAGCGCTATCTCGGTAAGCGGCGGCGTGTCGGCGGCACCATCTTCAAAGCGGTTAGCGAGCGGTTCGAGCAAGTGCTGCCGCGCAACGGCTGGCGCGTCGAGTTGAACCGCGACTACCCGCGCGAGCAGGAGTGGGACATCGACGGCGTGATCGGCCATCTCTGGTCGACCTCGTTCGCGGGACGCCCGCTCTTCGGCGACCGCGTGGGTGAATTCGAGGCCGACCTTCGCGCCGAGCTCATCACCCTGCACCCCGACGACCGTTTCCGGGATACTGGACTGTTCGGGCTGGTCTGCGGGCATCCAGGATAACGTTCGTCGTATCTCCGGTGTGGGTGTTCGACGGTTCGGCCGACAAATTGGCGCTTCGGTATGCAAGATTCCTCCGTTCGGGTTAGCTGCGGCGAACTCCGGTCGGAACTACAGACAGTGCGGACCTGCCACCTTCCCTGAACTTCCCCCTTCCGCCGCCTTCTGATAACCTTTAATCGATACCCCGCCCCGGTATCGACACCCCATGAAGACCGCCATCTACCTCGACCACGCCGCCACCACGAGCCTTCACCCGAAGGCGCTCGCCGCCATGCTCACCCACCTCGAAGGGCAGTACGGCAACCCCTCCGGACAGTACGCACTAGGGAGGGCGGCGGCGCGGGCACTGGACGACGCCCGGGGCCGCGTCTCCGCGATCCTGGGCTGCAAGCCGGCGGAAGTCGTCTTCACCGGCGCCGGCACGGAGTCGATCAACGCGGCGATCAAAGGCGTCGCGCTCGCCCAGCAGCGAGCCGGCCTCGGCAATCACATCGTGACGACGACGGTCGAGCACCACGCCGTCTTGCACTCCGCCGAGTGGCTGGAGAAGTTCGGCTTCGAGGTGACGTACGTACCCGTCGACAATTATGGCGTCGCCAGTCCGGACGACGTCGCGCGCGCCGTCAACGATCGCACTGTGCTGGTCAGCGTCATGCTCGCCAACAACGAGATCGGCACGATCCAGCCGCTCTCGCACATCACGGCGGCCATAAGAGAACGCGGGAAGTCCTTCAAGCGTCGCATCGCCATCCACACCGACGCCGTGCAAGCGGCCAACGCCCTCGAACTGCGAGTCGATGACCTCGGCGTCGACCTGCTCAGCCTTTCCGCGCACAAGTTCTGCGGGCCGAAGGGCGCCGGCGTCCTCTACATGCGCCGAGGCACGCCGTTCCTTTCACTGATCAGCGGCGGCGGCCAGGAGCGCCAGCGCCGCGCCGGCACGGAGAACGTTGCGTCGATCTTTGGGACGGCCGTGGCGCTGGAGGAGGCGCAGGCCAACCGCGACGCTTACACGCGCACCTGCCGCGGCCTGGTCACAAGGCTTGTCGAAGGCGTACTGCAGACGACCCCGAACGCGGCACTCACCGGCCACCCGGAGATGCGCCTGCCGAACAACGCCCACTTCAGCCTCGACGGCGCGGAGTCCGACGCCCTCCTCGCCGCGCTCGACAAAGCGGGCGTCGCTGCCAGCGCCGGTAGCGCCTGCAACTCGGCTACGTGGGAGCCCTCACACGTGCTCACCGCGATCGGGATGCCGCTGCGCCGCGCGTTCGGTGCGCTGCGTCTGACCGTGGGCCCGGAGAACACTCCCGACGAGATCGAGCGAGTGCTATCGCTGCTTCCGGAAATCGTGGCGGAGTCGCGAGCGAACCCGACGCGCACGGCGTAGAGACCTCACCCTCAGCCCTCTCCCGCTGCTCCGCGCTTGGCTCTTCGGCTCTCGTGCTCCCTTGTTCGGGGTAATGGGGGCGCGGGCTGGATCGCCTAGCCCGGCATGTCGATGAAGTGACCCATCTTGTCCCGCTTCGTCTCGAGGTAGCGGCGGTTGTGCTGGTTCGGCGTTGCCATGATCGGCGCCCGCTCCACGATCTCGAGACCGTAGCCTTCGAGGCCGGCGCGCTTGGCCGGATTGTTGGTCAGCAACGTGATCCGGCTAAGACCGAGGTCGAGCAGGATCTGCATGCCGATGCCGTAGTCGCGGCGGTCGGCGGCGAAGCCCAGCGCCTCGTTGGCCTCGACTGTGTCCATGCCCTGGTCTTGCAGGTGATAGGCCCGCATCTTGTTATGGAAACCGATCCCGCGGCCCTCCTGGCGCATGTAAACGACGACGCCGCGGCCTGCATCCGCGATGCGCTTGATCGCTATGTCCAGCTGCTCGCCGCAGTCACAGCGCTGCGAGCCAAAGACGTCTCCCGTCACGCACTGTGAGTGCACTCGCACGAGAACCGGCTCCGCGGTCGAGATGTCGCCCATCACCAGCGCCGCGTGCTCATCGACGTCGATCGCCGAGCGGTAGCCGTACAGCTTGAACTCGCCGTACTTCGTGGGCATCGTCGTCTCGGCCACCCTCTCGACGAGCCGCTCGCGCTGCACGCGGTAGCGGATGAGTTGGTTGATGCTGATCACCTTGAGGCCGTGCTTTGTCGCAAAGCGCTTGAGCTGGGGGCGGCGCATCATCGTCCCATCCACGTTCATCAGCTCGCAAAGAACGCCCGCCGGCTGCAAGCCGCCAAGCAGGCAAAGGTCGACCGTCGCCTCCGTGTGGCCCGCCCGCACGAGGACGCCACCGTCACGCACACGCAGCGGGTAGATGTGCCCGGGTGGGACCAGGTCGCTTGGTTGCGCCTGCGGGTCGGCGAGCACCTGTATCGTTCGCGCCCGGTCCGCTGCCGAGACGCCGGTCGTGATCCCTTCGCGCGCGTCAACAGAGATAGTGAAGGCAGTTCCGTACTGCGCCTGGTTATTCCCGACCATCAGAGGAATCCGCAACTGGTCCAGGCGCTCGCCGCTCAAGGGCACGCAGATGATGCCGCTCGTGTAGCGGAGCATGAAGCTGATCGCTTCCGGCGTCACGAATTCGGCCGCCATCGTGAGATCGCCCTCGTTCTCGCGATCATCGTCGTCGATGATGATCACGAAGTGGCCGCACCGGAACTCCTCGATCGCCTGTTCGATGGTGGCGAAACCGTCTTCCTGCAGCGGCTGCTTAATGCGAGCGCGAGGGTGCTTGCTGATCGGCTGCACTTTGGCGGAGGTCGGTTCGATCTCTGGCATTGGGTTCCTCCCGGCTGATGTCCCGTTCCGTTACCGAATACAGGCACGATGATTATAACGCAGAACCCTTACGTAAGGGAGAGGGTCTCGCTTCCCGGCTCAGGCGCCATCCGTTCACGGTTCCTATCCGGAGACAGCCGCCGTCCGCCGTCGCGCTGACGTCTGCCCCGCCCAGGATCCCTTCGCGAAGATACGCGGTTGCCGCGTCGCGAGTGTGGTCAGCGCTCAGGAAGACAACGGGGCGAAGTGGCTCAGAAGACCCAAATCTGCGTTCATCTGCGTCAATCTGCGGCTAATCGTCCCCATCACGCCGCCTGCTCCACCTGGAACGCCCGGTGCAGAGCGCGAACGGCTTCCGGCACCTTGTGCTCGTCGATCAGGCAGGTGATGCGGATCTCGCTCGTCGTTATCAGCTCGATGTTGATGCCCGCCTCGAACAGCACTTTGAACATCCGCCCGGCATAGCCCGTCGCCGAAGTCATGCCCGCGCCGACGATGCTGACTTTCGCCAGGTGCGTGTCAGCCATCACTTCTGGCGCCCCGATCTTCTTCGCTAGCGGCTCGACCAGCTCCATCGCCCGCCGCAGGTCCAACCGCGAGACGGTGAACGTGAGGTCGGTCAGCCGTTCCACGCTGGCGTTCTGAACGATCGTATCGACGCTGATGCCGCTTTCGCCCAACGGCTCGAAGATCGTCGCCGCGATGCCCGGTTGGTCGGGGACGCCGCGGATCGTGATGCGCGCCACGTCGGTGTCGCTGGCGACGCCCATGACCTTGTTGCTCTGTTCCATGAACGGACCTCCGTGGATGAGTGTGCCGGGCGCGTCGGTGAAACTTGAGGCGACGTAGACCGGCACCTTGTACAGCGCGGCGAGCTCGACGGCGCGGTTGTGCATGATGCGCGCCCCCCAGGTGGCAAGCTCGAGCATCTCTTCGTAGCTGATCTCGGGCAGCTTGATGGCGTCGGGACAGATGCGTGGGTCGGCCGTGTAGATGCCCTCGACGTCTGTGTATACCTCGCAGCGGGCCTTAAGCGCGGCTGCCATCGCCACCGCTGTCGTGTCGGAGCCGCCGCGGCCGAGCGTCGTCAGCTCCATCTCCTCCGTGATCCCCTGGAATCCGGCGACGATGACTATGTTGCCCGCGTCCAGCTCCCGATGCACGCGCGCCGGGTCGACCTTGAGGATAAGAGCGCGGCCGTAGCGCTGGTCGGTGCCGATCCCAGCCTGTGCGCCGGAAAGCGCGACGGCGGGGCAGCCTTCGTGCTTGAGCGCCATCGAGAGCAGGGTCGAGGTGACGATCTCGCCGGTGGAGAGCAGCAAGTCCATTTCGCGCGCCTCCGGCCGGTCTGTCATCTGCGCCGCCAGCGCGATCAGGTCATCGGTTGTGTCCCCCATCGCAGAGACGACGACGAGGAGCTGGTCGCCCTGTGCCTTGCGCCGGATCAGCCGCTGGGCCACGGCCTTGATCAGCTCCGCCGAGCCGACCGATGTGCCGCCATACTTCTGGACGACGAGGGTCATTCCACCACCTCGGCGCCCGTCTCCGTGGGCCGGGTAATGATCGTCTCCCCAGCGACTTCGCGGGCGCGGGCGGCTTCCGCCATCGCGTCGGCGATACCCTGAGCGTTCGCGGTGGCCAGCGCGCAAAGTGTCGAGCCGCTGCCGGAGAGGTAGGCAGCGTGGGCTCCGGCGGCGCGTGCGGCCTCGAAGATTGCTCCCATCGCCGGGAAGAGCGCCGATCGCGCGGGCTGGTGCAGGCGGTCCTGCGTCGCGGCGTTCAGCAGGTCGAAGCGGCCCCGCGCCATTGCCGCGACGAGCAGCGCCGCACGCCCGATGTTGTGCACCGCGTCGGCCCGCGAAAGCGATGCTGGCAGTGCGCGCCGAGCGTCTTTGGTGGCGATGCGGAACTCCGGCACGAAGAGAACGGCGAGCAGGCCGGCCGGCAGCGGCGCCGCCGTGTGCAGCACGCGATCGCCTTCCAGCACCGACACCTGCAGACCGCCGAAGATCGCCGGAGCGGCGTTGTCAGCGTGGCCCTCCAGGTCCGTGGCGATCACCAGCAGCTCATCGCGGCTCAGCGGACCTCCGGCCAGCTCGTTCGCCGCGACCAGGCCGCCGACGCGCGCTACAGCGCTTGCTCCGAGCCCGCGCGCGATCGGAATCGCGCCGCTGTAGCTCGCGGCCAGTGCGCCAGTTTTATGTCCAATCTTGTCGAAGAAACGTCGCACCGCGACCGTGGCCATGTTCCCCATCGGGTCATCACCGGCGGGAACGGGCTCCCGCCGCTCGAGTGTGATCGTCCCCCACAAGTCGAGCGCAAGGCCCAGGCAATCGAAGCCGGGGCCCAGGTTGGCGCTGGTTGCCGGAACGCGAACAGAAACAACGTCGGTCATGGACGTATGGTCGAGGGTCATGGGTCACGGGTCAAGGGTCGACGTCGAGCCTCGTGGATCTGGTACTCGCCTACAGCGGCAGCGTCGGGGCGTCCGCTAGGCCGTACGCGTACAGGTACCGGGAGTAGTTCTCGAGGACGGCTTTCACGTAGGTGCGGGTCCCGGGATAATCAATCGTCTCAAGGAAGAGGTCAGGGTCACCGCCAGCCTTGTCCCACCAGCCCCCAGCTGTACCGGGGCCCGCATTGTAGCCGGCCAGCGCGGGCGAAAGCGTCCCGCCAAAGCCCGCCAGCATCGAGGCGAGGTAGTGCGCTCCGTAGCGAAGTGCCACATTCGCGCGCAAGAGGTCGCTCTGCTTGAAGTTCGTGTCGCCTAGCTGCTGGGCAATCTCGTTCGCCGTCGCCGGAACAACCTGGGTCAGTCCAGTGTCATCGGCAGTCGATGACACGCTCGGATCGTAGAGGCTTTCCTGCCGTACCAGCGCCAGCAGTAGCAGCGGCGAGAATCCGTTCGTCGTCGCCTGCTGCTGGGCCAGGTCACTGTACTCCAACGGTTGGGCAAGTCGCAGCATCTCCGGAGGCGCCCCCGGGTGCTTCTCGGCCAGCAACTCCGCTGGTCCTGCCGTGACCCATGGGCGGTCGAACGTGCTGATCTGGCGCAACAGCCGGTACTCGAGCCATGGCGTGTCCGCGTTGTCCGAGAGAAGCGCCTTCCACTGCTCATCGGCCTGGTCCGCAAAGCCAGCGTTGTACATCTCGACCGCGCGCAGCCAGGCGTTGCTCGCGAAGATGTCCGTCGTCGCCTGAGCCGGTTCCGGACCCGCCCAGCCCGTCAGCCAGGACTCGACGCGAGACCAGTTCGTCTGCGGCTCCGTTACCGTCGAAGCGTCGGGCAGCGCCGTTTCGCCCGAGAGGCGAGCCTGCGCGCGCATGCCGTAGTAGTCCAATGGATCTGCTATGACGGCGGCCTGAAGATATGTCTGGGCTCCGGACGAGTCACCGAGATTGGCGGACGCCGTCGCCAGCCAGTAGTCAGCCCTCGCCCGCCCGCTCGCGTCCGGAGCGATGGTCACCAGCCGCTGCCAGTAAACGAGTGCGTCGTTTACCCGCCCCAGTTGATACGCCAGGAAGCCGGCGCGGAAGAGGCCCTCCGGCGCTTCATCGTGCGACTGGCGAGCGTCGACCACCGCCGCGTAGCTGTCGATCGCGTCCGAAAGGAGGCCGACGTGGTCCTCCAGGACCGTGCCGCGGTCCCAATATGCCTGGGCGCGCAATACCGGGTCGGCGACCGGTGAGTTGATCACGGCCGTGTACTGGTCGATCGCGCCCTGCCAGTCCAACGCTCGCTCGGAAAGTAGTCCGAGGTAGTACTGGGCTTGCGCCGAGTCGAGTCCGCCAGCATCGGCGATCGGCTGAAAGGCTGCGGTCGCCGCATCGTTCTGCTGGTGATGGAACGCGACGAGCGCGCGGTCCAGCGGCGAAACGGCCGCGTTCGGGAGGAGCCGGTGGTCGATCAGCGCATCGGCGGCGCGCTGAGTCGTCGGATACTTCACGATGAGCTCAGCCAATGCTTGGCTCGCAGTCTGCGGATCGTCCGCCGTAGTCGCCGCCTCGGCCAGGTAGAAGAGCGCCTCGGCTGAATCGGTCGGGCCCGTGGCTGCGTCTGCCGCGCGCCGGTAGTTGGAGATCCCCTCCGCGGAGTCGTTTGCCTGCTCGTCGGCCTGGCCGAGCGCCATCAGGGCGTTGAAGTTGCTCTTCGGAGGCAATCCGGCGGACAGCGCCTGGTTGATACGGTCGGTCGCGTCTTTTGGCTTGCCGTCGTGCTCATCGATCTGCGCCAGGTACAGTTGTGCTTGTGACCAGGCGGCGCCGTTCGCTTTCAGGTAGGCCTCCAGCGCTGTCCTCGCGTCGGCAAACTCGCCCTGCGCAAGCTCTGCGTTGCCGAGCAGCAGAAGCGCCTGCCGATCTTCGTCGGCGGGCGGGTTCGTCGCGCGGAAGGCCCGCACCGTCTTCTCGGCGTCGGAGTGCTGGCCGCGCTGGAGCTGGATTTTGGCGATCTCCCAGAGGCCGTTCTGTTTCTGCCGTGGAGTGCCGTTCAGCGCGGCGGCCGAGTAGATCGTCAGCGCGCCCTCGTAGTCGCCGTCGTGATAGAGCTTTGCCGCGTGGTCGAGGTCGATTTTGACGCCGGATGGCACGGGCGAGAGGACTGGAGCCGGCACGGTCGGCGTCGGCGACGAGGAACCACCCCCGCAGGCGCACGCGGTGATCGCTATGACAGCGGCGAGGCCGCACAGCGCAAGGCGCAGTCGAAGGCGCCGGAAGATGCGCGTTTGCCTTGGATAACGGTGACGTGAGGTCATCGGTGTCTCTTCCAGCATACGTAATTCGTCCGCGTTATGTCCGTCTCCGCCGCTCTGCGCTAAACTGGAGGGGCCCCGACCCATGAACATCCTGCGCTGCACAATCATCGATCGCTCGGGAGGAGTCAGCTTCCTCACTCACGGAGACGCCTTGCCCGCGCTCGTCGCAGCCTGCGGCGGCAACCCACAGACGGTCAACGACTTCCTCAGCCTTGTAGAGCCGAACTACCACAGCCTATACGACTACGTTCAGGCAGGCCTCGCCGTTTTCGACGAGCACAACGCCGCCGGCCACTACGATGCCATCCATCAGGCGCTAACCCGCGTGGCCCGGCACAAGCAGCCGGTCTTCCGCGTGGTGGACGACCTGACACGGGAGGCGAGCTTGCGGCCGGTCAGAGCGGGCGCGATAATCTTCAATCTGCAGGCCAAGCGAATTGTACAGATAGTGAACTGCTACCAGGAGATTCGCCGCAGCGGCAAAGGCCGTATTTTCGACGGTTCGCGGCACACAGAGGCCGTATTCCGGTACAGGCTGCCCGAAGAGTGGGCGCTTGTCCCCTGAGTCCCGGAAACTTTTTCCGCTAAGCGGACGTTGTAAAATCAGGAACAGAAACGGCCCGCCAGATTTGCCTGCGGGCCGTAGGTACGAAAACGCGTTGTCCGTGCGGATCGCAATTCGCTGGGGCGGGCGTGGGAGGAAATGCATTGGCCACGGTAGAGCCGCCGCTTGACGACGGCTACCAGGACGACGCTAACGGCTATACGTATCACCGCCGAGGCGTGAACACGAGGCTTGTGATCGGCATCGGCATTTTCGCCGTGCTGAGCCTCTACATCTCGCTGATCGCGGTCACGCGAGTTGACGGCGTCCTCTTCCCAGGCAACGAAAGTTCTTTCGGAGGCATAGCCAACATCCACTTGCCCGGCGTCGCCGCGCCGAATGACCAGGCTTCCGCCGAAACGATCGATCAGCGGATCAACATCCTCGTGATGGGGCTGGACCAGCGTCTCGACCAGCCCAACGACGACAGTTACCGCACCGACAGCATGATGGTCCTGACGATCGACCCGTACAGCAAGACTGCCGGCGCCTTCTCCATTCCACGGGACAGTCGAGTAGATATCCCGGACGGGCACGGCGGCGTCTACATGAAAACGCGCATCAACGAGGCCTACGAAATGGGCCAGTACGGTGTGAATGGCTTCCCGCTCGGATATAGCCGTGGCGGGCCCGGCCTGGCTATGGACACGATCAAGCAGAATTTCGGCATCCCGATCAACTACTACGTGATCCTGAACTGGGCGAACTTCATTCAGATCGTTGATGACCTCGGTGGCATCGACGTCACGATCCCGGAATACGCCTACGACCCGGCGTACTCCACCTGCCAGTTCTGCTCAAACTATTATCCGGTCGAGTTCGTACCGGGCGTGGAGCACATGAACGGCGATAGAGCGCTGGAGTACGCGCGCATCCGCAAGAGCGACAACGACTTCAAGCGCATCGAACGGCAGCAAATCGTGCTACGAGCGATCATCGCCAAAGCGAAGACGTTGAACTTGCTGGACATCGGAAAGATGAAGGACATCTACACGACCTACAAAGGCTCGATCAACACGAACATCCCCGACTTCTCGATCCCGAACCTCGGCCTGCTCGTGCAACAGATCGACGCGCACCAGGGCCTGGCGAACCTGCGGATGGTCTCCATGG
>DAINDD010000063.1:0-11817 GCA_036732045.1 Chloroflexota bacterium
CCCCGAGAGAGAAAATGAATCTGGGGGACACCCCCCAACCCCCGGCCCTTCGACTGCGGCTGCGGCCGCGCTCAGGACAGGCAACGAGGCTTCGCTCCTCTGCACTCCCCGTATTTCGTCACCGCACTAACAGCTGCAACGCTCGCCGCCACGATGGTTGACCCCCGGGCCGTGCGGACGCTGGACGGGCCCGGCGTGCGGGAGATGTTCGCCGCCGCCACGGCCTGGCTGGAGCGCAACAAGGAGCAGGTCAACGCCATCAACGTCTTCCCCGTGCCCGACGGCGACACGGGCACAAACATGTTCCTAACGATGCGCTCGACCATGGAAGAGGCGCAAAGCTGCGGAGAGGCCGGCGCGGGAGCGATGATGGCCGCGATGTCCCACGGCGCGCTGATGGGGGCGCGCGGCAACTCCGGGGTCATCCTCTCCCAGATCCTGCGCGGCGCGGCGCGGGCCACCAAAGACGCGCAAACACTGGATGCCCGCAGCATCGCCGACGCCTTCCGCGAAGGCTCCACGGCGGCCTACCAGGCCGTCACGAAACCCACGGAAGGTACCATCCTCACGGTTGTCCGCGAGGTAGGCGATGCCACGACGGCCAGCGTTGACGGCGGCACGATCGACCTGTTCGCGCTGCTGGAGACGGCTGTCGAGACCGCGAGGGAGAGCGTCGCGCGGACGCCGTCGCTCTTGCCGGTGCTGGCCGAAGCCGGTGTCGTCGACGCGGGTGCGCAGGGGTTGTACCTGCTGATCGAAGGGATGCTGAAACACGTCCGTGGCGACGAGATCGGCGCAGACGTCTCGGCGGCTGGCCCGGTAGGGCAGGAGTGGCTGTCCGTCGTCGAGCAGCGTCACCAGACGGAGCCCTCGCCGTACGGCTACTGCCTGGAAGTGCTCCTCGAAGGGCAGAACATGGATGTCGCCGCACTCCGCGAGGAGATCTTACAGCTGGGCGACTCCGTGATTGTGGTCGGCGATGAAACTCTGATCCGTATCCACGTGCACACGGACGATCCCGGCGCCGTGCTGAGCCGGGGGACAGCGCTGGGGCAGCTCGCGCAGGTGAAGGTCGACAACATCAACCGCCAGGCGGAGCGCTTCGTGGAGATGCAGCACGCTGCGCAGGCGCCATCGGTCCCCGTACTTGCCGGGGCGATGTCCTGCGTTGCGGTGGCGGCGGGCGATGGGCTGGCCGCTGTCTTCCGTAGCACCGGATGCGACCAGGTGATCTCCGGGGGACCGACGATGAATCCCAGCACGCGCGACATCCTCGACGCGATCGAGGCCTGCCGCACCGACGAGGTGGTCGTCCTTCCCAACGATAAGAACATCATCCTGGCGGCGGAGCAAGCTGCGGGGATGACGAAGAAGCGCGTCCGCGTAGTGAAGTCGCGCTCGATCCCGCAAGGCGTCGCCGCACTACTCGCATCGAATCCCGAAGATGGCCTCGATGAAAACGCTGATGCGATGGAAGCGGCGCTCTCAACCGTGCGCACGCTGGAGATCACGCGCGCGGCCCGGACAACGAGCGTTGACGGCGTGCAGGTGGAGACGGGCCAGGCAATCGCGATTGTCGATGACAAGCTGACGCTGGCGGCCGAGTCCCCGGAGAAGGCGGTCGTCGAAGCTCTGCGCGGTCTGGCCGGGAGCGGCACGAGCTTGATCAGCCTCTACTACGGCTCGGAGACGACGCAATCGGAGGCCGAGGCGCTGGCGGAGCGGCTGCGCGCCGAGTTCCCGGGCCATGAGGTGGAGGTCGTCCACGGGGGTCAGCCGCACTATCTGTACATCGCCTCGCTGGAGTAGCGGCTCGCTCCTCTCGCGGCCGCTGATATACTGGGCGGCAAGGAGAGGAGACCCGCCCTTGTCCGTTCGTATCGTCACCGACAGCACGGCTGACCTGCCCCAGCACGAAGCGCAAGAGCTCGGTATCTCCATCGTTCCGCTGAGCGTCGTCTTTGGGGAGCAGGTGTACAAAGAGGGGGTCGAGATTTCGCCCGAGCTCTTCTACGAAAAGCTCCATCATGCCAAGGAGTTACCCACAACTTCGGCGCCCTCCGTTGGCGACTTCCTGGACGTCTACCGCGAAGTGCTGAAGACCACTGACGAAATCATCTCCATCCACCTGGCGTCGAAGCTGTCGGCGACCTATGACACGGCTTGTCAGGCGGCCGCTCAGCTCGCCGACGAAGGCGCGCACATCGAGGTCATCGACTCGCAGTCCGTTTCGATGGGGATGATCTTCATGGCGGCGGCCGCGGCGAAGGCGGCGGCCCGCGGCGCGACGATTGACGAGATCAAGGCGCTAGTGGAAGGCATGCCGCCGCGTCTCCACATCTACATAGCGCTCGACACGCTGGAGTACGTACGGCGCGGCGGGCGGATCGGCCGGGCGCGCGCCTTCCTGGGGACTCTGATGCGTGTCAAACCCATCTTGTCGATCCACGGCGGCGAGGTGCATCCTGAGGAAAGAGTGAGAACGCGAGCGCACGCCCTGGACCGCCTGTTCCAGATGTCGACCTCGTATCCATCGATCGAGGCGATCGGGGTCGCTTACTCCACGAGCGCGGAAGAGGCCGAGGCGATGAAGCGCCGGCTGGAGGGCGAGCTGACGGGCGTCAACGTTCAGATGACGCGGCTCGGTCCGGTCGTCGGAGTGCACGGCGGGCCCGGGACGCTCGGCGTCGGCATTCTGGAGGGAGAACACTAGAGTTTTGGCGAGTCCTCTTGAAGGGCTGCGCAAGATACTCGCGCTGGAGCGCCAGAAGAAATTCACCGACGCGGCGGTTGTCGGCGGCCTCGACTCGTACTTTCTGCGGTTCGTGCAGGACAACGACGTCAGCACCAGCCATCCCGTCTCGCGTGTTCTGCAAGCGCTTCCGCCCGGCGGCTATCGCGCCCTGCATCCAATCCAGCGCCGCCGCGTGATCGACGAGCTGCTGGCCGCCGCGGAGAACGGCGGAACGGTATCCCCGAAACCGCCGCCGCCGGCCAAGCCAGCACCACCAGCGAAGGTCATGCAGTTCCCCCAGCGCGAGGCGGCTCCCAGCAAGCGCGCGGTCGCGGCAAAGCCTCATGTGGAACCCAGTCGCGTCCTGGGCACGCTGGACTCGCCGATCGGTGTTCTGGGCCTCGGGCGCGCGGACGACGAGCGATTCCGGCGGCTGGGCATTAACACGATTCGAGACCTGCTTTTCCACCTGCCGTCGCGCCACCACGATTACTCGGAAATCAGGCCGATATCGGAGCTGCACTTCGGCGAAGAGCAGACGGTAATCGGCACCGTGTTCGCGGCGGGATCGAGGATGATCGGCCGCTCTCGCCGGGGCACCGAGGCGGTGATCAGCGATGAAAGTGGCACCCTGCGAGTCCTCTGGTGGGGCCAGACGTACGTCGCGCGGCGGCTCAAGCAGGGGATGAAGGTGGCGCTGAGCGGCAAGATCACGGAGTTCAGAGGCCGCATGCAGATGGAGAACCCTGAGCTCGAGACGCTGGAGGACGAGTTGCTGCACACGCGCCGGCTTGTGCCCGTTTACCCCAGCACCGAGGGCCTCTTCCAGAAGACGATTCGCACGGTGATCAAGACGGCCGTGGACGCCTACGCGCCCCGGATCGAGGACGCGCTGCCGCCGGCCATGCGCAAGCGGCTGGGCCTGATGCCGGCGGCCGAGGCGATCCGCCAGGTGCACTTCCCGGACGACCTGGCGACGGCGAAGAAGTCCCGCGACCGTTTCGGGTTCGAAGAGCTGCTGTATATCGAGCTCGGTGTGGTCCGCCGGCGCCGCGAATGGCAGGGCGCGGGAGGCGCACCGGTTCTGGCGCTTCCGGACGAAAAAGTGGAAGCTTTCATCGGCTCCCTGCCCTTTCAGTTGACGGCGTCGCAGAAGACGGCGATCCGAGAAGTCCTGGATGACGTGGGCGACGAGACGCCGATGACCCGCCTGCTGGAGGGCGATGTCGGTAGCGGTAAGACGGTCGTGGCGGCGGCAGCTCTGCTCGCTGCTGTCGCTAGCGGTCGTCAGGGCGCGATCATGGCCCCGACGGAGATCCTCGCCGAACAGCACCTGCGCACGTTCACTCGCATCCTGCAACCTGACCGCGAGAGCGATGGGCCGGACGGGCCGTGGTTCCAGGAGGCCGCGCCCGGATACGTCGTGCTCAATCCGCCGTACATGGAGCGTCCGGTCCGGATCGCACTGCTCACCGGCAGCCTTAAAGCGTCCGAGAAGAATGCAGCGCAGGCAGCCATAGCTGCGGGCGAAGTCGATATTGCGATCGGCACACACGCGCTTTTGCAGCAAGGCGTATCGTTCCAGCGGCTGGGGCTTGCGGTCATCGACGAGCAGCACCGATTCGGCGTTGAGCAGCGGGCGACCCTGCGCGAGAAGGGTGGCAGTCCGCACGTGCTGGTGATGACGGCGACGCCCATCCCCCGCACCCTGGCGCTGACGGTGTACGGGGATCTCGACATAACTGTCCTCAACGAGATGCCGCCGGGGCGTCCTAGCGTCAAGACCTATCGCGTTCTGCCGTACCGGCGGCAGGAGGCCTTCGACTTCGTCGAGCGGAAGGTTGCGGAAGGGCGGCAGGCCTACATTATCTGTCCGCTGGTTGAGGAATCGGAGTCGATCGAGGCGAAGGCTGCCGTGCAGGAGTACGAGCGGCTGTCGCAGAATGTCTTCCCGGACCTGCGCCTGGGTCTGCTGCACGGCCGCCTGCCCGCCTCCGAGAAGGAAGCCGTGATGCGCGCCTTCCGCGACGGCGAGGTGGACATACTGGTCTCGACGGCGGTCGTTGAAGTCGGTGTGGACGTGCCGAACGCGACGGTCATCCTGATCGAGGGCGCGGACCGCTTCGGGCTTTCGCAGTTGCACCAGTTCCGCGGCCGCGTCCGCCGCAGCGAGGAGCAGGCCTACTGCTTCCTGCTGTCGGAGAACCCTAGCCCGGAATCGGAAGAGCGCCTCGTGATCATGGAGACCGTGAACGACGGCTTCGAGCTGGCGGAGCACGATCTGCGGCTGCGCGGACCCGGCGAGTACTTCGGGACGCGGCAGTCCGGCCTGCCCGACCTACGGATCGCCAAGCTAACCGACATCGGGATGATCAAGACGGCCCGAGACGAGGCCACGCAACTGCTCGACGATGACCCGGAGCTGGCCCGGCCTGAGCATGCCGCGCTTGGTGAAGCGATGCGCAAGCTCTGGGACCGCCTCTCGTCCGAGATCAGCTGACGCCGACGAGCCGTTGAACTAAGACGGTCAGGGGAGGCGTCGGCCGGCTACCGTCGCGGTTCGACGTTTGAGGCTATCTGTTGGTAGTCGATGAACTCAATGGGCTCCAAACACTCCGGGTAGAGCACACCGGCGAACTCCTTCACTTGGAGCGATTCGGAGTGGATGCGATCAGCCTCAGCGTCGCGGAAGACGAAGAGGTGGACGAAACGCGTTGGCTCACTCTTCTCCTGCCAGACCTCATAGCGCAACGTCCCGGGCTCGTTGGCGGGGACGTAATCGACGAATTTTCGTATTGCCGCGAGCGACTTCTCCAAGCTCTCAGGTCGCACCTGATAGCGTGCGAGTTGCCGGATCTCATTCCCTTCGCCGCCGGGACATGCCATGGTTGTCGCCTCCATCGGGTACTTCGATCGTGTTCGCTGAACGATAGTATCACCCGGCAAAAATCGCGCGAGTTTGCATGCTAGTGTAGAATCGGCTCGTAGAACGACCGTCCCCGAGTTGCCCGGGGACGGTTCGTGATTTTGGTGAAATGTGATTAAGGACGACATCTCTCATCTCGTCGCCGATGCGGTGAAGCGCGCGCAGGACGCCGGCGACCTGCCGGCCGTGCCGGTGCCGGACGCCCCGCTCGAGCGTCCCCAGCGGCCGGAACACGGCGACTACGCGACAAGCCTGCCGATGCGCCTGGCGCGCGCGGCCCGTATGGCGCCGTTGGAGATCGCCGCCACGATTGCCCGCCAGATGGAGGCACGGCCTGCGGAAGGCGCGATCGACGAAGTGGCCGTGGCGCCGCCAGGCTTCATCAACATCCGCCTTTCGCCGCGCTGGCTCGCCGGCCAGGTCGACGCAATCATCGGTGAAGGGCCGGCTTTCGGGAATGTCGGGCTGGGCAAGGGCCAGCGCTTGCAGGTCGAGTTCGTATCCGCGAACCCCGTCGGGCCAATCCACGTCGGCAATGGGCGTGGGCTGGCGCTTGGCGACACGCTGGCGCGGGTGCTGGAGGCGGCGGGCTACGAGGTGCAGCGCGAGTACCTGGTGAACGACGCGGGCACGCAGACGCGGGTGTTCGCCGAGACGCTCTACGCGCGCTACCAACAACTCTTCGGCCGCGAGGTGGACATCCCGGGGGGCGGATATCCCGGTGAATACATGATCGAGCTGGCGGAAGGGCTGAAGCGCGACCTCGGCGACTCGCTGCTGCGGCCGCCGGGCGAGCCGATGCCGCCCGAGATCCACGACCTCGGCGTCGAGCGCATGCTGGACGAGATCCGAGCAGACCTTGCGGCGATCGGCGTGCACTACGACAACTGGTTCGCGGAACGCTCGGTCTACGAGACGGGAACGTACGAAAAGGCGATGGCGCTGCTGCGAGAGCGCGGGTACGTGGCGGAGCGCGAAGGCGCTGTGTGGTTCATCTCGTCGGCACTTGGCGAGGAGAAAGATAACGTGCTCGTTCGTTCGACCGGCGCGCCGACATACTTTGCGTCCGACATCGCGTACCACTACGACAAGTTCGTGCTGCGCGGATTCGATCGCGTGATCAACATCTGGGGGGCGGACCACCAGGGGCACGTGCCGCGGATGAAGGCGGTCGTGAGCGCTCTCGGCGTCGACCCCGAGCGGCTGACGATCATCATCTACCAGCTAGTGACGCTGAGACGCGAGGCCGAAGTCGTTAAGCTTTCGAAGCGCGCGGGCAACATCGTGACGCTGCGTGAGCTGATCGACGAGGTCGGCTCGGACGCGGCGCGGTTCAATTTCGTCGGGCGCGCGGCCGACTCGCACATGGACTTTGACATCGAGCTGGCCAAGCGGCAGAGCGCCGAGAACCCGGTGTACTACGTGCAGTACGCCCACGCCCGCATAGCCAGCATACTGGCGCAGGCGGTGGAGCGCGGCGTGGATTACGCGGCGGGCGATGTCACCCTTCTCCGCGAAGATGCCGAACTCGCGCTGATCCGCAAGATGCTGCGGCTGCCGGAGCTGGTGGAGTCGATGGCGGAGAGCCTGGAGCCGCACCAGCTCCCGTACTACGCGATGGAGATGGCGACGGCGTTCCACGACTTCTACGAAAAGTGCCGCGTGCTGACGGACGACGAAGCGCTCACCAGAGCGCGCCTCAAGCTGGTCTCCGCCGCGAAGATCGTGCTGGCCCGCGCGCTCGACCTGATGGGCATGAGCGCCCCCGAGCGCATGTAGCGTGGAGCTGCCAGTCTCGAAGAGCGGACGCAGCGCTGCGGAAGTCGCGCGCGAGGCGGCGCAACGGGCGTCGGTGATCATCTTCGAGCGGTTCCGGGCGCTGGAAAGCGGCATGCCGATCGAGAAGACGGTGAAGGGGCGCGGCAACTACGTCACGGACACCGACCTCGCCGCAGAAGAGGCCGCGCTCCAGCTTCTGCGGGCTGAGTACCCGGAGTTCGGCGTGCTCTCGGAGGAGACGGCGGACACGGTGGGGAACTGGGAGCGCGGCTGGCTGTGGGTCGTCGACCCGTTGGACGGCACAAGCAACTTCGCGCGCGGCATTCCGACGTTCGCCTTCAACATTGCGCTCTGCCATGACGGCCAGCCGGTGCTCGGTCTGACGCACCAGCCTGTGACCGGTGCCGAGTTCTTCGCGGCCAAGGGCGACGGCCTCTTTGTGAACGGCGAGCGCGCGACCGTCTCGCCGGTCACTGAGCTATCGGAGTGCCTGATGGGCATCGGCCTGGGCTACGAGTACGGGCGCGCGAAGATGATGCTGGAGCTGCTGACGGAGCTATGGCCGGGCGTGATGACGATCCAGAACATCGGCACGGCAGCGCTGGGGCTGGCGTATGCCGCGAGCGGTCGCTTCGACGTGTACGTGCACAGCTTCCTCTACCCGTGGGACATGGCGGCTGGGATTGTGCAGGTGCGAGAGGGCGGCGGCCTCGTGCTGGACCGGCAGGGCGGCCCGATCACGATCTACAGCGAGGGAATCATCGCGGGCGCGCCGGGACCGGTGCAGGAGTTCGCGGAGCTCACGAAGGGGAAGGCGTGGCGGTGATCAGGCCCGCGTCGCACGGTAAAGCGTAATCGCCTCCGGGATGCCCTTCATGACGACCGGGCCGACCTCCTCGAAGAAGAGGTGGGGCAGGCGGCCGTCCAGACGGCCGGTGCAGGCCTCTGAGACGAGCACTTCGCCTGGCGCGGCGAGGTCGACGATGCGCGCGGCGACGTTGACGTCGTGGCCGACCAGGTCGCGGCCGTGAACGATGGGGGTGCCGAAGTGGATGCCGATGCGCACCCAGAGCGGGAAGTCGTCCTCTGACGATGCTTGCTCGAACGTGTCCTGGAGGGCCATCGCGGCCTGCACGGCGTCGCTCGGATCGTTGAACCAGAGCATGAATCCGTCGCCGAGGTTCTTGACGATGCGCCCCCGCCGTCCGATCTCTTGCCTGAGCATCCGCTCCTGAGCGGAAAGTAGGTGGAGGGCCGCCTCGTCGCCCCGCACGGCGCAGAACTCGGTGAAGCCGGAGAGGTCGGTGAAGGCGATCGCGCCCTCCGCGGTCTTCACGGCTGTAGTCGTGGCGGCCGGGCTCATCGCTCCTGCACTTCAATTGAGCCGGAGATGGTGCTCGCGCTCAGCGAGAAATCGCCTCCCTGCGGACAATCGCAGCGGACTCTGCCGGAGAGGGAGCGCAAACGCGCCTTCGGCTGGCGTCCGGGGTCGACGCGGACGGCGACGCGGCCGGATATCGTTTTGATCTCGACGTCGTCTCCGCCTGCGATTCCGGCCTCGATGTTGCCGGCCATCGTGGTCGCCTTGAGGGCGTTAGCCACGTGCGAGATGATGATGTGACCGCTCTTCGTGTTGGCGCGGCAGCGGCCCCGGCAGTCGCCGACGTCGATGTTGCCGCTGATGCTGCGGACATCGGCGTCGCCCTGCGTGTCGCCGATCTTCACCTGGCCGGAGACGGTGCTGGCCTTGATCGTGCCAAAGCGCCCCTCAAGCTCGACGTTGCCGGAGACGCTGCCGACGGAGACGTTCATGCCGGTGGGGACGCGGATGTGCAGGTTCGTCGACTTGGAGTGGGTCTCCATGACGCGCCCGTCGTCCGAGTTCTCGATGCGACGCTCGGGCGGATCGATCTCAACGTCGGAGCGGTCTTCGGCGATGACATGCACTTTGCCGGAGACGCTCAGCACCTTCAGCCGCGCGCCCTGTGGAATCGAGTACCTCATCGCCATTGCACAGCCAGTTTAACGGAGATTACGAAGGCCAAGTGTGATCGGCGTCACTGTGCACGTCGAGAGCGTCAAGGATGAGAGGACTTAGCGCGAGAGCTGGTACAGGCCGTCGCTGTACGTCATAAGGTAGATCTCGCCGTTGGCCGCGAGCACGAAGTCCGAGATGTTGTGGCTGAGGTGCGAGATTAGCTGGATAGCCGGCGAGGCGTCGTTCGTGTTGACGGCCCAGACGTTGCCGCTATAGAAGTCGGCGTAGACGTAGTAGCCGTACAGCTCCGGCAGGCCGGCGCCGCGGTAGATGGCGCCGCCAGTCACGGCCTGGTTGCCGTCACCGTGGCCGTAGACGGCGCGCGGCTCCTGGAACGTCTTGCTGCTACAGCCGTTCTCCGGGTCGTCGTAGTTCGAGAATTTAACGAGGCCCTCGTAGCAGCTCCAGCCGTAGTTACCGCCCTTGACGACGCGATCGACCTCTTCCCAGGTGTCCTGGCCGACGTCGCCAACCCAAAGATCGCCGGTGACTGGATCGATCGATGTGCGGAAGGGGTTGCGGAAGCCGAGAGCGTAGATCTCAGGCTTGGCGCCGGACTGGCCGACGAACGGGTTGTCGGCGGGGACGGTGTAGCCCGTCTGGCCGGAGACGTCAATGCGGATGATCTTGCTGAGGTCAGTGGTCATGTTCTGGCCTTTGTCGTTCGGGTCATTTTCGGAGCCGCCGTCGCCGAGGCTAAGGTAGAGGTCGCCGTCGTTTCCGAAGACGATGTGGCCGCCGTTGTGGTTGGCGTACGGCTGCTCCACTGTTAAGAGGACTTGCTTAGTGTTGCTGTCGAGGCCACCTTCGGGCGTGGCTATGTACCGCACGAGGTCGCTGGGTTTGGGGCTGCCCTCCGTGTAGTACAGATAGACTCGGCAGTCCTGCTGGTAGTTCGGCGAGAAGGCGAGCGAAAGCAGCCCCTGTTCGCCTCCATACGTGATCAGCGATGAGACGTCGCCCCAGAGCGTCGGCTCGCCGCTGCCGTCCAGCATCACGTGGTAGATGTGGCCGCTCTGATCGGCGATGACGGCTTCATTCGGACGGCCGGGGATGAGCGCGAACTCGATCGCGCTGTCCGCTGCGCTGCCGAGGTAGGTCGCCGAGAGGACCTGCGTGGCGTTGTAGGCCCCAGCGGATGGAGCAGAGGTTGGTGGCGGCTCGGACGGCAATGCGGGGCCGCCACCGGGGCCCGTGCAGTCACTCGGCGTCGGCGTAATCGTGGCATGCGGCGAGGGCGTTAGTGTAACCGAGTGCGAGGGTGTGGGTGTCGGCGAATGTGTGGTCGTTGTCTGCGGCGGGCTGGTAGTGGGTGTCTGGGTATTGAGCGCCGCACCGATCGGCGGGCAGGTCTCGCCGCCGACTGGGAGGGCCGCGGCGATCCGCGTCGGCAGTCCGACGGTGTACATCACGATGTCGATGGCGTCGGTCGCATTAACTGCACCATCGCAGTTCACATCGCCGGATTCTGCGGCACACGGAGCGAACGGCGGAACGTTCGCCGCGACGTGGAGCACGGCGAGGGCGTCACGCGCGTCGACAAGCTGGTCGCAGTTGGCATCGCCCTGGTGGAGCACCTGGGCGCTGGAGTTGCCGGACGACCACGGCGTCAGGGCGAGCAGTAGGATGACAACGAGCGCCAGGCCGGCGATTCCGGCCGCTGCGGCGATGCGCGTGTCCTTCAGCATCACTATTCATAGTACTCGCGCGTCCACGGATGCGCTTCGCGTGGCAGATGGAGGAGGTGTAAAGGTTAAGAGTGCCGGGTCACGAACCGGCCGATGCGCTCCAGCGCTTCCTCGAGCAGGTTGTAGGGGGAGGCGTAGCACATGCGGACGTGGCCGCGTCCGCCGTCGCCGAAGGCAGAGCCGGGGATTACCGCGACCTTCTCTTCGTCCAGCAGGCGCTCGGCGAACTCGAAGTCTTCCATGCCGGTGGAGCGGATGGACGGGAAGACGTAGAAGGCGCCGTGCGGCTCGTTGAGGGTGAGGCCGATGTCGCGCAGACCCTTCACCATCAACCGGCGCCTGCGGTCGAATTCGGCGATGAACCGGCGTACGTCTTCTTCGCCGTTGCGAATCGCCTCCAGCGCCGCGTACTGGGAAGGCGTAGGCGCCGACATGATGATGTATTGGTGGATCTTCATCATCGCTTCCAGGATGTCCGAGGGAGCGCAGAGCCAGCCGACGCGCCAGCCGGTCATGGCGTAGGACTTGGAGAAGCCGCCGAGCAGGATCGTGCGCTCCTTCATGCCCGGCAGCGAAGCGAAGCAGGTGTGATCGATGCCGTAGGAGAGGCGATCGTAGATCTCGTCCGAGATGACGATCAGGTCGTGGCGGG
>DAINDD010000063.1:11827-15792 GCA_036732045.1 Chloroflexota bacterium
GGTCATCTTCGCGCCGGTCGGATTGGCCGGATAGCCGAGGAGGATCGCCTTTGTGCGCGGCGTCACCCGCGTTTCGATGTCGGCGGCGGTCACGCGGAACCCGTTCTCCATCTGCGTCGGCACGGGCACGAATGTCCCGCCGGCGAGCGTGGTGCAGGGCTGGTAGGCGACGTAGTACGGGTCCGGGGACAGCACCTCGTCGCCGGGGTCGAGCAGCGCGTGCGTCGCAAGAAGCAGCGCTTCGGAGACGCCGATCGTGATGATGATCTCGCGCTGGGGGTCGTAACGGATGCCGTACAGCCGCTGCAGGTGATCAGCGACGGCTTCGCGCAGCTCCGGTAGCCCGTAGTTCGACGTGTAGTGCGTCTCGCCGCGCATCGCCGCATCGAACGCCGCGCGCATGTAGCGCTCGGGCGTCACGAAGTCCGGCTCGCCGACGCCCAGCGAGATGCATCCATCCATGTTGGCGATGAGCTCGAAGAAGCGGCGGATGCCCGAAGCGGAGATCGAGTCAACTTTTTGCGAGAAGCGGGTGTCCCGCGTTTTGTAGGTGCCCTCAGACAAGGAAAGATCTCCAGGCGGGGGATGTTGCCGCAATGCTAACAGACCGTGGGCGACATGTCATCTGACGTTGGCCGCATATCTGTAACAGCGTTTGCCGCCCGCCGTCTTGTCTTGCGAAGAAGTGGCGGGAAGCATTCCCCGTGCGACACGGTATGTCCGCGCCACGACGGAGGGCGACACGGAGAGTCTATTAGATAGCGCAAACCCGCACAGCTTGACAGAACAGAAGCGTCAGCACCGGGCGTTCGTGATCGCCCGCGTCGTCCTCGTCGCGCTCTTCATCAGCTTGTGGTGCACGCTAACGCCCATCGGCTACCCGATGCCGTACGGGTTCCTCATCGCGCTCGTGGCGGAGATGTGGCTGCTGCTGGCGTGTCTGGCCGCACTCCGCAACGTGGAGAGCGCGCGTTCGCTGAACGTCTTGCACGCCGTCTTGCTGACAGGTGAGCTGGCCGCGCACTCGGCGATGTTCTACTTTCTCGGGGGTGTCGGTTGGCTTGGCTGCATCGCCTTCATCTACGGTATCGTCTACGCGGCCGTCTTCCTCAGTTGGCGCCAGGCGGCATTCTTCACGGCCTGCGTCTGCGCTGCCTTCGTGACGATCCTCGTGCTCGACGCGAATGGTGTCCTTGCGCATCAGGTGTATCTGCCGCAGGGGCCGGGCCGTTATCGCGACATGAACTTCCTCGTGCCGACTGCGGTGGCCTTCATTGGGGTGATGGCCACGCTCACGTTCTGGATGGTCTTCCTCGGCAGCGAACTGCGGCGGGAGCGCGATATGGCCGTTCGCGCTTACGATGAGCTGCGCGCCGCCCAGGCCGCGCTCAGCAACTTGAACGAAGAGCTGGAGATGAAGGTCGCTGAGCGCACGAAGGTGCTTGCTTTCCGCGCCGAGCGTGATTCCCTCACCGGCCTTCTCAACCGAGGGACGGTTTCTCGCCGCTGCTACGAGGTGCTGGCACAGGCGGGACGCGCGGGCCAGAAGGTCGCGGTCATCGTAGCGGACGGCGACAACTTCAAGTCCTGTAACGATACCGTTGGCCACGGCTACGGCGACACTGTCCTGCGCTCTCTGGCCGACACTCTGGGCGACACGTCGCGCGACACGGACTTTGTGGGCCGTCTGGGCGGCGATGAGTTTTTGGTTGTGTTGCCGAATACGGCGACAATCGGGGCCGTCCGTTACTGCCACCGCCTGATCCGCGAGCTCGAGATCAAGAAGCGGGAGTCCGATGCGGGCTTGCCGTTCCCGTTGCTCAGCCTGGGTGTGGCGGTCTTCCCGGAGCACGGTTTGCAGGTGGACGAGCTTACGCGTGCCGCCGACCGCGCCATGTACCAGGCGAAGGCGGCAGGCGGAGGGCGCTGGCGGCTGGCCGAGCCTTGCGCCCCGGCGCCAGCGCAAGAAGCCGAGCCGTCAGAAGATACAGATGAAGAGCCGGTGCCGAGCCACGCCGGCCTGAACGCCCGCAAAGCCGTCTAGACGCCGATCCTAGCGCTCACGCGTCGGCCCGCTGATCGCTGTACCCACGCGCGGTGATTGGCCACATTTCCACGACTGTTTCGCCGTCCAGTGCGTAGATGACGTCGTGCAGGTTGATCGTGGGATCGATGTGCGACGGCACAAGCTGGACGCGATCGCCGACCTTCAGCGGCGAGTCAGCGGGTAATGTGATGCTGGCGTGCTCGTCGCTGAGGAAGAGGACGCCGGCGCCTTCGATGTCGCGCACGGACGGGTTGCCGTGGTCCTCCGTGCAGGACTTGTGGCCGGAATCGAGGACGCAGAACCCGGGCGAGGGACGGCTGACGACGGTCCCGAGCACCCAAAGCGCGTGCTCAAAGGGTATGTCGAGCTTGGCGTAGGCGGTATCCATCAAGACGTATGAGCCGGCCTGGATCTCGGTGATGCCCGGCAGGCGGCCGGTGATATCGAAGGTGCCGGTGCCGCCCGCCGAAACGATCTCGCAGGGCAGGCCGGCGCCACGGATCGCCTTGACGCTGGCAGTCAGACGCTCCATCGCGCTGCGGGCCATGGCTTCTCGCTTGTCGCGCTCGGGAATGCCGACGGCGTGGCCCTCGTAGCCCATCACCCCGCGCAGCCGGATGCCGCCGCTGTCGGAGATGCGCCGGGCCAGCGCCGCCGCCGGCTCGCCCGGCTGCACGCCGCAGCGCGGCATCCCGACGTTGACGTCGACGAGCACGCCGACCTCAGCGCCTTGCTCTTCCGCCGCTTCGGCGACTTCCTCGATGCCCTCGACGGAGTCGACCGCGATCTTGATCTCGACGCCGTCTTTGGCGAGCCCGGCGACGCGCGCCAGCTTGTCGCGGCCGATCACCTGGTTGGCGATCAAGATGTCTTTGCAGAAGCCGGCCGCGACCTCGGCCTCACCGACAGTCGCGCAGGTGAGTCCGGCGCACGAGCCGCCGGCGAGCTGACGCCTGGCGATCTCGGGCGTCTTGTGCGCCTTGAAATGCGGCCGCAGCTTGCAGTCGCTGCCGGCGAAAAAGTCGGCCATGCGCTTGATGTTGCGCTCCATGCCGGCGATATCGACGATCAGCGCGGGCGTCGGGATGTCGGAGATGGTGCGCGGAGCCATGCGTCAGAGTTTGCCGTGTGAGAGGTGCGGACGCAAGCTAGTGGTGTGTCGCTTAAATAGTGATCTGTCGCAGTGTGGGTGGGATGGTGGCTTGAGGCGATGAGACTATGCTCGAACCCCGCCGCCAGCCCCGCATTTGAGCAGATGCCGATAACTCGACTCGTGCTGATCATTGGTGCAGGCGCCAGCAGGAAGCTAGGCAGCAACGGAAGCCTGCTGCTCGCCCGGCCAGAAGTGATATCGCTTCCTCACATTGCAGCCTCATCGAAAAGAGCGAGCTCGGCCGTGTCGGGGGCTTCGAATTGCTGAGCCCACTTCTCAAGATCTTCACGCTTGATGGGCACCGTGCCAGGCATGGCTAGTTCGTTGCGACTCCCTAGGCGTCGCCAAAGCTCATCGACTGGCGCTTCCAGGTAGTGCAGTTCCACCGCCACGCCAAGAGTTCGCGCACCTAGCCGGAGTTCGTCCCGTTCCTCGCGCGTCCAAAAGCCGTTTTCCAAGATGACGCTTTGGCCGAGCCCGAGCAACTCTTGGCCGAGTCGCCAGAGCCGCTGCTCCAGTCGTACGCGTCTCTGTTCGTCGTAGTAGTCGATGCCAAGATCGTGCTTCCATTCATCGGGACACAAGCGCACGGCCGGCACTTCCGGCGCAAGTTGCTTGGCGAGTGTCGTCTTGCCCGAACCCGGCAAACCACAGATGAGAATCAATCGAGCTTCAGTCATGGCTAACCAATTGTCGCAGTCTCTCAGCCTTGCTACCTTCTCGGCTCGTACCGCATCGCCACTGCCCCCGAGCCGAACTCCAGCC
>DAINDD010000064.1:0-3252 GCA_036732045.1 Chloroflexota bacterium
AGACCGGCAGCCTCTCCACCTACTTCCGCAACGCCACGATGGACCGCGAGCGCGTCCGGGCCTTCGTCGATCTGCCCTCAAACCCGCTCACCGGGTCGAAGGGCCAGGTCAACGTCTGGATGGACCGCGAGGATGACATGCGCGTCCTGGAAGGCACGGCGTCCGTCGGCGCACCGTCTGAGCCCTCGATGCTGCGACGCAAGCTCGCCGAACCCCGCCAGCCCGGCGACCAGCGCATCCTCGGCCACCTCTCGCCCGGCGACGCCGGCGCGCCCGTTACCGTGCGCCTCGCGGACGAGCGAGAGGCGAAGCCGAGACTGACCGCGATCACAGAGCCGCTCGACTGGTACACCGGCGCATCGCCGTGGGGCGGGCCGGTCGTCAATCCCGGCTTGCTCGTGCACATGATGGTGCAAGTCCAGCGCCGGATCGCCCTCCTCGCCGACGCCGTCGGCCTCTACGGCGCGATCGAGGTCCGCCACCTCGCCGGCCCGGTCTTCTCTGACCGCGACTACGAGGTCAGCGGCCGCGTCCTCGCCATCGGCCAGACCCCAAAGACGGAGTACCTCTGGTACGAGACCACGATGCGCGAAGGCGCGAAGGACGTGGCCTCGATGCTGATGATGCTCCGCTTCATGAAGGCGTCGTCGCCGCTCTGGGCGGAAGGGTAACCAGTCCCGCGCCGCGTTGTAGTGAGCCATCAGGTAGAGCCGGGGGATGCGGCCAATGGCGACGGTCCCAGGCGCGGCGAAGCGTTGCTAACCACGCGTAGTTTCTGGTGGCCAGTCGCCTGCCGCCCGAAGTAATTGCCAGCCCGGCATTGGAGCAATTCTGGTGCCGGCGGTAAGATTCGTGTCGTGGGTCGTGAAAGCTACCGTGCCCTTCTCTCGTGGAGCAGCGGCAAAGATTGCGCGTGGGCGCTGCACACGCTACGGCAGAGCGGCGATGTTAAAGTTGTGGGCCTGCTCACTACTGTAAACGAAGCGTATGATCGGGTCGCAATGCATGCCGTACGAACGAGTTTGCTTAATGCGCAGGCGGAGGCAGCAGGGCTCCCGCTCTGGACCGTGTCCATACCGTCGCCTTGCAGCAATGCGCAATATGAGGAGGCGATGGGGGGCGCCATGAAGCGGGCTCGAGAGCAGGGGATTGACGCGATGGCATTCGGTGACCTATTCCTTGAAGATGTGCGGGCCTACCGGGAGCAGAAGCTAACAGGCTCCGGGATAACGCCGCTCTTCCCTTTGTGGGGGCAACCAACCGGCCGGCTTGCCCATACTATGATCGATGCCGGCGTCCGTGCCCACGTCACCTGCGTTGATCCGCAGCAAATCCCGCCCAGCTTTGCCGGCCGCCTCTGGGACCGCTCTTTCCTTGAAGAATTGCCCGAAACGGCAGATCCCTGCGGCGAGAACGGGGAATTCCATACGTTCGTGTCGGCGGGGCCTATGTTCCAAACCGCTATCCCCATCCGGACAGGGGTTATTACTGAACGTGAGGGATTCGTTTTTGCCGACCTGCTATTGCTGACGCCAAGCTCTACTCCGTAGATGCAGCATCAGGCAGGCCTCGTGGCACAGTCAGGGATAGTCCGCGACCGAACCGGCCAGGGTACCGCGTAGAGATGCGGCGCCGGACGGCGATGTCACTATTCTCCCCGACTTCTAACCGGCCAACGCTCGACGACTCGGCGGCTCGGTGCGATAACGAATCAATTGTCCGTTGCCGCCTCCAGACTTGTACGCCGTGCGTATGCAGCCGGTCGAGCGCCTCGGCGGTCGGGTGACCGTAGGGGTTACGAAACGCTTGCCAGCTCTTGCACTGAAATGAAGGGGATCGAGCGAGGAACACCGTGCACTATTTCTCCATATTCGGGGGTCGATTCGTCAGTCACAAGGCTTGCTCAGCACTAAAGCAGACGCTCCATGTCGCAAATTTTACCTCAGTATTCTGTGGCCCAATACGCCAACGCTAAAACGGGTTAGCGGAGCCCATGGTGCCGGGACCGAAGAGCGCTTCGCCTTTGTCGCGCAACACTTCCGCCTGCGCCGCCTCTTAAACTACGGGAGATGAGCCAACACCGACTTTATTCGGACGCAGACACGAACCACGAGGTTTTCGTAGCCGCGCTGCAGCTACGCTCAGAGGACGCATGGTCCGCACTCTATGACAGCTGCTACCCGTTCATCTACCGCTACGCCCTGGTGCAAACGTCCAATGCATCGGTAAGCGAAGACTTGGCTGCCAGCGTTTTCCTGGAGGCGCTGAAGAGCATCGGGTCTTATCGTCACCGCGGAAAGCCGGTGCTGGCGTGGCTATACACGATCGCCCGGAACGTAGTCAGTGACTATCACAAGTCCCAGCGACCGCACACCGCGCCGGGCATGTTCAAGAGGGACCTCGAGCGAGAGCTGGTGCCTGTACGTGAGGCGGCGACTGCCAACGAATCGTTGCTTGATGCTTCCGTGGATCGGCTGGACCTGAGGGACGCCATCAACCACCTGAAGCTTGGGCAACGAGAAGTGATCGTCCTGCACTACTACCTCGGCCTCACCATTCCGGACGCAGCCGTGTTCCTCGGCAAGCGCGAGAGGGCAGTCTACTCGCTGCACGAGCGTGCTGTTGCCAAATTGCGCGAGTTCTTATCTACTCCGCAATGTAGTTTCCGCCAAAACGAGTAGTTTGGGCCTGCACAGCGGATAAACCTGATGAGATGGATAGGGAGATTCGTGACCGGCTCCGAGAATGCCTGCGAGAGTTCACGGCCTGCGGCGATATCGAGGCTTCTCTGGCCGGGCAGGCTAGGGCGAACGAGATCCGGCCGTATCTTGGCGTCGCCGCCGCCCTCCAGGAAGACGCCTGCAGGCTGCCTCCTGGCAGCCCACAGCGATCCGGGCGTGAGCAGTTGCTCTCGGCACTCCAGGCAACGACACATCGCGGAGGCGTAAGGATGGGAATTCTTCAGCTCGGCTTCGTCAGGGCGGGCGCAGCGGCCGTGGTAGGCCTCCTCTTCATCGGCGGCGTCGCCGGCGGTGTCTCGGCAGTCGCTGGCGGTCCCGACTTGGCTGGGGCGGTGGTGCACGCGGTCACGGGGATTAACCACGCGCCCGACCAGGCTGAGACAGGCAAAGAGCACGCTAACCCGAACGCGAGTGAAGGTGCTGATAACGCCGGTCAGGGCAGCGGCAACGCCTCGGACACCGGCCAGCAGCACGCCAACCCGAACGCTACCGCAGGCGCTGATAACGCCGG
>DAINDD010000064.1:3352-15149 GCA_036732045.1 Chloroflexota bacterium
CCAGGGCAGTGGCAACGCCTCGGACACCGGCCAGCAGCACGCTAACCCGAACGCTACCGCAGGCGCTGATAACGCCGGCCAGGGCAGTGGCAACGCCTCGGACACCGGCCAGCAGCACGCTAACCCGAACGCTTCCGCAGGCGCTGATAACGCCGGCCAGGGCAGCGGCAACGCCTCGGACACCGGCCAGCAGCACGCCAACCCCGCAGCGACGTTCGCCGCCAGTGCTGACGGGAATACTAGCGGTTCATCAATTCGCCCGTCCCAGCGACCTTAGGAGAGTGTGACGTAATTATGAAAGCTCCCTTCTCGCTCGTGCCTCTGGCCATCTTCTCGTTCGCGGTCATTGCCGGCGCTGCTGTGTTACTCTTGGGCGGCTCGGCGAACGCCGGGGGTGTAGCGCAACGCGCCGAACAGACGGCTACAGCCGAACCGACCGGCCAGCCAGAGCCGACGCAAACGCCCAAATCGAGCGATCAACCAGAGGCGACGGATCATCCTGAGGCGACGGACCACCCAGAGCCGACGGACCACCCAGAGCCGACGGACCACCCTGTGGCGACGGATCATCCTGAGCCGACAGACCACCCTGAGCCGACGGACCACCCTGAGGCGACGCAACCGATCGGTCGGGGCCAAGAAGGAGCGAATACTCCCAACCCGATGGCCTGCGCCCACTCAGCGGCGGCGTCGCGAGCCGCTGCGGCTGCGAAGGCCCATGCGAATGGTCACTCCGCTGTGCACTGCTAGGAATTCACCAGGCCCCACAGAAGCCGAGACGTAGGCCTGCGGACGGACGACACACTCGGGGATCCGATGCGATAATCGGTCAAGCGTGCCGTTGCGACGTGGTCAAATGTGACCCTTAAGCGGCTGCGCGTCACCGCGACGGCTAAAACATGCGACGGATGAGGGAGACGCTGATACCAAGTTCCGAACCAGAATGTTTCCGCGGGAGGCTCTATGCTGATCGCAGCGGGTGATCTGCTGACGGCGGGCCTCCTGTTCTCGGCTCTCTCCTTCGGCTCGGCTCTACTCCTGGTCGCCGCCCGAGGTCTCCACGGCCGCCGTCTGTCTTTCTTTGAGCCGTTGGTGCCGCTTCTCGTCAACGGAGGCGCAGCCTGGGCGGCCTGGCACCTTGGCGGCGGGTGGTACACCCTCGCTCCTCTGGTCTTGGCGCTCGCCTTGCATGCAGCGGCTCGCTCCATGCTGAAGGACTTCACCGCCGCCGGACGGCTCCTACTCACGGCTAATGTCGAAATGATCCTGTTTGGGCTGGCGTGGGGAGTATGGTTCATCGCCACTATCGACGTGAGCACCCTCACCCGCTGCCTGCTCATCGCCAGCTATCCCCTGCTAGTCCTGACGCTGCCAGCGAGCCTGGTCCAGAGCTTCGAGCAGTGGGACGTGCTCTGCCGCGACAGGTGGAGGCGGCCCCGGGCGCCGCTTCTTGGCAGCCCGCGGGCCTACCCGAAGGTGTCGCTGCACGTGCCGGCCTGCTCAGAACCGCCGGAGATAGTCATCGCTACCCTGAATGCCCTCTCGCGCCTCGACTACCCGAATCTGGAAGTGCTGGTGATCGACAACAACACGGCCGACCCGGCCCTCTGGCGGCCGGTGGAGGCTCATTGCCGCCGCCTCGGTGAGCGCTTCCGCTTCTTGCATCTCGATCGGTGGCCAGGGGCGAAGGCCGGCGCGCTCAACTTTGCTCTTCGAGAGACTCCCTCTGACACGGAGATAGTCGGCATCGTCGACAGCGACTACCTGGCGGAACCGGACTTCCTTCAATCCCTCATCGGCTATTTCGATGATCCGAAGACCGGCTTCGTCCAGACCCCTCATGCCTACCGGGAGTGGGGGGATAGCGCTTATCTGAGCATGTGCTCCTGGGAGTACAGGTACTTCTTCGAGACGACCATGGTAAGCCTCAACGAGCAGGGTGCTGCTTTGACAGTGGGGACTATGTGCCTGATCCGCAGGCAGGCTCTCGAAGAAGCGGGCGGCTGGGCCGAATGGTGCGCCACCGAGGACTCCGAACTGGCCATCCGGATTCACGCCCTCGGCTACACATCAGTCTACGTCAACAAGGTCTACGGCCGCGGGCTTATCCCCGAAACCTTCGCCGGGTACAAGAGCCAGCGCTTCCGCTGGACGTACGGACCCGTCCAGGAACTGAAGCGCCACTTTGGCCTCTTCCTACCCCGCCCCTTCGCCCGGCCCTCGGCGTTATCGCCTCTCCAGAAGTTGCACCACCTGAACCATGGCTTCGATCGCCTCGTGGTGGGCCTGCGCTCCCTGTTTATCCCCATTGCAGTGGCGCTCATCGTCTCGATGGTCCTGCACCATGAAGTGATACGGGCGCCGTTGGCTCTTTGGGCGGCGGCCTCGGTCTCGCTGGCGGCGGAGTTCGTCCACTGGTGGCTGGTCTACCGGATTACCATGGGTGCCCGATTGAGAGCCACGTTGGGGGCCTTCATAGCGAGCAAGAGCCTTTATCACACGATCACGATATCCAGCGTCTGGGCCCTCTTCACGCGCGAGATCCCGTGGCGTCGGACGAATAAGTTCAGGGTATCCGCGTCCGGGCTGGGAGCCCTGTGGCAGGTCCCCTGGGAGCTGGCCTTTGGACTCGGTGGATTACTTTTCGCAGGAGTGGCATTGGCGGCGCTGCCCGCGCAAGGCCTCGTTCTCATGCTCTTGATCGGGGCCCTTTACCAGAGCCTCAACTACCTGGCGGCTCCAGTCCTGGCTCTGCTCGCCGAACGGGACATCCGAAGACGCAGTGCTGAGCCCGTGGCGTCGTTACAGGCGGGGCTGCCGGAGTCTATCGCAAGCTATGATTAGGCGCCTAGTCAGCGGACGGCTACCAGCCCCGGAGCCCCAGGCGCTGCTCTTCGGTAATCGAGCGGACGTCCAGACCGGGCATGCAGCCGCCGAGGCGGCGGGAGACGTCGGCGACGTCGTGGGAGGACGGTCGAAGGGTTCCGGGGCGGAGTCATGTGGCCCGAATGGTCCGGCATGGTGGGCAGATTGTACGTAGGGCCGGGGGATGCGGCCAATGGCGACGGTCCCAGGCGCGGCGAAGCGTCGCTGATCACACTACTTAGTCTTACCTATCTTGTGATGGACGGCGTCGCTTCCATGCCAGCGGCCTGGGGCGTATCGCCTGACATTTGAACCATGTGCGAATCGCTCAGCGTCACGGGGAGCGCCGCCGGAACGAAGACGACGACCGCGCCGTAGGCCACCAAAGCGGCCCCCGCGGCGTACGCCACGTGCCGGCCGAGCGGGAGCACCTTCTCGGCGAAGATGAGGATGGTTATGAGAGCGAGCACCGCGATATTCATCATCCCCAGCGGGAAGATGATCAGGAATAGCAGCCAGCAGCAGCCCAGACAGTAAGCGCCGTGTTCGAGCCCCATGCGTACGGCGCCGCTAAGTCCCTCGCGCCAGCTGTTCATGAGGAAGCTCATAGGCGTTCGGCACCTGGAAAGGCAAATATCCTTGAGCGGCGTCAGCTGGTACAGTCCCGCCACGATAAGCAGCCCACCGCCCAGGCGAGGCGCATTGTCCGAGAGCCAGGCCGATTGGCTGGCCAGGTAGTCCCCGGCAACGGCGATACCGTACGCCAGAAGTCCGGCAGCGGACCACAGCGCCATGTAAGAGCCGGCGAAGACCCACGTAGGCACAAACGCTCGGCCACGATCGCGGCGGTCGTTGTGAATGCGAGCAAAGGCCATGATCATTGGCGCCGCAGTGGGGTACATGATGGCGACCATCATCGCTACCCAGAGGGCGATGAACAACGGCGCGCCCAAGCCCATCGTTAGGCTCATCGTGTCGTCCATGACGACCGATTGCCAGATGAGCAGGCCCCAGGCAGCGGCGGCCAGCGCGATCAGCGACCCGAGGATGACAGCGCGATCCGATGGTACGCGCGACGTAAAGGCGACGTCAGCCATGCCTGCCGGCGCCTATGCGCCCGACCAGTTGAACGGGGCAAAGTGCCCGTTGTTACGGCCGCTGGCATCTTCGAAATCGATGCCGAAGGCGTGGATGCGGCTGTGCGTGGCGTGGCCGAGGCCCTGGCGGTTGTTTGCCGGGTGCCCCGTGTTGTCGAGATGTAGAAACTCGCCTCCCAGGCCGCGCACCCCTGTGACACCCTGATCGACACGGTCGGGTACAACAACCGACCAGCTGCCGTCGCTCCCGCTGAACTCGATGGGGCGCGGCTCCATCCCGAGGAACTTGCCGAGAAGAGGAGCGAGATTGGCCATCGGGCCGCCTGCCTGCCCACCGGCGATGGCGCCTACGGCTTCCCTTTGCTCCGGGCTGGCGGCGTCGTCCACGATCACGCCGACCTCCCAGTTGCCCTCCCCCATGTTGCCCGGGGTACGGCCGATAACGAGGAACTTGACTCCGCTCATCTTCACTTTATCGAACCGTCCGTCGTCTATGCGGAAGGCCATAGCGAAGATGCATGTTCCGTGAGTCGTCTCGGCCAACGCGGTGAGCGGGCAGGGACAGAGGTAGTCGCAATTGCAGGTCTCCATGTAGCGCCCGCTTATTTTCCACGCCATGATGTTCTCCTTCTAGCTGCGAAGGCAGCGATAACAACGGAAGGGTGACTGCCCCATTATCGAGCCGGCCTAATGACTGTCAAGACTGATCGCGCCGGCAGCTGCATCGCCCGCAGCCGGCCGCGCCCACAACGCAGACACAGTGAGCGGAGCCGGCCGAGCAAACAAAAGCGCTGGGCGATTCTCCGTGGGAGCCAGGCCGAGCATCGTCTCATCGTAGGCGACGCTGCGTCACGGAGATACTCGGCGCGCAGAGGCCGTGACGAATGGTCGCGGCGCGGGACTCAACGACTGTACTCGTCGTGCCGGCGCACCCAGTACAGAACTTCACGGCCCTCCTCGTCGCGGCCCCTCGGAACGCAGTCAAGGTAGTGGTAGGCGGTATTGAACATGTCGATCCCGCGCGCGTATGCCGAGTAGGTGTGAAATACGCCGCCGTCGGCATCCTTGTAGAACACGCTCATTCCCTCACGCTCTGGAGCGTGATTCGGTTGCATCTCGTAGTTGTAGAAGCCCTCTGTCTCGGTCTGCTCCGCCGCGAACGACACTCCAAGGTCGAAGTTGAAGTCGCTGTTGAACGACGAAACCCATTTGAAGCTCCAGCCCATCCGCTGCTTGTAAGAGTCGAGCTTCGCAAAGGGCGCTCTCGAGACCGCGATCATCGCTACGTCTCGGGCATCCAGATGGACGACGTTCGGATCGAAGTTGTCGGCCCAGAAAGAGCAGTTCGGACAACCTTCATCCCACGCGGGATCAAACATGAAGTGGTAGACGATCAACTGGCTTCGCCCGTCGAAGAGTTCGCTCAGTGTCTGCTTGCCCTTCGGTCCGTCGAAAAAGTACTCCTTAGTGACCGCCTCCCACGGCAGTTCGCGTCTCTCACGGCTTAAGTCGTCGCGTTGGCGCGTGAAATCTTTCTCTTTAGCCAGTAAGGCTTTCCGGGCCTCAATCCACTCATCATGTGCCAGGACTCTATGCTGCTCCATCAAGGTACCTCCTTATCAACTCGATTCTGCCCGGCCAACCGCCTCGCAGCAGACCGGCGACGATGGGATCGATCTCACCGACGTGCGTGAGCTTCAGGCGAGTGCCTGCGTCTTCCTGGGTCAACTCGAAGGTGACGGTCGAGGGAATGCTATCGTCGCTTCCTGACCAGGACCAGACCATTCGGCGGGGCGGATCGAAGTCGATGATCTTTGCGCTTACCCAACCATCTGGCGACAGATTCTGCGTCTTTAGGCGGAACTTCGTGCCGACGACCGGCCGAAAGTCGCTAGCGGGCATGAGCCAATCCGAGATCGCCGGGGCGTCGGTGAGCACAGCCCATACCGCCTCGATGGGGTGCGGAATCACCTCTTCAAGCACTACGTCGAGGTTCATTGTTCGTCCAAGTGGCGCCGCAACCGGCCTAGCCGCTCCTTCCAGAACTGCTCGTACGCTGCTGTCCAGTCGTACACCACGCGCAGTGGCGCAGCCTGGAGGCGATAGATACGTTGCCGGCCTTCGGGCCTACGGATGACGATACCTGCGTCCAGCAGCACCTGCAGATGCTGGGAGACAAGCGAATAGGAGAGCCCGGTCGCCTCGACGAGCGCGCCGACGGGTCGCTCTTCGTCACGCAGGACGTCCAACAGTTCGCGCCGATTTCCGTCGGAGATCGCGTGAAACGCGTCCGGGTTCGCGGTGATGCGTGACATGCGGAGAGAATATTCCAGCAAACGTTAAAATGTCAAGCCGTTGGCGTGCCGCGGCCCGATCACTGGTCTTAGCGACAGCCGGACGCCGAAACAGCGCGCCGCGGCTGCCTGGCCCTTAGCAATAAGCAACTGTCTCCAGCGAGAACTCAACACTAAGGCGTGTTAGTTGAGACCGCATTAACCATTCCGTTGCGAAGCTTTGGCGAGATTCCGGCAAGAGCCAGATCAGATAATTCGAACCGAGGCCAGCCTCAGGCTGGGCAAACGTGCATGAGAATCCAGACAAAGCCGACGCAAGTGCCGCAAAGGACGGAAGCTCACGTCCCCGACCCAGAGGTGACAGAGCCGCGGCCCGGGCGGAACAGACTTCTGCTCCTGATCCCGGAGGGAAGCTTGTCCTTCCGGCTTTGCTCGTTCCCTGACATCGCAGCGGCGCAGAACTACGTCCAGGACGCGGGCGTCTTAATGCAAAGGGGCAACTGGGGCGCCTTCTGGACCCACGACTCGAAGCCTGCGGACTCGGATGGTACACCCATCCAGGCCGAAGCCACCGTCATCTTGCGCGACACCGTTCGGCCAGACGTTGTTCAGCTCTACTCGTTTGTAGACATGCCAGCGGCCCTGAAGTACCTCGGCACGTCCGTCGCGCAAGATCTCGATCTCCGATCTGCGCTCCTCTACTGGGTTACGCCGGTCTCGCTCAACGTGTCTGCTTCGACGGCGTCTGAAATGACTGTGAACTCACAAGGGCCGGCAGCCGCAACGCCGGCGGGCTCCGCCCATCCAATTCACTCCTCCGGGGAAGGCGCGGCAGACAAGAAACGGCCGGCGGATGGGAGGGGTTCCGAGGGCAAGCTAGATCAAGTTGGCACTGAGAAAAAGGGGGAGCCTTCTCTTCTCTCTCGCATTTCCAGGCAGGCGCGGGCGTGGCCCGGTTGGGATGGGCTCGCGCCCCGTATCGCCGAAGCGGCATTACTCAAACGAGAGACTTATCAGAGCATCAGCCGAGACCCACAGGCGACAGGGCGCGCCGCGCTCATAGTCGGAGCCGGCGCCGTTTCCGCCGGCATTGGGGCGCTAGGGGGCGGTATCGGCCCAGGCTTCGGGCACGTAATAGCAGCCCTTGCCGGCTGGACAGTGTGCGTTGCCACCGTACAGATCGTCGGCACGCGAGTCTTCGGCGGGCGCATCGTGTCTCTTGGTGTGGTGCCCCAGGCCGTCGGGCTTGCCAGTGTCCCAGCCCTGCTCCTCGTTCTTGGAGCAGTGCCCGTCTACGGCCCCCTGTTCGTGCTGGGCATTTTCGTCTGGCTACTCGTTGCGATGACAGTGGCTGTCGAACCTGCCCTCGAACTGGATAGGGAGTCGGCCATTATGACCGCAGCCGTTGCGTGGCTACTGTTCTTCGCGATCGCCGTGGTAGCGCCTACGATCCTCTTCTAGGAAGAGAAGCTGCCGAGTTGGCCTGCTAGCACATCGATGTAAACGCGCCCGCCGCCCATGCTTCTCTGTGATCGCAGGAGCGATCGTCAGCGGGCGTGTCATCACCATTTGAAGGCGGCCGGCGTCGAGTCCCTCCGCACCTGTCAGGCCTGATCTTGTGGCTCCTGACTGACCCAGGTAATACAGTCAGGAGAAGCGTCTCAGGCTCCGGGAGCGCGGTAGGCGGGACTCTTCTTAGTGGCCGCGTCGACCTCTTCCGGAGTCATGAGAACGGTCGTCTTTATCCTTACCACCCCGCTAGCCCCTACGGTGAGTGCAATGGCAGCTGCAGTCACATTGTCTGGTACATCAACCACTATATAGACGTCGACATCCCCGAACGCATAGTAGAAGCTATCCACCTTCCCGCCCACCGAGGCCAGCAGCTTGTCAACGGCTTGACGCCTTGACGAACCGCCTTCCTTAAGCAGCCCTTTGATCCCTTCGGCTACGTAACTTCCTTCGATCAGGTACTTCGCCATTCGTTACCTCCCTGGGCTAGATGATGGGCGCGTAACGCGCACGATACTATATAGCATGGGTCATTAGAGCAATTCGACGTGACGCCTACCCTTCACCTTGTCCTTTGACCGCGGCCGCTGCCTGGCTGCTGTTCTTCGCGATCGACATTCCTCGTTTAGAGGGGAAGGCTGCGAATCTGGCTGCTCGTTGCGCCGCATGGCCCGCGGCGGTCTCCTGTGGCACCATGCCGCCGCATCCTCATACTGGCATGGAGCAAGCGCACGATGGCAATCCTGACGCTGGGTGATTACGACACGCAGTTGAACGGCGTCCGCAGCCATTACACTTGCCGACGCGGTGATTCTGTGTCTACGGAGACAAGATGTCAAGCATTCCACAGGCCACGTTGCAAATCGAGGACCGTCCGTTCTTGCGGGCCTGGGTAAGGAGGCGCACGAGCGGATGGGCGCCAGTCCGTAGTAGCGAGGGGGCTGCTCCCAGAAACGTGCGTAATTTCGCACTCTGAGAGCGGGTTGACTGGGGACTGAGAACCGTCCATTCAGTTTCGCGGCCAGAGGATCGTGGGTGCGAATCGTATCGCACCCTCCAAGCCTTTTTCCGATGGAGGATTGAGCTTGTCCTTATGCACCGACTTTGCGGGCGAGACTCGGCTTGACCCGATCCAGCGGAGTGTGCGAGCATCGCGACGGCCACAAGGCTCATGGCCGATTTCAGCGTTTGTAGGAGGTTGTCACCATGTACATGCAGCGAATCTCAATCTACCCGGTCCCGGAGAAGTTCGCGGAGGTTCGAACCTTGCTCATGGAACGCGCGAAGGCCCGGCAGTCCTCAGGGATTCGTGTTGCTCTTTCTGAACTGATCGCCGGCAGCGATACCCCCCAGTTCACTGTGAGCACACTGTTTGAAGACCTCGCGGCCTTCGAGGCGTTTCGCAAACGTGATCAGGCCGACGCCGACTTCCAGAAGTTCGTCGCGAAGATCGCATCGCTGATCCGCAAACCGACGACGTTTGACCTGATGGAAGTCCTCGTGCCGATGCCGAGCTAATCGCTCAACTCGCCAGCTAACACTGGTCTTCGGGCGTAGCAAGCCATGGCGCAGCAAGGTGCGCCCATACGTTACCAACCCCTGAGGCCAGCCGTTGCTCTTTGGTCATCGAGCGCACGTCAAGACCGGGCATGCAGTCGCCGAAGCCGCGGGAGACTTCGGCGACGTCGTGGGAGCGGAGGTCGAAGGCGTAGGGTTGGGGGGTTATGTCACCCGAATGGTCCGGCATCGTGGGCAGATTATATAAGTAGAGCCGGGGGATGCGGCCAATGGCGACCGTCTTAGGCGCGGCGAAGCGTCGCGAACCACACTCACATAGTGACGTGTCTCAGCCGGGATCCGCATGTGCGCAGATTAGGCCCGGCAGCGGCTGGCGGTCAGCCGGGTCTTCCGCATCACGAGTGAGTTCGCGTAAGTGTTATACTGCCATCAGTTGCAAAACGTTTGGGCCCTGCAGGCTTTAGCCTAGCAATCTCGGCTCGTGTGACCCGAACTGCTGATCCACCTTCGGATCGAATTGAGGTCACCCAATTATCACGAGGACCGGAGCCTTCTCTGTATTGCCTGCGCCTGCAATTTCCCGTTCAGCGCCAGAGAACAAGGCCTTTGCGATGAACTCGGCTACAGCGCTCCGGTAAGATGTCGCGCGTGCCGGCTTTCTCTGGAAGCGGCCGGCCATGGACTGGTACGAACCGCGACACTGACTTCAATAGGTGGAGGGGGGCCGGTGATAGTGCCCGCCGGCAATAGCCGATCTCAACCTGTCGGGAAGGACCTCGACCATAGCCATCATTGGATGATAGAAACTCAGGATGGTCCCGCGAGCAGCGCAGTCTGCCGAACGTGTGGAGATAAGCGCGACTTCGACAATGCCTTCCGGCGGTCGGCGTCCTGGAGAGGAGTACGGCCGGTGTCGTCCTCGCCCTGGCAAGCGGCAATCAAAGGATAAGAGCGTTTGAACGCTTCGTACGGCAGCACATTGGAGTAACGATGAAGACAGTTATGAAAGACCTGGACACATGGACCACTGACGAGCTTCTGACAGAGGTGCTTTATCGCAGCGAGGGAGATAGACCCGCGCTCGATCGCATCCAGGTAACGACAATGCGCGCTCTGCTCAACGACTGCGACCAGAAGGCGGACGCGGGCACACAGCCGTCCACCGGGCACGCCGGTCCTCTATCGATTGGTCAAGACGACGAGTCACTCTAAGCCTTACCAGCTTGAATGCCCCACTTGCCGGAGCGTCGCAGCGTTTCACACTAGGGCTGATCTCTTGCAGCCGCACGTCGACCATATTTTGCCGCGATCACTATCCTTATACGAGTCTGCCGACAAGCAGACGCTGAAACAGCGGCTCGCAGTCGACTGGTCTTTCGCGATCAGCGACTGCCTGCGGCGGGGGATGGCATTCCACGCCCGTTGCAGCGCGTGCACCATCCTGATGGGGCCTGGCCATGCAGAATCGGGGATCCAAGGGTTCTGCGGAACGCACAGTGTAAGAGCAGCAGCAAGACCGCCCGCCCTAAGCGATGCCACGAGTGACGCGCTAGGGTGGCTCGCCGGCGACGCCACGCACGCGACGCAGTCTTAGTGAAGGCGGAGACGCTAGGGCTTGCGCTTAGCGGCGGGGTATTTCAGGTTACGTCCAGCTTCTAATCTGGTAGCCTTCAAGCTCTTTCGCAGCTTGTTGGCGGCCTTCCGCTTCCGCACCACGCTGGGGGGCTCGAAGTGCTGACGCTGACGTGCTTCCTTGAGGATGCCGGACTGCTGCACCAGCTTATTGAATCTCTTTAGGTCATTTTCAAAGCTCGCGCTGGAGCCAATGGTAACTTCGGGCATGAACCGTCCTTTTGAGCGCTATGACTGGCTCCAAGCCTGTGAAAATGTGTCGACGGTGTGGCCGTCCGACTTGAACCGGGGTGGGGCGCCTGCATCTCAGTATAGCCCAGCGACCGGCCCAGTGAGAATGGCCAGGGAAGATAACGATCACTACGGAAGAATAGTCTAGACCATCCTTAACTCTGCTTATAGCTGAGTACGCTCTCCCGGCCACGCTATCCCGCTAGATCGGTTCACCCGGGAACCGCAAGGAGAATCTCTCGACGAGCCCCGGTACGCTCTCCGGGTCCATCTCCAGCTGGTAACGGGCGCAGAGCTCCATCATCTGCTTCGGCTCGGCCTGCGTGACGCCGCCGAGGTCGACGAGTTCGGCGAAGAACCGCTCGAAGCCAGCCGGGGAGATGATCTCCAGGATCCGCGTCGGTACATCGCCTGCGTTCCAGAAGGTATGCCACTGGTTGCGGGGCTTGAAGATCAGATCGCCGGGACCGCCGACGAGCACCTCATCGCCCAGCAGCGCGCCGACGCGCCCCTCCAGGACGTAGCTATACTCGTCCTCACGCGTGTGCCGGTGCAATGGGGCAGCCAGCGCGCGGGGGGACATCGGGTGTTCGACCAGCGCGACCCCTCCACCCGACTCCTCACCACCGAGAATGAAGCGGACCCCGA
>DAINDD010000065.1:0-14890 GCA_036732045.1 Chloroflexota bacterium
GACCAGAACATCGCCGTGGTCAAGTTGGACCTTAAGGTGGACGGACCGAAAAACGAGGCGGTTGTCACGCTGCCGGTAACGCTGAGCTGGCAGGCCTATCCGGGCGCCGCACGCTACCACGTCGAGATCGATCCCCATGGGCCGGGGAATTCTATAGAACGCGACGCATCGCAGGCGAACCTCACCGTGGACGCGACGCTGCCACCGAAAACGCTGTTCGACTATCGGGTCACCGCAATGGACGCTGCTGGTGTTGTCCTTGCGCGCAGCGATCCGCAGTTATTCCGTACGCCGTGACTTGATCACTGCCCCTTAAGCGAAAGAACAATGTGCCATAGGCAGGCAGGGTAGCAGGCCCGTAACATCCTGGCCTCCGGCGATCCGTGGCTCTTCCGTACGCGTCGCCGGATCTCTCATTGACAGGTTAGAACGCAGAACCGATGCTATGGAGTGCCGCCGCGCGGGCACGCGCCACAGCGCCGTCGGCGAGTTCGCACATTACCAGGGCACGCTCGGATGGCAGGCCGAGCCCTAAGAGTAGCAGGCGGCCCCATCATGATGCTCGGCCCAGCTCGTGCCTGTATCCGTTGGCGGATGTTGTTGGCGCTCGGGATTCTTGCCGGCGCCTTCTTCCTGGCGTTGCCTGGCGGCGCAGACAACGTTTCCGGTTCGGCGGCGCAGAGTGCGACGACCGTACAGGTGTACGCGCAAGGGCTGATCAATCCGAAGCAGATGGCTTTTACCGCCGACGGAACGCTGTACATCGCCGAGTCCGGGAAGCCCGGCGACGTGACCGTGCCGCTGCCGGTCGGCTTTGGCGGTAAGGGTCCGATCGGTAGTAACGGCCGTATATCGCGGGTGAGGCCGGGAGGAGCGCGCGAGGATTTCATGATCGGCCTGCCGAACATCGGCCTGTATAACGGCATCGAGATGCTCGGCCCGAGCGGTCTGGCGGTGCTCGACGGTCAGCTCTACGAGGTCGCAGCCGGACACCTGACCGTCTCGCCTGCTCTCTCACAGGTATCACCCGATGGTCGCATGCGCACGGTGGCCGACGTGGGCCAGTTCAACAACGACAACCCCGCAGCGAAAGAGAACGGCGACGCGGTGCTGCGCGGCAACCCGTTCGGTATGGCCGCCCTCAAAGGCAATCTCTATATAACCGACGGGAACTACAACCGCATCATCAAGGCCAGCCCCAGCGGTGAGCTATCGCTGCTGACGCAATGGCAGAGCGACCCGACGACGACGGGCATCGCCGCCGGACCGGACGGCAACCTGTACGTCGCGCAGTTCGGCCAGGCGCCGTATGCCAGCGGGAGTGGCCACATCGACCGCGTTACCCCCGATGGGAAGGTCAGTGAGGGGGTGGTCGAGAACCTGACGACGCCGATCGATCTTGCGTTCGCGCCCGATGGAACGATGTACGTCCTCCAGTACGCGGCCCAGTTCTCGCCCGAGAAGCTGCGCTATGTCGCCTTTGGCGGCGAGGTGCAACGGGTCAACCCGGACGGGACAGCGCAAGCGATCGTCACCGGGCTCGTGTTCCCGACGGCGCTCACCTTCGGTCCGGACGGCGCCCTCTACGTTACCAACTACGGGAATGAGGCCAACCAGGGCCAGGGGCAGGTGTTGCGGGTCGTGCCGGGCAACGCACCGGCGCCGGGTCCAAACGTGCCACCACCCGATGAGTCCGGCCAGTACGCCAGCCCCCAGCCGACGCCGCGGGCTACCACCGACGCCGCGGTCGCGGCGACGGTCACGATCGTCGAGCCGTCCGACCCGCAGCAGTGGGGCTACGATCCCAAGCAGACGACGATCGACGTGGGTCAGTCGATCACGGTCACCAATAGTGGCCGTACCAGTCACACCGCAACCGCCGCCAACGGGGCGTTTGACACCGGCCTGTTGAAGGGCGGCGCTTCGACCACGATCCGTTTCGATACTCCCGGTACCTACACCTTTTTCTGCCAGCCGCATCCCTGGATGAAGGGGACGATCGTCGTCCGCGGTGAGGGCGGTGTGGTGCCGCGGTCGGCGCAGAGCAAAGCTCCGCCAACACCTTCGTCGCCCAGTATCAACTCGTTCTGGGCGGCCGGGTTGGTGGCGGCGATCATCGGCATCGTCTACCTGGCAGGGTTCGCGATTCGCCGCCGCTCACGCGAGGCAATGCCCCAGCCCGCGGATACAGCCGGTACGGCGGAGCCGCCTCTGTGAACGTGGCGTGCGTACGCAGAACCGGTGCAGCCAACGAGGGAGGTCTAGGATGACGACGGAGCCCCCGCCGGATACAGCGCCGGACGCTGACGTCGAGGCGTTCATTAATAGTCTGGTCGAAAAGGCCGCGCACGCCCGCCTTCCGGGGCTGTTTGCGCAGCGGCCCGACGGCGCGCTTTACCGCGTTGCCGAACGTGAGGGTGTGAGCGTCGTCGCGTTGCGCACGCCGCAGCTCACGCAAGATGAGCTGATCACGCTGATGAAGTTCCGGCTGGCACAATATGTCGCCGTGAACTTCATCGATCCGCGCATGGTCTACGACGCGCGTATGGAGCACGAGCCACTGTCTGGCGTCTCGGAAGGCGACGTGCACCTGATCGCCGGTTCGGCCGCAACCGGGGAGATCCTTTGTTACGCTGCCATCAAGGCGCCCCCTGCGGCCCCTGCCGGCACCACGCTGCGGAGCCGAGACCGCCCGCTATTCGCCGTTGAGAAGACGCACGGCTGGGGCATCTTCAACCGGCTGCGCGTTGTACCCGATCTGCCGATCGCCAAGCTGAGCGAGCTGGGACGGTTCGTCAAGAACCAGCGACTGCACGCGTTCGACGCGCTCGGCCTGCGGGCTCCCGTGGAAGTGGGCCTCGCCGTCTTTCGGGCACTCGCTGGTCCGCTTCGCCTCGAGGTGGACGGCCTGATCGGCGACCTCGAGGAAGGCGTCGCCAAGCGCAACTTGGAGTACTTCCACGTGCCGCTGGTCGTGCTCCACGGCACAGTGCCTTACGAGCGCGAAGATTCCTATTTCTTCCCGCGCTACCAGTACAAGGCGGTCTATCCCTTCGCCGCTCTGTCCGTTGATATCACGGGCGCCATGCTCGCGCGGCTAGACGCGGTCGAGGCCGGCCTCAGCACACCCGGCAAAGCGGGGTTAACGGCGCTGCTCCGGTTGAAGCGCGACATCGTCACGCCCGCCAGCACAGCGATGCCCCCGGAAGGGCTGGCGCCGCTCACCGACGCCGAACTGCCTCAACTTGGGGTGCCAATGCAGACCCGCCGGCAGATGCTCAACCTTGCCGAACAGCTGCGCTCAATGAACCTGTTCAGCGGCCTGTCCGTCGCAGAGGCAACGGTGCTGGGGACCTTCCTCGAACGCCAGACCGTCGACCAGGGAGAAGTCATCGTGCGTGAAGGCGATGCCGGAGACGAGCTCTACCTCATCGAATCGGGTGAGGCGGAGGCACGCATTACGAGCCGCAGCGGCGAGCCGGTGACGCTGGCACACTTTGGTCCCGGGGAGTACTTTGGCGAGATCGCGTTGCTGACCGGCGCCGAGCGGACCGCGGACGTCGTTGCCGTGACGCCGATGACGCTCCTACGGCTCACAAAAGAGGCTTACACCCGCTACCTGATGCACGCGATCGAGGTGGAGCAACAGATCACCCGCACGGCGGTGCACAGCAGCAGCGAGAACGCTAAGAAACGGATCTCAGTGGATACGTAAGCTGCCTGTGATTCAGCGCTCGCCGAAGGGGCCTTCGACCTTTTGCGATCGGGAGAACGAGGAGGGTCCGCCACGAGCGCCTTTTATGCATGGCTGGCACGTACGTCGGTTCGCCACAAATGGTGGCTGATCGGCGCGTGGGTGGTCGTGCTTGCCGTGTCCGCGGTCGGCGCCTCTAGGCTAGACCGTGCATTGAAGGTCGGCGGGTTCAGCCTGCCCGGCACCGAGTTCAATACGACCGCGAAGGTCCTCTCGAACGACCTCAACATCTCCTCGGAGAAATCTGCGGACGTTGTCTTCCATTCGAATCGGTACCTCGTTACGGACCGGGTGTTCTTTGACGCTGTCGATGGAGTCGTCAGGAGGCTCCAGCAGGTCCCCTATGTGACAAAAATCGACACGCTGTACAGCACCGGCATCCCGGATTTCGTCAGCCGCGACAACCAGACCACCTATGCGCTGGTCACGCTTTCCGGCAGCGAAGAGCAGCTGGAACGCGCGACACCCGATCTGCGCCACCTGGTGCAGTCGAAGGACATCACCGTTTATCTAATCGGTCAGGCGGCGGCCAACTACGACATCGAATCCGCGAGCGCGAGCGACCTGGTGACGGTCGAGCGGTTCACGTTTCCGATTATCTTCGTGCTGCTGGTACTCGTCTTCGGCTCCGTTGTTGCAGCCGGCATCCCTCTCGTTCTCGGGGCTGCCGGCGTGGCTGCCTCGCTGGCGGTCCTGTTCCTCATCGCCCAATTCACCGACCTATCGATCTTCGCGCTCAACACCGCCTCGATGATCGGTCTGGGGTTGGCTGTCGACTTTTCGCTGATCATGGTCAGCCGCTTCCGCGAAGAACTGGCTCAAGCGCCGGTGCCCGAGGCGCTGGAGCGGACATTGCAAACTGCCGGACGGTCGATCACGTTCTCGGGGATCACGCTTATCCTGACGATGTCGGTGCTGACCCTCTTCCCGGTGATGGTGATCCGCTCGATCGCGCTGGCGATCATGGTGGTCGGGGTAGTGGCCGTACTCACCGGGCTGCTGCTGCTCCCACCGCTGCTCGCGGCGCTTGGTACGCGCGTGAACAGCTTCAATGTGCGCCGCTACCTGCCGGCGCTGAGCCACAGGCGCGAGGGGATATGGCAGCGCTGGGCGCACGCAGTCATGCGGCGGCCATGGGTCAGTATCGCCGCCGCGTTGCTCGTGCTCGGCCTGTTGGCGCTGCCTGCCGGATGGATGCGGCGCACAGGCGTTACCGTCCTGGTGCTGCCAAAAGGCAGCGAGTCCCGCCTAGCATACGAGCTGATACAACGCCAGTTTGGGCAGGGTGAGCCGGCGCCGCTGTTCGTGGTTATCCAGGCGAACCGGCAAAACGGGATCTGGAAGCCAAACGTGTTGGAAGGGATCTATGACCTCCATACCCACCTGGAGGCGGACCCACGCGTCGCGCACGTGCAGTCTTTGGTGAGCCTGGTCCCGAACCCGTCACCCGATTGGATCCAGTCACTCTCGCCGGCCACGATCAACTCCAATACGGACCGCAAGCGGATCGCCGAGCGCCTGGTGAACCTGGACGGGGCGAACACGACAACGGCGTTGATCGTCTATTCCCGCTACAGTGAGACCGACCCCAAGACGGTGGGTTTGATGAAGGATCTACGGGCGCATGCGACCGCTTGGGCGCCGGGTTTGCAGGGCGCGCGGGTGCTTGTGGGCGGTTCTCCGGCACAGCACTACGATTTCGACAAAGTAGTCTACGACCAGTTTCCGCTGGTGCTTGGGCTCAGTCTGCTGGTGACGTTCGCCATCCTGATGCTGTTCTTCCACTCGTTGATCCTGCCGGTCAAGGCGATCTTACTGAACCTCGCCTCGATCGTCGCCAGCTACGGCGTGCTCGTCGCCGTGTTTCAGTTCGGCGTGGCCGACTTTCTGCTCCGCTTCCACGCGATTGGTGCTGTGCTCTCGTACACGCCGGTGCTGCTCTTCTCGATCCTGTTTGGATTGAGCACGGATTACGAGGTCTTCCTGCTGACACGGGTGCGTGAGAGCTACAACCAGGGCTTCTCCAATGAAGACGCGGTCGCGCACGGGCTGGAGCGCAGCGCCGGCGTGATCACGGCGGCCGGCCTGATCATGATCGCGGTCTTCGGCTCGTTCGCGCTCACCGACGTGCTAGTCATCAAGGAGATCGGCCTAGGCCTGGCGATCGCTGTGCTGATCGACACCACTCTGGTGCGGATCGTGTTGGTGCCGGCCACGATGAAGCTGATGGGTGTCTGGAACTGGTGGATGCCGAAAGCGCTCGGTCGCCTGGTACCTGAAATCGAAGAGGGTGAGGCGCCCCGGCCACACACGCCGGCCGGCGCACCGGTGAGCGGCTCATGAGATCAGCGCCGCCGCCTCAGCAGCCGCACCGCCAGCCCCGCGAGCCCGGCTATAGCAAGACCGGGTGCGACAGGGCGCCGATGCACGAGCAACCAGAGCATGCCTCGCCCGAGCCTGGTCTTACCGACGGAGAGCGGGGGCAGCAGTCCCATCTGCCGCATAATGCTGCCCGCGTCGAAGTAGAACTCGTCGCGCAGAAACTTGCCGTCGTGCATCTCGACCATGCTGATGCCCAGGATCACGATGGGCCGGCCTGTAGCCGGCACGCCGAAGTAGGTGCCGAGGTGCGTACCACGAATGCACCACTGCTCCGACACGTTGACGCCACGGGCGATCTTGTAAGTGACCTCGAAGCTCAGATCGGGGAAGGCGGTGAAGAGGCCATCCAGGAACGCTTTAACCTCTGCTGTGCCCTGGTACGTCTCTTCCATGGCGACATTCCGCCAAACGATATTCTCGTCATAGAAAGCAACCACTCCCCGGGCATCCTGCCTGTTCCAGTACTGCAATACGTCCGTAACGGCTCGGAGGTTACGTTGCTCGGTTTCCGTCAGTTCGATGGACTCGGCAAGTACGCTGGACTCCGACATGGCCCCCTCCTTGATTGGGTACAACTGGCGGTCCGCTTCCCTGACCTGCCCAGTCCTTCCAGTATGCGCGGATCGGGGCGAGCCAGGTGCTATCAAGCCAACAAGCGCGATGTTACGTTCCGCACAGAGCGGATCTCTACTACCCGTGAAGGATGACGTGCATGTCGCCGTTCTCAGCTCAGCCGGACCAGTCCCGGTACGACGCGATCGTTATCGGCTCCGGTGCCGCAGGCTTGACCTGCGCGAACCAGCTTGCCCGCTCCGGCCTGTCCGTGCTCTTGGCAGAAAAGAACGACTGGGTAGGTGGCTATTCCCATGGCTTTTCCAAGGACGGCTTCTACTGGGACCACGGCGGACACATCTTTCTTGCCTATCGGCTCGGGGCGCAGGCACGCGCCGTCTTCCAGCGCCTGAAGCTCGATGAGCGTGTGGAGATGGTACCGGACCAGCACGACTACCGGTGCATCTTTCCGGACGACTCCCTTAGCCTGCCAGCAGAGATGACGCAGGCGGCAGATATCCTGGCGAGCCGCTTCCCGGAAGAGCGGGAGGGGATCGCCCGCGTGTTGCTGATCATGGAGCAGATGATCGAGGAAGTCGATGAGTTCGTGCCCTCCTTCCGCGTGGCCACGGCGAAGGGAAGTCGTAGGCCCTTCGATCCTATCAAAGAGCAGTTCCAGCGACCGCGATTGGGCAAGCTGCTCGGCAGGCTACCCGGGGTCGCACACCTCCCCGGCGGCGGTCTGCTCAAGTACCAGAACCGCACGTTCAAGCAGCTCCTCGACGAGCACCTGAAGAGCCCACGCCTTAAAGGATTCTTCTCGATGCTCGCTGTCGGCATCGCCGCCGCCCCGGCAGAGCTCTCGGCCGTGATCGCGGGAGTGTTCTTCATCCACGCCTTGCGCACCATGTGGATGCCACGCGGTGGCTTTGGCAAGCTGGCAGAGGCCCTAGCCGAGATGTTTCAGGAAAATGGGGGCACGCTTCTGACCGGAGCGGAAGTCGAGCGCATCGTGATAGAAGACGGTCGTACTGCCGGCATCGAGACACGCGACGGCCGCCGCTTCTCCGCGAGCACCGTCGTTTCCGCGTGCGATGCACGTCGCACTTTCTTGCAGATGCTGGACCCGCAGCACGTTCCTGCCGAGCTGCGGGAGCGCCTGTCAAGGATGCGTACATCGCCCTCCTTTTTCCAGGTACAGCTCGGCGTTGACATGGATCTGGAACCCTACCGCAAGGACATCAAGCGGCTCAATTTCATCTATCCGTACGATGATATCGACCGGGCTATGGCCAATTTCCCCAACGGCAACGTCGAGGAGGCGGCCTACTACCTATACGTAGCCACCTTCCACCAGCCCGAGATGGCGCCTCCGGGGAAGCACTCGATCAAGCTGGAGTGTCCGACGCGGATCAACGCCCGTGGCATCGACTGGGAACGAGACAGGGAGCGGATCGCGGACGTTTTCGTCCGCCGTTCCGAGCAGGTGATCCCGGGGCTGAGCGGGCACATCGTCACACGTAACATCCGAACGCCCGAAGATCTGCAGCGGGACACCGGCAACTCCGAGGGAGCGTTCGCCGGCTGGGCCTTTACTCCGGACCTGCTTTCGCGAGGGCGTCCGTCGCAGCGTACTCCAGTGCCCGGCCTCTACCTTGCCGGCCATTGGACGACGCCTTCCGCCGGGGTGCCGTGGGTGATGGTGTCCGGCTACAACACGGCGGGCATGGTCGTGGCAGACCAGCGTGGGCAGCGTCGTCGCACCGTTCTGCGCGGGGCAGGAAGTGCGAAGCGGGCATCAGGCCGGTCGCAGGGAGAGTGAGCTATGGAAACGTTCGCTGAGCGCCACCGACACATCTCGTTCCTGTCAGCATTGCTGCTGTTAGCAGTAGCCATCGCCGGATGTTCCACCGCGAATAACGCTGGTCTCAGGCGGCCTGCTGCAACTAATGCGACCATCCCCGTGGGCCACCTACCCATCGGCATCGCCGTCGGCGACGGCTCGGTGTGGGTGGCCAACTATCGGGATGGGACAGTCTCGCGCATCGATCCGCAGAGCCGCTCTGTAGCGGCTACGATTCGCGTCGGCGTGCATCCAAAGGGCATTGCCGTCGGTGCTGACGGCTCAGTCTGGGTGATCCTCTACGACGAAGGAAGGGTGGCCCGGATCGACCCCAAGACCAACACCGTCGCCCAGGTGTTGCCGGTAGGCAGCAGCTACGTCGGGATCGGAGAGGGGGCCGTCTGGGTGACGAACGAGGATGAGGATACCCTGTCACGCATTGACCCCGGCAGCGGGCGGGTTACTGCTACTGTTCCCGTCGGCCACTGGCCGGTCGGGATCGCTGCGGGCGAGGGGGCGGTCTGGGTCGCAAATTACGACGACGCGACCGTCCGCCGCATCGATCCCAAGACCAACCAGGTGGTCGGCGATTCGATCGCTGTCGGCCGGCGACCCGGCAACATTGCTACCGGTGAGGGTGCCGTCTGGGTGTCGAACTACGACGGTAACACGGTCTCGCGGATCGACCCGTCAAGCAACAAGGTGGTCGCAACGATCAAGGTCGGCTCTCACCCCACGGGGATCACCGTCGCCAATGGCGCTGTCTGGGTCGCAAACTATAGTGACGGGACCATTACGCACATCGATCCGAAGACGAACGCGGTCGTGGGTGACCCGATCGCGGCCGGCAATCAACCAGTGGGTATCGCCGCCGGTGCCGGGGGGTTGTGGATCTCGCTATACGGCGGGGCGCAGGTCCTCCGGATCGAGCAGTAGCTACCAAAGGTTCAGCGGTCGCTGTCTGTGGTAGGCAACTGGAAGGGAAGTAAGGAGGCGCCGTCGATGGCGGGTGAGCAGCGCGATCCCGAGCAGCGATCGGCCCGGACTGAGCGCCTCGGCATGGTGCATCCGGTCACGGAGCACGCACCCGCCGAACCGGACGACGGCGACGAGAACTGGACGCCGCGGACGCTGGCAATCGCCGCGGTAGTCCTGTTGCTGATGGGCGCGGGCATGGCGTTGCTGCTGCATTGGGTCTATCAGCTCCTGCCGAACTAGCGGGGGACTTCGAGTGATTGGGTGGTGACAAGACGATGAACGCGCGGTTGCCGATGACTGATCCGTTTGCACGCTGGGGCGCGACGATGGTGCGGCTGCGATGGCTGGTCCTCGCCGTCTGGATCGCGCTGATCGTCGTCGCCGGCGGTGTATTTGCTCCCAAGGCGGGCACCGTCCTGAAAGCGGGCGGCGTCGTCGGCGGCGGCGACTCCGCCAAAGCCGCGAGTATTCTCCAGAATGAGTTCAACGCTTCCAGTGCCAACAGTGTAGCGATTGTCTTTCGGTCTACCACGCAGACCGCGGACGACGAGAGCTTCCGCAGCGCCGTGACCAGCGCCATCGACCAGATAGCGAAGATTCACGGCGTGCGCAGCATCGACAACTACTACCAGACATCAAATCCGTTGCTGCTGAGCCCAACGCGTAATACGTTAATCGTGGTCGTGGCACTGGAGGGCGACGAAGGAGCGGTCCAAGCGCTCGTCCCCACCGTTCGCGACCGGCTCACCAACGTCCCGCTCGAGCACTACGTGACCGGGCTGCCCGCCGTCAATCGTGACATTCAGAAGACGAGCGAACAGGATCTGTCGCGGGCAGAGGTCTTCACGATTCCAATCGTCGTGTTCCTGCTGCTCCTCGTCTTTCGTACCGTGATTTCGGCGGCGATCCCGCTGATCCTCGGCGTCGGCAGCGTCGTGATGGCGCTCTCGATCATCTACATCATTGGCTCACTCACTGCGACGTCGATCTTTGCGCTCAACGTGACCTCGATGATCGGGTTGGGGTTAGGGATTGATTTTGCGCTCATCGTGGTCAATCGCTTTAGAGAAGAACGGGCGGCGGGTCGTAGCCCAAGCGACGCTGTCGTGGCCACCATGGCGACGGCCGGCCGCTCCATCACCTACTCCGCCGTCACCGTCATCGCCGGTATGATCGTCCTCACCTTGCTCCTGCTTGACCTCACGATTGTGCGCTCGATCAGCCTGGCGGTGATGATCGTGGCCGTGATGGCGCTGCTGGCCGGGCTCACACTGCTGCCTGCGTTGCTTTCCATCCTCGGCCATCGCATCGAATGGCTGCGGGTGATCCCGCGTCGCTCGAGCGGAGCAAGCAGTGAGGACGGCGTCTGGTACCGGTTCAGCCACGCGATCATGCGCCGGCCCTGGGCCTGGCTCGCCTTCTCCCTGGTGATCTTGCTAATCATTGCCTCGCCGCTGCGCCAGCTCAATCTGATCGGCTCCACGCCGGGCGTCCTGCCGAGGACCATCGAGTCCGTCCAGGGAGGACGGGCGATCAGCGAGGCGTTTGGCGCCAACCGACTCACGCCGATCCAGGTGGTGATCAGAGGGAACGGTAAAGACTCGGCCTGGTCGGCGTCCTTCCGGCAGGGTCTGGCCACGCTGGCCGCCACCGTGAACGACGACCCACGCACGGATCAGTCGTTCTCGCTGGCCACGCTGCCCTCGCTGGCAACCACGGCGGACGGCTTGCCCCTGGGTCTGGAACTGACTTCGTTGATCGACGCGCCGATCGCCGCGATTCCGGCGGCGCCGGCTTTTGTCGGCTTTGGCCGACTGACTTTGCCCGCCGGTACCAGCTTCCCGATGAACTCGTACCTGGCAGCGCAGGTCATTCGCCTCGACTCGGGCAGCCTGGCCGTCAATGCTCAGGGCAAGGTCGCCGTCTATCCACCGGAACCGACCGACGAGGCGGCGCTCGCCCAGACCGGGCCGCCGGTCGTGCGGGAGCCGAAGCTGGTCGGCGACTCCTTCACGATGGGGCCGGGCGACCAGCTCTCCATCCCTATGAACCAGCGGGTGGCCGTGCAGGTCATGGGTGGCACGGCGCAGGTGACGGTCATCTCGATGTACGTGATCCGTACCGCGGCGCAGCGACAGGCAAACTGGGGTGAAGGTAGTCCGGCACCTGACATGTTCCAGAACCTGCCCCGTGAAGTGCTGGGTTCTGCCGTCGTCAACCGGCTCCCAACGCACGGCGCGGTGGTCGTGCTCGACGAGGGCACCTTACAGCCCGGTTCGAAGGTGCCCCGTCACACTCACCCCGGCCCTGAGTACATCTATGTCGAATCGGGCTCATTTTCGCCGTTTGAAGCACCGTTGGACGAGATGACGATCACTGCGGCCGACGGCAGCCCTGAGGAGGGCATCCCCGGTAGCCCGACGACCTTGCTGGCGGGCGGCAAGGCGATCGTGCAGGCGGGCCAGATCCACCGTGCCCTGAATCAGGGCGGAGCTACCAGCAAGGACCCGACCAAGTTCCTGTCGATGCGCATCTATTCAGTCGACGAGCCACGTGCCCAGCTCATCGAGCGGCCGAAGGACGCCGGCCCCGAACTCCTCAGTGCAATCCCGAAAGAGAGTTTCGTCGCGGATCCCATCCGGAAAGCAACTACGGCGCGCTTTGTCAACGTCAATGGTAATAATGACACGGCGCTCCTGACGATCTTCTCAAGCTTTGGCGAGTACACGCCGCAGCACGAAGCATTTGTCAAGGATCTTCGCACGAGGATCATTCCCGGTATTCCCGAGCTGCGCGGCGACCACGTCTACGTCGGCGGCGATTCAGCGAGTTTCCTCGACTTCAGAGATGCGCTCTACGGCCGCTTTCCGCTGCTCGGGGCGATGGTTATGCTGATGACCTTCATCATCTTGATGATGTTCTTCCAGTCGGTATTCCTGCCGCTCAAGGCGATCCTGCTCAACCTCGCCTCGATCACCGCGACCTACGGCGCGCTCGTGCTGATTTTCCAGCACGGGTGGGGGTCTTCCCTTATCGGCCTGCAGCCAATCGGCGCACTGGCCGTCATATCCCCAGCGATCCTCTTCGTGATCCTGTTCGGCATGTCCACCGACTACGAGGTCTTCATGCTTTCGCGCGTGAAGGAGTACTACCACGAGACTGGCAACAACGAGGAGGCGGTTGCGCGAGGCCTGCAGCATACCGCCGGTGTGATCACGGCGGCGGGCCTGATCCTCGTGGGAACCTTCGGCTCGTTCGCTTCAGCAGACGTGGTCATCGTTAAAGAGATCGGCCTCGGCCTGGCGATCGGGGTGCTGCTCGACTCGACCATCGTGCGCGTGATCATGGTGCCGGCCAGTATGCGCCTGATGGGTCATTGGAACTGGTGGATGCCCGGCTGGCTCGGACGGATCGTGCCCGAGCTCAGCGAAGGACCTGCACCCGCATTCGCAGGCGCGTCGGCCGGCACCAGCGCTGCGGCGAGGCCCGCGCCGTCCGTTTCACCGTCCGCACTGCCGGCCGACGAAGACCATTACACGATGCTCATGCCGCAGCCAAGACCTTCGGCGCCCCAATTGCGCGTAACCGGCGGATCGGTTGGGGCAGATTTCCTCCCGCTGTCGCCGCTGCGGCCGTTCACCATTGGTCGCAGCGAATCGAACGAGCTGCAACTTTTCGATCAGCGTATCTCGCGCCGTCATGCGGAGATCGTCTACAGAGACGGAAGGTTTATGATCGTGGACCTGGACAGCGGCAACGGCGTCTACGTGAACGGGTCGCGCATCACCGCTCCCACCGTGTTGCGCCATGGCGACCTGGTCGAGATCGGCATTGCCCACAACATCACCTACGCTTTCGAGGAAAACCCGGCCTGAGAGCCCGTTGCCTGACCCACAGGCGCCCATCCAGGCAGCGTGGGCGCAGGAGAGAGATGATGGTCGTCCGCGATGCCGGTCTGGCCAGTGAGCACTGGAAGAAGTACTACACGCCGGAGGAGGTCGAGGAGATCATTGGCAGCACGACCACGACGATGATCGTCTCCGGCAACTATCCCATCCATGTGCGGCTCTACGTCCACCCCCACCGGGCGCCAACGGTCGTCATGGCGCATGGCATGCTGGTCTACGGCCTCATTCTCGCGCGCCTGCAGCTCCCCTTTTACCGGGCCGGTTTCAACGTCGTGCAGTTTGACCTACCGGGACTCGGTCAGAGCGGCGGACCACGTGCAGGCTGCACCACGGAGGAGATCTTCGCGACCTGGAGGGCGGCGATCGACTTTTCACACGAGCGCTTCGGCGATCCGCTGTTCGCCATGGGCGTCGCCGAGGACGGCGTCACCTGCTACTACACGTCCGCCAATGACACGCAGATTCAAGCCCTCTCGGTGCACACACTCTTTGAGTACGGCGATCCTGCCGGCGTGCACTGGCAGGGACCGCCCTGGTTGGTGGGGCTGAAGGCGGCCGGGCTGGCCTTTGGGACGAGGGTGCGTCCGACGGCCACGATTAAGGGCACCGAAGGTATTCCCTGGGAGGATGTCTTCGGCGCGTCGGACGACGGGCCGATGATCAAGGTCCTCGAGGAGGACCCGCTCAGCCTGCAGAAGGTCGAGTTCCGGATGAGCCACTCCCTGATTCGCCGGCAAGCGGCCCCGGTACCGTTCGAGGACTGCCGCACCCCGGTCCAGGTCATTGCTTCAGAACAGAATCGGATCTGGCCGTTCGAGTTGGTTGTACGCAACTTCAAACGGCTCGGCGGCCCGAAGGAGTTCATCACGCTCGCCGGTAAGCCGCAGTGGGAGTTCAACCGCGAGTTTCACGAAACGTACTGCGCCCATGTCATCCGCTGGTTCAAAGCCAACGGGGCCGTCACGGCAGCGCGCTTCGAGGAGCAGGCAGGCCCTGCCGGCGAGCATCCGATGGTGGAGGGTAGGCTGAGCGAGAACTATCGCCAGCGCGGCGCGTGATCGGCGTTGCTGCTGCTCCGGCGACGCGCACAAGTCCTGGCTGCGAGCGTATGATAGCTCGGCTTGATGATGCAGACGATGTCGAACCGTACTGATGACTCGATGGAGCCGGACACATCTTCCCGCGTGGTCGGCCGGCTGGACCTGGGTGGTGGTGACCGGCTACAACACGGCGGGTATGGTCGATGCCGACCAGCGCCGGCATCGGACGGCAGGACGCCGGTGGCTCGTAAAATGAGCGGCGAGGAAAGGCGGCACCAGACTACTCGGAGGGAGTGTGCTGCATGCTGACGTCCGGCCGGAGTCGCGCCCTCCTCCCGGTACTGACGCTGTCGCTGCTGCTGGCGGTAGCCTTCGCCGGCTGTTCATCCCAGAACAACGCCGCTGTGCAGAGCCAACCCGACACCAATGCCAC
>DAINDD010000066.1:0-14699 GCA_036732045.1 Chloroflexota bacterium
CGATTGCCGGGAACCAAATCCACGACGAGTACTACGGGATCTTCATCGCCGGACCCATCACGGTGCATGGGATCAATGGCAACCACTTCGATTCATCAGTAACTGTTCCGGTACAACACTAGTCGTTCTGGCCTACGATGCGAGCGGCACCGAGTCGATCGGTGCCGCTCGAGCACACAGCCAGGCGACCGGGTAACGCTAAGGAAGATTAGCGGCGCGCCTCGTCACATCTGCGCAAAGCGCGCGGGGTCGCCCTCAAAGACGCGCCGGCAATCGTCGCTGCAGAAATAGTACACGCGCATTGCGTGCTCCATGTTCGGAGCGCCCTCGACCTCGATCACGCGGCTGCAGACCGGATCGCGCGCCGTGACCACGTCTGCGCGGAAGCTGCCGTCCTCCAGCCAGACGATGCGGTGGGCGATCTCGCGGATGCGGTGATCGTGCGTCACGATGACGACCGCCTTGTCCATCTCTACAGCGATCTGACGCAGCAGGAGCATGATCTCCCGGCCGCGCTTGGCGTCGAGGTTCGCTGTCGGCTCATCGGCCAGGATCAGGTCGGGATAATTGGCCAGCGCCCGCGCGATGGCAACACGCTGCTTCTCGCCGCCTGAGAGGTTCTTCGGGAGCGACTTCAGACGGTGGCCGAGGCCCAGCATATTCAGCAGCTCTCGTGCCCGATGTGGGCTGCCGCCTCGCGAGCGTGACATCACGAACGTCACGTTCTCCGTCGCGTTCAGCGATTCCAACAGATTGAAGCTCTGAAACACAAAGCCGATCTTCTCCCGGCGCACGTGGGGCAACTCCGCCTCGCCTAACCTGGAGATGTCGGCGCCAGAGACCGTAACCGTACCGCTGCTCGGCTTGAGCAGCGCGCCCGCGATCGTTAGAAACGTCGTCTTGCCCGCGCCGGAGGGCCCCATGATTAGCGTCACCTCGCCCGCATTGGCCTGGAAGGTCACTCCGTCCAGCGCCTTCACGGCCGCGTCGCCGGCGCCGTACTCCTTCGTTACGTTCTGCATGTGGAGGATCGCGCGTCCGTTATGCATGGCTACGCCTTGAACGCCGCCACCGGGTCGATCGCTGCGAGCCTCCGCACGGGCACGTACCCTGCCGCCAGCGACATCACCACCGTGGCCCCCAAGATGGCGAGCACGTCTTGCCAGAGGATCGCCGTCACGAACTGGGGCACCTGCTTGCTCGCCAGCGGTCCGAAGAGCAACGTCAGGCCGATGCCGATGACGAACCCCAACGCGCCTGTGACGATCGCTTGCTCGAAGACCAGCCGGTAGAGGTAGCGGTTGGAGAAGCCCACGGCCTTGATGATTCCGAACTCGCGCGCCTTCTCGATCGTCGCTGTATAGATCGTCAAGCCCGAGACGGCCAGCCCGACGATGAACGCCAGGACCAGCACGATGAGCAGGATCGGCAGGATATCGCCCAGCACGACGTCCCTCGTTTGCGCCGCGAACTCCGCCCGTGTGAAGGCGACGGCGCCAGGCACCTGGCCAGCAACGCCGGCTGCGAACTGCTTTGCGTCAGCGCCGTCCTTGAGGCGGATGCCGATGAAGGTCGCCTGATTCTGCATCCCTAACAAGGACTGCGCCTGCGCCAGAGAGATGAATACCGTCTGCGAGGCGACGAAGTCACCCCCCTCAGAGACGCCGACGACAGTCCAGTCGCGCCCGCCTGCCGAGATGATGTCGTTTACGCCGACGCCATAACGGTTGGCGAGTGCATTGTCGATCACAACTTCACCATCCCCGGGTGCGCCCTTGCCCTCGACGATCTTGATCGGGCCGGAGATGCCAGTGGTCGTGTCGTAACCGACCAGGAGCAGATTCATCTTCGTTGTGGCGACATGCTGCGGAAGTTGAATCTTTACGCCAGTCATGGGCCGCACGATGATCGGTGACCACTGCCGGATCTCTGCCACACCGGATATCGCCTGCGTGCCATCAAGCGGCAGCATTGAGTTGGCGGTAATGAAGTCGTTCGCCCCGACGGAGCCCGCCCAAACGTCTACGTTCGAGTTCTCGACGCACTGGCCCACCTTTTCGTCCCAGCCTCTGTACAGCGAGACGAGGAGGCTGATCAGGAACACTGAAAGCGCGACCCCGCCTACGGAGATGGCAAGGCGAGTTCGTTCCGAGAAGATTTTTCCGGGCGATGAGAAGCATGTGGATGATTCCGTGCTAAAGCCGACCGCGAGAGAAGTCTAGCAGATGAATCAACAATTTGGAGGCAGGTCAGGATGGCCTTCTTGTGTGGCCGCTAGAGCCGAGTCTCCTGGGCCACTTCGTCCTCGGCTTCCGTGAATCTGGCCCATAGAACTACATAGGGCCCTCTGCCAATAACGTTTGTTAGCGTCGCACGGCGTGCCGGGCCGAAAATAGGCGTCGTGTCGGCTGAATTGACATGATGTGCATAGAGACCCTCACCCTAACGGTCTCACTTAACGAGGCATCAAGTCAGCGTACTGCTTCATCCCCAATCCCTCATACAGCTGACTCGACTGCTTAAGCAGTTGACTCGCTTTCTCGCTGTCGCCGGGCGCGTTTCTCCTGAAGAGCATCTTGGCGTACCAGTGAGGCACCTGGGCTTGCTCGATGCGGTGAGGCAGACTGTGGGCCTGCTCGATGGCTCTCTCAAAGTGCGCTTCCGCCTGGTCCCATTGCTTGCCGGACATCGCGGCCATCCCGGCGAACCGTTCCGTGAGCCCGCAACACCACCAGCCGATTGTGCATCCCAGCCCGATAGCATCGAGGAGCAACGGATAAAGCTTTGCGGCCTCTTCGTCTTCCCCCATCACCACGAGAGCCTCCGTGGCGTTCTGGAGGAGCGCCCAGGCACCGAACGTATTTGCCGTAGAGGCTGTCGGCAAGCCTCCCCGCTGACGGCGGAGCGTCGCGATGATCGAGTCCTTCTCCTCGCTGAGAGTCCGTATCGACATGAAGTCCCGCAGAAGCTTCATCTGCCCACCGGCCCGACCGAGCGCCCTCCACGGCTCGACGATCAGGGATAGTCCGCCTTGCTTCTTTCGGAGCATGTCCAGCGCGGTGCTTTTGTCGCCGCTGAATGCGTGACACAACACAGCAACGCCTAGGTCGCCTCCGGCGGCGAGCCCCGGGGGCTCGAGATCGACTGCCTTCCTTGCTTGCTTTGCAGCTCCCATCGGGTCGCCTCGCCACAGTTGCGCGAGTGCCAGAATTGAATGTGAGTGGGAAACCCACGGCATCTCCGCACTCTCGCAGATCGAGAGATCGGCCTGGGCCATCTCTTCGAACTGTGCCAGATCACCCGATCGCATGAACCGGGCCATGCCGGTCCAGCGCCTGGTAAAAGCCAGGGCTCCGAGGTGTCCCAGCCGTTCCGCCAGGGGCTCTGCTTCCCGCCCAAGCTCCTCGGCGCGGTGAAGCTGTCCCATGAAGAGCGTAGCTATTTGCCCGAGCCACAGTGCATCTGTCAGGTCCCACAAGTCGCCGCTCGATCGCAACAGGTCTGAAGCCCTCATCGCCGTGTCGTACTGTTGGGACAGCTCCATGTAACTCAGGTGGTGCATGGCCTGGTACGTCACCACATGGGCCAGCAAGCGCTCATCTCCTAGGTCGTTCGCGACCTCCTCAGCTCGGGCCAGCATCGCGCGGCCGGCCAGGTAGCTGCCACTGATACTCAAGCTGCGCCCGACAAATGCGAGAAGCACAGCCTGTTCGCGGCTAACCTCGTCGCTCAGGGCACTCAGTCCACGTCTCCCTAACTCCTGTGCCTCCTCGAACCTGGTGGCCCAGTCAAGTTGAGTGCCGATTTCCGAGCAAACCCGCACGATCGCACCCGAGTCACCAGATCTCTCGTACAGGTCAAGAGCGCGCCGCCACTCACTGATCCCCTCGTCCCATCTTCCGATGCTCCGCAGGGCGCTTCCTCGCCGGTACAGCAGTTCGGCCTCGGCCCGGCCGGTGGGCGCTGCGATGCTGATCGCGCTGTCCATGAGGCGCAGCGCCTCTTCGAACGCCGCGGCGGATATGGCACGTTCTGCGGCCATCAGCAGGTACTTCACCGTGCGGTCGGGGTCTGCCGCGGCTCCCGCCTGGTACAGGTGATGCGCGATGTCAGATGCGTGGTCTTCGACTGCGTTGCGGTAGGTCTGCTCTATCGCGTCGGCGATCCGCTGGTGCAGGCGCTGGCGGCGAGGCAGTGACAGGTTGACTAGTAAAGTGTGGCGCAGCAGCTCGTGCCCAAACATGAAGCGCGCGCCGGGACCTTCCGGTACCGCGATAATCAGCCGCGCGCGCTCAGCTTCATCGATACAGTCGAGAACCTCATCCGCGCTGAGGTCGCTGAGCGATTGAAGTACCTCGAAATCGAACGCTCGCCCGATTACGGCCGCCTCAGTGAGAAGCCAACGGCAGCCCTCGCTCACGCGCTCCAGCCTGCGCGTGAGCACGAGCCGCAGGCCCTCGGGGACCTGCATCGCGTTGAACGCCACATCCGTCCGCCAGTGACCTGACTGGTCGAACAAGACGCCTTCTTCAGACAAGTGTTGAAAGACCTCTTCTACAAAGAAGGCGTTGCCTCCCGTCTCCTCAAAGACGGCACTCACCAGCCTATTGGGTGGCTCCTGGCCGCTGATTCCAGCCAGCATACGACCCACGTCTGATTCGGCGAGTGGCCTGAGAGACATGCGCCGGCCAACTCTTTGCCTGATCAGCGACTCCATCGTCCGGGCCAACGGCCGCCAGGTATCCAGCTCTGTGTCACGATAGGTGGCGAGCATCAGGACGTGCATATCGGAGACGTGCTGCGCAAAATGCTCGAGCAGAAGCAAGCTTGGGTCGTCCCCCCAATGCAGGTCTTCGATGACCACAACCAGCGGATTGATAGAGCTGGCGCGCTGCACGAACTCCCGGATACTGGTGAAGATGTAGTGGCGTTCCTGCTCGGGAGGAAGATCAAGTGGCGGCGGCAGATCCGGGAACAGGCGCCTCAGTTCGGGGACAATCCTGGCAATCTCCGGCGCTGACTCAGCGAGGACGGCCCGAAGAGCCTGGGGGTCCGGTGCGGCCGCACGTATGGCCTGCTGGATCATCTCGATAAACGGTATGTAGGGCGGGGACCCTTCCATCTCGTAGCAGTGACCCACCCGGACCGTCACCCCGCGCTTCTCCGCCTCCTGCGCAAGCTCGCGGATAAGACGGGTCTTTCCGACGCCCGCTTCGCCGCCAATCATCACGAGCGACCCGCTGCCGGTCATGGCCCTCTCCAGCAGCTGGCGTAGCTCGGCTCTCTCCGCCTCACGACCGACAAATGGAGTTGCCTCGCTGATGCCCAATGCAGGCACGGCTGCTCGCTCTTTCCGCCATGCCACCTCGAATAACCGCCATCGTTCATCGAACCCTTTAAGGCGAAAACGACCGCGATCAACGAACTGAATGTCCTTCGCCGCGCCGAGTAGCGACTTCACGGTCTCCGAGACGAAGATCTGGCCGCCATCCGCCTTGGCCATCACCCGGGCTGCGGCATTGACGGCGGCCCCGAATACATCAGCATCTTCCCGGATCACCTCGCCCGAATTCATGCCGATCCGGACCGGTGCGCGCCTATTTTCGAGAAGCCCCAGGTTGTTTTCCTCAATGACTCTCTGGATCTCAACGGAGCATTCCACCGCGCGGCGGGCGCTCTGGAAGACCACCATGAACCCATCGCCCGTGCCTTTGACCTCGTAGCCGCCGTGCAATTTGACCCGATCGCGCACGATCTCGCGCTGTGCTCGCATAATTTCCTGCGCTGCTTCGTCCCCCTCACTGTTCATGAGCGCAGTCGAGCCCACGACGTCCGTGAACATGATCGTCACGGTCCCTTCCGGGATCTCGCTGGTCATTCGATCTGCCCCTATGCCTGCCGTCGTCTGCCTCTCCTATCGGCGAATGTTAGCACTTCCCACCGCGATTTAGACCCAAAGCGCAGTAAAGATGTCTGGCCGGTCAAGTTTCAGACGGCCAACGGTGACGAGCGACGGGGTAAGACGGGCGTTGAATAACACGGGGCAAAGACGGACCGGAGATAAATGGTCGGGAGGCTCGGATTTGAACGGAGGACCTCCCGAACGCCATTCAACTCGATCGGCCTCCGATGAACCCGCGTGATGGCGGCTGGGCGCATACTACGGTTTGTTAGTGTGCCTCGGTCGCCGCATTGCCTGGTCGCCGAAGTTGGACACGCGGGTCCCCACACTGCTATGGAGACCGCGCCGCCAACGGTCGTGGTCGGGACAGTCTATATCGGGACGTGCGAGGATTATTGGGTGCTAGTGAACCGCCCCGGGGGTTGATGGAGACTCGGATCCTTGAGTACCAGCTTAGCCACGGCGCCTCAGGCCCAGGGCCGTACTAAATCCTCCGGCGATCACGAGGGCGATGCCCAAGAGCAGGACTAGAGGCAGACCCGCAGCGTCGCTGGATGAAGGCTCGCCGCCCGTTGTCGGCAGTTGTCCGGCGCTCTGGGCCTTCTGGAACGCGGCGAACTTGGCGGTCTGCGCGTCACTCGTATCGAGCTTGCGGCTGATATGCGAGACCTTAGTCCCCGTGAACTCGTAAGTGGCGATAACGAAGAAGCGGTCTACTCCCGCCGCCCGGGATGCGTCATTCCGATGCTCGATGCGAGCCGTCACAGTGTTGCCGGATACCTGGAAGGTGCTGTCGGCAAGGACGTGCTCGGTATGTGCGGCCTCACTTCTCTCGAAGTCCTTCTGGATGGCAGCCTTACCGACGCAAGGAGCTTGCGCGCACGACCCAAGACCGTCAATCACAGCGTCATCGGTAAAAAGGGCGAGCGCGTCAGCCAGGTCGCCGCGGTTGTCGTTGTCCAGTTGTTGCTTCACGAGTGCCACTAGATCGGGTGAGGAAACTGTTGGCGCAGGGGACGGCGTCGGCGAGGGGGACGGCGTCGGCGAGGGGGAAGGTGTTGGCGAGGGGGACTGTGTTGGGCTGGCCGTGGAGAGCTGCACGAGGGCGCCATCGTTGGCGGTAGCGAACCCCCAGTGACTAGCAGAAATGAGGAACGAGCCACCTGGGCGGTCAGACATACCCCCCGCGTTCAGCAGATGCGGATCAATGGCAGCAGCGATCACCGGTGCGCCGGACGCGAGGTTCGTCTGTTGATAAGAGCCCTCGGCGGCGAATGAAGTCGACGAGCGGCTGCTCAGCGCCACTAAAAGTAGAACGGTGATGGCTGCGACAGCTGCAGCTATGAATAGCCTGGAGCCAGGCCGCAGCGGTACGAGCCGATGTCCGCCTGGCTTCCGCAACGAGACGGGAGAGTCTGTTGGTGCGTCCAGATCCAATGGCTTCGTGAGCATTAGTCTCCTCCAAACCTCTGGTGCCGATCAGCGAACAGTCGCCGGCCGGCGATTAAACGGCGTCTTTTCCGGCTGTGTTTGGGAAGTTGTACGAAGGACTCGCCCTTGCGGATCTCCTCGGGAGCCTATCACTCACTTGGAAGGTCAAGCAACCACTAGGAACAGACGATGACACTCCCGGGAATCGGCAGCTGGCTGGCCTGAAGGACCGTTCAGGTCTCTTGTCTCAGACGGCATGGGCAATAACCCGTGTTAGTGTCCCTGCGCAGTTGCCCGATTCGCGCCTTGGAGCGCGAAGTCCGCCACTTCACATCGGAAGACCTGTTGACGAAGCCCCCCACCGTCCGCGTCGGGCTTAACGCGGGCGAGTCTGTAGGAGGGCCCACGAAGAGATCCGTGCGGCGCGACAGCTTCTCCATCTCGCCTTAACCTTTTCTGTCGCACGAATTGGTAACGAGCAGGTTAATGCGTCCATCGAACAGAGTGACATGGGCACGCGAGAGGACGGCACCATCACATTGCCAGCCAGCCACGCCGCGGCCGTGACGCTGCGTGAAGAGGCCGCCGACACCGATTGGATGCGCACGGATGAGTCCGGTCGCTTCGATCAGCGCTACGTCACGATGACGATTTGTCTGCGCTGGTCGATTCTGGTGGCGTATGCGACGCTGGCCCTCAGCGGTCTAATGCCCATGAATCCGCTGGCGCTGGCGGGGAGCGCCGGCTGGATTTGTGCGACGAACGTCCTAGCCACCTGGTACTGGTTGCAGCGTCGCCCGATGCCTTGGTACGACGAGATATATCTGTATCTCGACTTCGTGTCGGTCATATGTGGCACGCTGGCGACGGCGAACTTGGGCTACCCGGTCTGGATGGCCTTCGTGATGCTGATGATCCAGGCACCCGCCGAACGACCAGCGACGATCGCGGTTAGTTATAGTGCACTCTGCGTTGGGGGATACGCTGCATGCGCCGGAATTCTGTACGCCTCTGGTTGGTACAAACCCGACCTCGGATACACAGCGGTAACGTTCGTTATTCTGACCTTTATTGGCATCAATCTGGCGATCACGTTCGACGGCAACCGGCGTCTGCGGAGGGTTATCCGCCGGCTGGCAGTGACGGACTCCCTCACGGGGCTGGCGAACCGCCGCCAGTTCTCGCGCTGCCTGGCAAACCCGCCAGCCGACCGTAGTCTGGCGGTGATCGTGATGGACGTCGACCGCTTCAAAGAATACAACGACTCTTACGGTCATCTGGCAGGAGATAACTTACTGGTGTGGCTCGCGACTGCTCTGCAGCAGGCATTTCCGGACGCACTAACGATCGCGCGCTACGGTGGCGACGAATTCGTGGTCCTACTACCCTGCGCGACGGTCGACCAGGCCGAGGCACGTCTCGACGATCTGGCGAGCAGACGCCCTCGCGATCGCCTGCCGGTTAGCATCGGGGTCGCAATGTGGCCGCAAGACCATCCAACCCTCGACGCAGCCTTCGCCGCCGCTGACGACTGCCTGCGAGCGGCCAAGCGCTCTACGCGTGGGACATATGCGACCTGGTCTTCGGAGGGGCAGATTCGGCTGCGTGCTTCGTAACAAAACCGCCCGATCCCTTCGAAATCGTCGTGGCCGACTTCGCGCGTCCTGTAGATCGCCTATTGTGACACTGGAGCAAAGACTCGACCCTACGCTAATGCAAGTTAGTCTGGTCGCGGCCCGCAATCCTTGGCGACAGCGCGACGTCGAACTGCATGCTTCGTTTGCCAGCCATCCTGATCAGCGCCTAGAATGGCGTGCAATCTGCTCGTGAGGGTAATCCTTGAGCTCACGACCTCTGGTCGCTTCACATCCCGTTGTTGTCCTTCCTTCCCTATCGGCATGCCGCCCAGGCCGCACAGAGTTGCAACGGTCGGGCGAGGTTCACATTGCTCCGAGAGAGAATCCTCGTGGTGGAACTGCCGCTGGACAAGCATCGAGGCGAATTCGAGCGGGGAGTGGCTTTTGGACAGGAGGTGGCTTGTGACCGACGCCGGTGAACTGATCGCGGAGACGCGGGCGCAACTGAAGGCGGTGGAGGATCAGCTCTTTGCTCACCCTTACTTGTCAGCTGTCGAGGAGGGGCGGATCGCCAAAGAGAAGCTCCGCCTCTTCGCCGGCGAGCAATACTACATCATCAATTCGGACCTGCGCAGTGTCGCCATGCTAGTCAGCCGCCAGGACGACGGTCCCAACCGCGAATTCTTCTTCGGAGCGCTGCAGGGCGAGGCCGCAGCCAGGGACGCGCTCTTCGCCTTTGCGCGGGAGTTAGAGATGAGCGAGAGCGACCTGCAGTCCTATGAGCCGATGCCAGGCTGTCAGGCTTATCCAGCCTATGTTGCTTGGCTGGCCGCCTACGGCTCCGCTGCCGATTTCGCGGCCGCCTTCCTAGTGAACCTGCCCGCTTGGGGCGGCAGCTGCACCCGCATGAGCGAGGCGCTCAAAGGCAGATATGGTTTGTCGCCGCAGGCGGTCTCGTTCTTCGACCTGTTCGCCACCCCTGCTCCTGAGTTTGAGGCGGACTCCTTGCGCGTTATCCAGCGGGGGATAGACCGCGGCGTGGATCTCGGCGGCGTGGCCCGCGCAGCCCGCCTCATCCAGGCCTATGAGCTCATGTACTGGGACACGTTATACGGGAGCTCAATCTAGAAATGCGCGTACCCTTTACGGACCATCTCTACCGGCTAGCGCTACCCGTCTGGGAGGCACAGCACAGCCACCCCCTTTGTACGTGGGATCGGCGACGGCAGCCTGGACATGGAGAGGTTCAAGTTCTGGCTGCGCCAGGACTATCTCTTCCTCATCGATTACGCGCGGCTGCTGGCGCTGGCAGTAGCCCGCGCCCCCGACCTTGACTCGATGCGGCGGTTCGCCGATCTCGTGCAGGCCACTCTGAGTGTTGAGATGGACCTCCATCGCTCCTACGCCGCTGACTGCGATATCTCCACCACTGAGCTCGAGGCGGAGGAGAAGGCCCCCACCACCCGCGGCTATACGGACTTTCTTCTTCGGGTAGCTGCGGTGGACGATTTCTCGCAGCTCATCGCTGCTCTGCTGCCCTGTATGTGGGGCTTCTCCGAGGTAGGGCAGCGCCTGGCCCGAAGCTCGAGGCCGACGGACGACAGGTATGTGAGGTGGATTGAGATGTACTCCTCCGAGGAATTCGCTGAGCTGGCCCTCTGGTGTCGCGCTCTGGTGGACAGAGTGGCCGCCGGCCAGCCAAAAGAAGCGCTGCGGCGGATGGAGGACGCCTTTCTTACCTCCAGCCGCTATGAACTGCTCTTCTGGGAGATGGCCTGGCGCCAGGAGCGTTGGCCTGTCTGAGAAGGCCTTCACCGCGTCCTCCCTAGTGGCGCTATAGTGGCGCCATTGGGGAGGATAGTGTTACTGTCAAACGCCGAAGCTGCATTTGTAAACAAGTGTCGCATGGCGCACCTGGCGACGTCCTCGGCCGACGCTTCGCCTTACGTGATCCCGATCTGCTTTGTGTACCTTCGCCGCTTCTTCTATTCCGCGATTGATGAGAAACCCAAGTCCGGCGTCCAGCTGCGGCGTCTCCGCAACATTCGGGCGAACCCTCGTGCGTCGCTGATTTTCGACAGCTACGATGAAGACTGGACGAAGCTCGCTTGGGTGCTGGTCCGAGGGGCGGCGTCCATACTCGATGACGGCCCCGAGCACGATGCCGCTGTGGCCGCGTTGCGCCAGAAGTATTCCCAATACAAGACGATGGAGTTCGTCGGCAAACCAGTGGTTAGAGTAGAGCCTCAGAAGGTGTCCAGCTGGGGCACAGCGTTGCGCGACGATCGATAACGGGTGATAGCGTCACATCGAGCGATTGCGCGTAGTCGGCGTATGATCGGGGCGAGGTTGTCGATCGTCGTGGAGTGACTGCCTCCCTCTCAGCAGTCTGGGTCCTCGGTCGCATCCGTCTCTCAGCGGCCACGTTTATCGTGATGAGGTCTTCGGATGAAGAAGAAATGGCTACTGTCGCGGGTTGGCGTCGCCCTTACAGCTCTGGCCACCGGTTGTGGTGGCGGCAACCCACAGTTAGCACCAGGCTCACTCATCGTTTCGCCGACACTGCCGTCACAGGTTCCATCTAATACTGCGCCGCCGATTCAGCCAAATCGCTTCTCGGATGTCGACTTCGTGGACGCCCAGACCGGGTGGGTCGGTGGAGGCGGCCTAATTCTGGCGACCAAGGACGGCGGACGAACCTGGGAACAACAATACGTCGGGCCCCACAACATTCTTACCCTCAGCTTTCTTAGCCCCCTCGTCGGCTGGGCAGTGGCGTCTGACACCTTGCTGGGGACCACCGACGGCGGTGCCAACTGGACGACCTTGGGCGAACCAGAAGAACCGCTCGTCAGCGTCCAGTTTGTCAATCCGTCGGTGGGTTGGGGCGTCATGACTGAGCCGGGAGATCTTCCGCAGGGACCAAATTTCGGCGGCAAATTGACCAAGACCACAGACGGTGGCCACACCTGGACGATAGATGAGACCCCTCAAGCGGTCCAGTCTGTCTGTGCCATCGACATCGACACCCTCTGGGCGGCCGGTGGGCTCTCGGTGCTGCGCAGCGGCGATGGCGGCAAGACGTGGTCCACGGCATTTACCTCGCCGGCGCATCCCGATCCCCCTTGGTCCGCGGACATCCAGTGCGCCGGGCGTGAGGTTGCATGGGTGCAGTTCCTGGGCTACGGAGTTGCCCTAGGTCACGCCCCTTACATCATCTACCGGACCTCCGATGGCGGCGGCCACTGGCAAGCGATGATGGAGGAGCAATATACACTCGGTTCGTATCTTACGGCACCCGAGGGTCCAGGTTCGTATCCTGGCCCGTTTAGCGTGGTGGACGAGAAGACGGCCTACTTCGTCGGCTGGTGCCCTGCGTGCGGCGCGGGGGAAACCCGCGTCCGGGGCACGAATGACGACGGGGAAACTTGGCAGCCAGACGTGACGATTCCGGGTCCGCCCAGCCTACCGCCCCGAGCCGTTGACTTTGTCGATGGTGCCCACGGATGGGCTGTGTTTACCTCGACTGAGAGCGGCTCAGTCCTTGCTACTACTGACGGCGGGCTCACCTGGATCAGCACTGTAGTGATGCCGAGGTGAGTAGATAGATCATCAAGTCTTCGTCCGCGTGACTACGTGGCGTTAGTGTCATAGCTTTCTTGGCTCGCCTTCCCGACCATTTCCCGAGCGCCTGCCGGCGAATTGAGGCCCTCATCGGATCATCCTGGCCAGCGCTTCGGCTCCCTGACGCTGCATGTCCGGCAGAGGATGTATCAGGATCGCCTACCAGCGCCCGCCGCAGTGTCGCCCAGCTCGCGCTCAACGTCTACGCGGTAGAGCATGCCGAACGGCCGCCCGTCAGGCGTGGTGATGATGAACGCGTCCACGTCGCGCTTGCCGAACCACTCCGCCATTGTGCTGGCGCGAACATCCGGGCGAAAGGTGCTCGGGCCCGGGTGCATCACGTCCGACGCCACATCGTCCGCATTGTGCTCGATGTCATTGCGTTGCAAGCGGCCCAAGAGGATGCCCGCATCGTCCACGACCGCGCAGAGAGAATGCTCGCCGAGGCGCTCCGCGACGTCTCCGAGGCGCTCGTCCGGCCGGCAAGTCGGGAAGTCCCGCCGCGCCAGTCCACCGGAGCGCGGGATACCCGCCTCCTGGCCTTCAATGGGCAGGCCGTGTGCCTTCCAATCGGCCAGGCTGGCTGCGTATTCGTAGACCTGGGTGAACTTCTCCGCGACGAGCCTCGCGGCGAGCCGGGCGCTGAGGTCGCACTCGTTGTCGGCGCAGTATGTTACGGAGGGCCGCGCGGGATCGAGGCCGCGCAGGAGGTCGGCGGAGAAACGCTCGAGCGGTATGTTGACCGCGCCGACGATGAGCTCCTTGGCGTAGTCCTCGGGCGGAAGGGCATCCAGGACCTGCGCGCCCTCTTCCATCAAGCGCTGGACCTCGCGGTAGCCGATGCGAGGCGCCTCGCTCATCGGGCGAGCATAGGAGCGGGATCGAACTTCAGCCGCGACACCACCTGCTCCTGGTAGAAACGAAGGAAGCCGGCCTGGTCCGCGCCATGCTGAGTCATATACATGTGGTCGAACCCCGCATCGATGCTATTTCTGATCTTATCGACGTGCCTCTGCAGGTCTGGTTCGCAGACGGCGATGTTAGCCAAAGGGAACTCTCCTTCAGGTGGGTTACGGGCGATGGATCGTTGAGAGTATATCAGCCACCTATGCGGCTCTCGGCGGCAGCTTGGTGACCATTGTGTACTACCTGGCGTTATCGTCGCCTCTAAGGAAGCCAAGGTGAAAGCGCTGAGTCGCGCCCAAACGCCTGCCGTGCGCAGATCCTTAGTCGCGCCGTGGCAGAACCCAAGGCAGACCCGAGAATGCACTCCTGCGAAGCCGCTGACTTGGACCTACGCCTTACAAACGGTCGATTATTGCCTTGCGCTTCTCATCGTACTCGACCTCCGTGATCAGGTTCTTGGCGCGGAGGTCGCTCAGCCAGCGAAGCGCTTTTTCGGTGTCTGACGATGCGTCTCCGGGCGGCTGGGCGGAAGGTGCTGGTGGCGCAGCGGTAGCCGAGGGAAACGTCACGGGTGGGGCGTAGGCAGGTCGCTCATAGCCTGGCGGCAGGGGGCCAAGAGAGCCCTCTCGACGATCTTTTCCGAGCCCTTCGCCTTCACGACGACGGTGTCGGCTAGCTTGTCGTGGAGCGTCTGGGCGTCACGGTCCCAGAGGATCCAGAGGTCGTCTAGATACAGAGGAATGAAGCCGCACACGAAACCAATCAGCCCACGGACGAACATCGAGCCGGTGTTCATTGCCAAGCCGTCCGTTTTGATGACCCGCAGCCCCACCAGCGCCTTGCCGGGATTCTGTCCCTTAGGTGCGACGATGAACCACCAGATAATCCAGCCGATGCCTAGCGTGACGAAGACCAGAAGCACGTTGACGATAGCCGAAATGCGCGAGAGCCGGCTCATCGTGATGTCCCTTATACGCGGACAGAATCACAGAACAGTTAGACAGGACAAAGTCTCAGACCATCTACAAGCTTGCGTCGCTCAACTTGACAGTCGTTATTGCGGAAGTAAAAATGGGGGGACAAGTTCGCCCGATGCTCCGATAACGCCGTCGCGAAGGCGACAAGGAGGCAGTTGTGAAAGGTTTTGTTCGTATGGGCGCCCTGATGATGGCAATGTTGGCTGCCGCTTTCATCTGGCTCAGCCTCGGCAACGCCACCACCCCAAACGTGGCCACCGCCGCCGGGCCGGTGACGGTGGG
>DAINDD010000067.1:0-14520 GCA_036732045.1 Chloroflexota bacterium
GACAACCCGAGCGACCAGGGCAAGTCGGCCCCGCTGTACGGCATGGCGAATACGATCCCGGACCGCGGTGTCGTCGACGACGCAATGAAACGCTACATGGACGGCTGGTACAGGCTCAGCTGAGGCCGGCGTTGCACGGTAGCGCCGCATCAGCGCGCTGGTTGAGCTGTCGTGGGGCACCAGCGCGACCTCGCCGACGTGCCCAGCGTTAAGACGCCACGCTCGGACAGCGCCACCAGCTTCCCGAACGTCCCCGGCGTCAGTTCCGCTGACACCATTACCAACGCCGATGCTAATCAACGCCGGCGTGCTCCTGTCTGGCTACCCCCGCAGGCTGCGTTGCCTGCGCAGATCCGCGGCCCTCGCCGTCGGCCGCTTGCGTGGCGCTGCCCTTGGCGGGCAGCACCAGGCACGGCAGTGTCGAGTGCCTGACGATCGCATCGGCGACGCTCCCCATAATCCAGCGCATCGGGCCGGACCAGCCATGGCTGCTGAGCGCGATCAGATTCACGCCGTTCTGGTCCGCGACGTCCAGAATCGCTTCGGCAGCCTGGCCAATCGCTACCTCGACGTCCACGCCGACGCCGAGGAGCCGCTCTTTTTCGGCGAGCCGATCCAGGTACTCCGTGGCGGACGCAGCGGCCTCGTCAATCGCCAGCGTGGGCGGTATGTACTCGCCCGAATATATTGTGGCAGGCTGAACCACACGCCCTAACACCAGCGTGGCGCCGAGCCGGCACGCGAGGTCCTCCACGAGAGGAAGCACCGACTCTGATAGAGCCGAGCCGTCCAGTGGGACCAGAATGCGTTCGAGCCGGACGGGCTGTTCGAAAGTCGCATCCTTCTTCGCGCGGAGCAGTAATATCGGTCTGCGCGCAATGTGCAGGAGCTTGTCGGCGACGCTACCCATCACCCAGCGCACGACGCCTGAGCGGCCGTGCGTGGTCATGACGATCAGGTCCGCGCCCTCCCCTTCAGCCAGACGAGAAATAGTCGCAGCCGCCGGGCCCCAGGCGATCTTCTTGTGCGTTGCGATACCCCGTTTTCGTAGGCCCTCCTCGATGCCGCTCAAGTACCGATCGGCGGCGGCCTCTTCTGCCTGCTGCCAGAAGACAGGGTCTGGCCCGCCGCTCCAGGATTCGGCTGGGACGATTACGGCCGCGAGCGTTACCGCGGCGTGGGCCCGGGAAGCCAGCTCGGCGGCGACGGGCAACGCCTGTTCTGCTATCTCCGAGCTGTCGAGTGGGACCAGAATCTTCTTGAGCATCGACGATCTCCTTCAGTCGCTAACCAAGCGACGATACTCTTCTTCACGACCATTGCAGTCTGCTGAGGCTAGATCAGTCTCCATCCAGGTGACAAGTTTTGTCTGGGCCGTTTGGCTCATCTGTTAGCCGGCTCGCCTAGGCGCCGACGAGGTCTCGAGTGCGGAAACGCGCGATGCCAGCCAGGGCGGCGGTGGCACCGATCGCCGGCATCGCTGCCGCCGGCAAGGCCCGGAAGGGAGCGGCCGGCACAAACCCGATTTGGTGGAATGGTGAGATGCCAAGGGCCCAGGAAGGGACGCCAAGAAGCGAACCGATCAACTCCCAAATGAAGGCGCCGCTGACCAGTGCGTACGCCACGCCCACCCCGACGCGCGGGGAGGCGGTGTACAGCAGGGTGCCGACTCCAAGGAACGGCAGGCTCGCCGGCAGGCAGTTCAGCCCGGCCTCGATCAGGCGGAGGAACGAGACATGCGCGCCGGCAGCGGAGGTGCCGATCCCGGCGCCCGTCCCGGCCGCGACCGCGATTACAGTAGCGCCGAGGGCTGCGAGGACGAGCCGGCCGGCCAGCCAGCGCGTCCGGCTCACCGGCAAGGCGAACAGAGTTTCCAGTCGCGTTTCCGATTCCTCCTCGCGCAGGCCGCCAAGCTGCCCACAACAGTAGAGTGCGATGGCCAGAACGAAGAAGAGGAAGACCAGCCCGATGTAGCCCGAGGGAGTCGTGAAGTCCACTGCCCCAAGCTTCCTCATTTGCTCACGCAGGCTATCGGGAAGGTTAGCCGAGGCGACGCTCTTAGATACGATTCCGAGAACGACACCAAAGCCGGCGACGGCTCCGATCCAGGCGGTCAGGCTTGTCGCTTGTGACCGCAGCGCGAGGAGATCGGGCGAGCGGATCAGCCCAAACCGTGGCTGCTCAACGGTGTCGCGCGGGCTGAGCAGCGCCGTTTCGATGTCTCGCCGATACGCTGGCTGCCGGGGCTACCGCGCCGGAAGTCACCGACGCTATAGGAGTCGCCGTAATGATGGGCGGCGGGCCGTCAATCGTCTACGGCTCCGAAGCCCTCGAGGCCCTGACGGTATGCGGGATAATCCCTCATTCGAGTGGCCTTCCTTTACCCGCTAGCGGAGCGGGCGGATCCCTTCGCGGCGAGGTAGATTCTCGGCCGGTGTGGCTGACGGCGATGGTTCGATTCCGCTCAGGGGGGCGGGTGTCGGCATGGCGGTCGCGCCCGGCGAGACAGGCTGCCCGTCCGCGCCGACCCGGGCGTGCCGTTCCGGCTTCTGGTCTTTGTCCCAGACGGCGCGCCCGGGCACAATCAGGCACGGCACGTCAACGTGGCGCGACACGCTGTCAGCGACGCTGCCCATGATCAAACGGCTCGGCCCGGTCCGTCCGTGCGTCATCATCGCAATGATGTCGATCTCCCCACTATCGGCCAGGTCGATGATCGCCTGAGAGGGGAGTCCGACGTCAACGCGGACATCGACCGCGAGCCCCGTCGCGCGAATGCCGAGGGCCAGCTTAGTCAAGTAACTCTTCGCCGCGGCCTCGACGTCGTTCAGAGCTGGAAGCGCCGAAGGCAGGTACTCACTGGCGTAGAGGGCGGTCGGCGGCACCACTACCTGTTGCAGGACAAGAGAGGCGCCGAGGGCGGCGGCGATCTCCTCGACAAATGGGAGAACTAGCTCCGCCAGTTCCGAGCCGTCGAGCGGGACGAGGATCCGGGTTGCCGAACTGACCTCCGGCGCGATCTCCTGATGGCCGTGGACCAAGAGCACGGGCTTGGCGCTCGTATGGCGAACCTTATCCGCGACGCTACCCACCATCCAACGGTCGAGGCCGGCCCGTCCCTGCGTTGTCATCACGATCAAGTCACACTCGGCGTCCTCAGCGGCGGCGCAAATCGCGGAAGCAGCGCGTCCGCTCACGGCCTGCGTGCGCACGGCCAAGCCGTGTGTTCGCAACGGCTTCGCAACGGACTGCAGATACTCGCCAGCGGCCTCGCGCTCTTGTGGATCAGAAGGGTTCGCAGTCGCCAACCCAACCCAGTGCTCACCGGGAACGACCGCCGCGAGCAACAACAACTCCGCTTGCGTTCGTGCGGCGATGCGTGAAGCGTATGGGATCGCCCGCTCGGCCAGGCCGGACCCGTCGAGCGGAGCGAGAATCCTCTTGATAATGACCTGTTCCTTTCTGACTGGCCTTCGCTTGGGCCGTGCTGGTATGCCAACCGATGAGTCTCGCAGGTTCTGGTATTGGAGGCCCGCCAGGATGGCGGCCAGCAGGGCGATCGCCAGGGCCAGGGCTAGTACCTCATACACGGCCGCCGTAGCATGCCCACCGGCGACGAAGGCGCCCTGAATGTCAACGCCGACTACGTGCCAGGCCGTGCCAGCGTCGTATCCGGCGATCAGGGCTATGGCGATGGCAGCGGCGCCAATCGCCGGCAGCAGCCAGGCCCAGCGGCCTGGTCGGAGGATCAAAGCGGCGGCGAGGACGACGATCGAAGCGGCAAACACTGCCACAAAGTAGCCGTCGCCGATGCCGGTGACGGCGTCGGCGTCATTCCCGTCAAGGTGGCTGATGCCGAAGTCGACCCAGGGCCGCCAGCAGAGCGCGATGATGACAGCGGCGGCGGCGATGATGGCAGCGAGTACAAGCGTACTCGTCGATGTTTGGCGATTGTCCCGATGTCGTCTCGCGTTCCGGTGAGCTGTCATGCTTCTTCCTTCGTCCTGCTCAGCCCTTGGAGGTCGTCGCCACCCGTTCAGACGCTGCCTCAAGAGCGACCCGGCGTAGCTCACGTCCAAGGTCGAGCGAACTCAGTCCTTTGAGCAGGCATTCTGTTGCACCCGCAAGCTGAAAGGCGTTGCGCTCTCCATTCACGTAGTACGAAGCGTGTACAACAATCCGCGAAGATGGACTGATCTTCTTGATCCACTCAACTGCCTCCGGCCGCGAGCGCGGTCCCCACTTAAAGTCCACGAGGATGATCTGCGGCGCCCAGTGGCGAGCGAATTCTGCTCCCCACATCGGGTTACTGGTATGAGCGACCACACGCAGCCCGTGGATCGCCGATAAGGCGCGGGCCAGGCGAGCACAGACCTCCGGGTGTTCGTCGATGATCAGCACGGCAATATCTTTCATGACTGATTACAGGCTAAGGAGGTGCGCCGAGGGCGCGTAGAATCACTCGGCCCGAAGAGAGGGGGCCATCTGGCTCATTGGAAGCGGGGCGTGTGACCCTATAATCTGGTCACATGGATCTCAGGCCAACCTATTCGGTAGAAGATATTCGTGCCCTAGCCGAAGCTGGCGTCAGCCTGACCTCGGAGCTTTCCCTCGAAGCAGTGCTTCAGAAGGTGGTGGATGTGGCACGCCAGCACGTTGGCGCAGGCTACGCGGCGCTCAGCGTCCTGAGCGCCGGCGGCGAAATCGAACGATTCATCTCTAGCGGAATCACGGAGGAGGAACGCGAGCGCATCGGCCACCTACCTCGCGGAAAAGGTCTTCTCGGAGTGTTACTCAACGAGGGGGTGAGACTACGCCTGGATGACATGAGCAAGGATCCGCGCTCCACCGGCTTTCCGCCGAGCCATCCGAAGATGAAGTCGTTGCTGGGAGTACCTGTGATCTGGCGCGGGAAGATCATCGGGAACCTTTACTTGACGGAGAAGCAAGGTGATCGCCGGTTCGACGAGCGCGATGAGGAGCTCATCTGCTTTCTGGCGACGCAGGCGGCCGTCGCCATCACCAACGCGCGCCTGTATAACAGACTTGAGAGCCTGGCCCGGTTGGAAGAGCGCGAACGTATTGGGATGGACCTGCACGATGGTGTAATCCAGTCGATCTACGGGGTAGGCCTACACCTTGAAGACTGCTCAGACCGGCTGCCGGCAAACGCGCAGGATGTGAAGCCCGATCTCGATCAGGCCATCGACGACCTGAACGAGGTGATCAAGGACATCAGAAGCTACATCTTCGATCTTCGCCCACAGCTGTCAAGTGTCGACGATCTGCCGGTGGCTCTTGACCAGCTCGTCGAGCACTTCCGTGTGAACACTCTTACGTCAACGTCCCTCGCGATCGATTCAGCGCTCCAGGCGCCCGGCGGTCAGACGGAAGCGATGGCCCTGTTTCACGTGGCTCAAGAGGCTCTGAATAACGTAGCCAAGCACGCGAAGGCATCATCAGTGTCAGTTTCGCTTCGTCCCGGAACCGGTGGCACGATCCTCGAGGTATCCGACAACGGCGTTGGCTTCGATGCTGGTAGCAGCGGCGACTATGCGGGCGCACATCACGGTATGCGGAACATGAGGGACCGCGCGCGCAGCGCGGGCGGTGTACTGGAGTACGAAAGCAGTCCCGGCAACGGCACGACTGTGCGTCTGACGGTACCGACCGGGCGAAAGGACAAGGTCGATGGGTGAGATCATCAAGTTAATGCTCGTGGACGATCACGAAATCGTGCGACTGGGCCTGCGCAAGCTGTTGGAGCGACGGCCGCAGTTCGAGATCGTCGCCGAAGCCGGCACCGTTGCTGAGGCGGTGTCCGCAGCACATGACGCGAAGCCGGACGTTATCGTGATGGACATCCGACTGCCGGACGGCAACGGTGTCGAGGCGACGCGCGAGATCCGCGGCAAACGCCCAGAGACGAAAGTGATCATGCTCACCTCTTATGCCGACGACGAGGCGATCTACGGTTCGATCATGGCCGGCGCCTCCGGATATTTGCTGAAGCAGACGCGTGGCCAGAATCTTGCCGAGGCGATAGAACGCGTCGCGGCCGGGGAATCTCTGCTGGACCCGGCGGTCACGTCCAAGGTACTGGAGCGAATGCGCTCCCTGGCGCGTGGCGAGACTGATGAGCTCGCGCCACTATCAAGCCAGGAGCGGAAGATACTAGCGCTCATCGCCGAAGGCAAGACGAACAAGGAGATAGCGGAAGACGTGTTCCTGAGCGACAAGACGGTGAAGAACTACGTCTCCAGCATCCTCAGCAAGCTCAACCTGCGACGCCGATCAGAGGCCGCGGCGTTCATGGCGGAACACCGTACAAAGAGCGGCGACCAGGACTGATAAGAGCCACCCTCCGCTTCAATCTGTTCGTCACCGAACCGGACCAGCCAAACGGCCCCTCCAAAAGGGGACTTTTGTCCCCCCATCTATGGGCCATTCGCGAGATTCGTGGTTCTGTCTATAGCTTCTAATGTTGTGGCAGAAGCAAATGAACCCCACGAAAGGAGGAAAACAATGAGCAAGATAAGCAGAGTGGCCAGCCTGGCACGCCACTGGGTGTGGATCGCCCCGATCGTGATGGGCTTTGCGTTCATCGTCGGGGGCGGCTACATGGTCGTGGAGGGCCGCAGCGCTCACAACCAGGTGCGCGACACGATCGTCCAGGAAGACATCACGGTGTCGGCAGACGCCCCTTCCAACCAGGGCCAGGTGATCGACTCGGCCGGCAAGGCGCAGGCGCAGGAAGACGCGATCTTGGGGCACACGATGCATGCCACTGGCGGGTACTTGTACGCGCAGTTGGGCTCGTACGCCCTTCCCAGCGGCACGGACGCCCTTGAGAACGGCACGTACATGACGGCAGCGGGCGGCACGACCCAGGACGTTTCGCTGGCCGCTAAGGACGCGAGCGGTAACCCGATCAACATGACCACGGACAAGACGCTGGCCGCTAAGGACGCGAGCGGTAACCCGGTCCCCGGCTGGACCAGCGACAAGACTCAGGCCGCCAAGGACAGCGGCGGTAGCCTCATCGCGAACCCGCTGCGCACCACGGCCCTGACCTCCGCCGAACTGCGGACCAGCCTCGGCGTGGCCGTGATGGGCTTCAAGGTCTCTGACTTGGTTCTCGGCCTGGGCGCGTTCCTGATCTTCATGGGGCTCATGAACGTGTTCATCATGTCACCCGTCACCTACTGGGCAACGGTTGTGGCTGATGAGCACGAGAAGAACCGTGTCAAGGCGGCTGCTGAAGCGCTGAAGGGAGCTCCCCAAACCGCGTAAACCACCGCTCTCCTTTCGACGGCGGAGAGGTGCCAACTCGCCTCTCCGCCGTCATTCTTTGCCGGCGAAAACGGCGAAGAAACGCGTCGCCGACTGATCGTTCGGGTTTTGGGCACTCGGTAGGACTAAGCGCCTGCTCTCTTCGGGCCATTCGGCACTGGGTGGAGAGATCACCATTAACTAGTCTGGCAAGCGGAGGTGAGCGACATGTGTCCAGTAGTCAGAAGCCAATCCAGGCAGGATGTAAGCGTCCGGGAGAAGAAGTCCGGCAACCCGGTTTCCGCGGAAAAGCCCGCCCCTGCGGTTGCCCCGCGGATCCGATCCCTGCTCAGAAACCTTGCGGCGGAAGACCTTCGGATGGCGATGCTCGATTTGGTCCAGTTGTCACGAGCTCTCTCCGGCCTCAGCGGCAGCGGGCTGAACGACGAAGTCGCGTTCGGCGCCCAGACGTTGATCTGCACCGAGGACGGCCAGGGTCTGGTCGGCATCTGCGACGGCCCCGACAAGCGGGGACTTTGTCCGTGGGCAGACGCCGAAGGCAAGCTCCCGTGTAACGGGTCGTGGCTGATGACCAACGGCTGGATGTTCAAGGTCGCAGATGACGCGGCGATCTGTCCGATGGCGGCCCTGGGGTTGGACTTCAGGGCGAGCGGTTTAGCTCCGCACGTCTGATCGAGAGGGTGTGATGAGCGCGACGCCGAGACTGAGGGCTTACCCGAGGGACGTCACTCTTCGCGACGGTGGATCGATCACGATCCGGCCGCTCGAGCGACGGGACGAGAGTGCGCTTCTCGAGTTCTTTGTCCAGGTACCCGAAGATGATCTATTCTTCCTAAAGGACGACGTGACCTCTACCGACATCATTCGAGACTGGACACAGAATCTCGATCACAATCGCGCCGTGTCGCTCGTGGCGATCGATGACGGCCGCATCCTTGGTGAAGGGGTGGTCGTCAAACGGCGGGGCGGCGCGCGCGGCCACGTCGGGGAGATTCGCCTGACGGTTGGTCCCTCCTGGCGCAACCGCGGCGTTGGAACGGCGATGATCCGTGCCTTGTGCGAGGTTGCCAGCGACGCTGATCTCGACGCCGTGCTCTTCGAGATTGTCGAGGACGGCGAGGGAGCGGCCCTTGAGGCTGCGGCGGCCATGGGCTTCATACCCATAGGCCGGCTTGAGGGTGAGGCGCGCGACCGAAACGCACACCTTCATGACCGAGTGACGCTGGCCATGCCGCTCGGCAAGTACTGGGCGCAGTTCTGATAGAACGATTGCGGTGAATACCAACATTGGTGACAGCTACTTCGAGTTCGGTCTTTGAACAGCGGGCCCGACGCCATGCTCACGATCCCCAACCGCTCTGGCCGGGGCTTCTTCCTGGAGCTACCGGAGCACGAGCTTACGCCAAACACGGCGCTGTTTAGGTACCAGGGCATGGGGGACTCGATCGGGCTGATCTTTCAGACCGCCCACGGTGCGCTGCGGGATTGAAGCTCGGCGTGCCAGGGACGAAACCGCAAAAGCGCGTCACACGGGCGGTCAGTCCCGATGATCTACGCGATCTCCTCCTCGCCCCGGCGCACAGTACTGTCGCGTTCTTGCATGAGGGGAGGCTCGAGGCAGTTCCGGTACGCCTCGAGTTCCGCGGCGGACGCTACATCGCTGGCTTCGCGCGCGGCCAGCCCCGTCCAGACTCCGACGCCCCCGGTGACGTTGCTCGCGGATGATGGTTGCTATCATGCCGAGTTACGGGGCGTCCGCGTGGAGGGAACTGCTAGAGCGGTGGAACAGAACCCTGCAGATAGTCTACTGCGGTTGGAAGTCGCGGCGCGAAGAACGACAGCCTGGGACTACTCGGCGATGAGGCCACGATGAAGATCGGAGCGCGCATGCGCAGATTCATCGGTGAGTCAATGGTCGTTCGCCTGGCGACCGTCTCGGATTCAGGACAGCCGAGAATAACCCCCCTCTGGTTCATCTTCGAGAGAGGCCGATTCTACATGAACACGCGGGAGGCCTCGCCTGCAGTCCGAGACATTCTTGCGAACCCGGAAGTGGTGCTGCTCCTCGAACGCGAAAAGGGGCGGCGCTCGAAGCGCGTTCTTCGCGTCCGAGGACAGACGAAGTTCCACCGCCGGAGCGCTCTGAACCAGCGCATGTACCTGCGCTCGTTGTTGAAGTATCACTTATCCGTCGGTGGCCTATGGAACCTGCTGGCAACTGTACGCTCGCTACCCATCCGGGCGCTCTACTATCGAGAGCGTGCTGGCGAAGCTGGGACGATCGAGGTCATCCCGGAGAGCGTTGAAATGGTGCCGAAGCGCTAGTTACGGCTTCCTTGTGCAGAACTTGAACGTGTGGTGCTGGCGGACGGATCAACCTGCGTGTCGACAGTAACCCGTGAGCCTGCCCATAAGACAACAGGCCGAATGGCTCTCCCATCAACAGCCTAAAGGCCATGAAATGGAAGCGTCAGAAATAGACACTCCGGGACGCCTGGAGGCGCAGATGCACGTGAGACCCGGTCCGATCGTGGGAGCCCCGCACGTCGGGCGCATTCGGCTGGATATCGTACTGTGCGAGTCTGGCTCACAAGTCGCTCCCATCGGTGTCTGCGGCTGGTGCTGCGGAGACGTTGACTCGCGGTCGACGGGAAACTGCCGGTTCTGCGGCTCGCCCCTCGAAGGTAGAAAGGGCGTGCGTTGGGCCGCCATGGCGACAGGCGGACCGTCGCAAGCGGTCCTACTTGGGGACTGTTCTCGGAGCCGGTCTTAGGTGCGACCGTTGGGCCCTCTGTATATGTGGTCAACTGGCTTCATTCCGGCTTCGCCTCAGCGGGGCGATTCCGCCTGCTCTCTGGCCATGCGTTCTGCCCGGTCCTTAACTCCGTGCAAGCACTTCCATTGGAAGAAGATGTTCAAAAGACGTCCACCGCGAGTTCCATCGGAAGGATGACCGGATTGAACTAACGGTATCGGTCCCGCTGTCCCGTGTCAGACTTTCTAAGACAAGTCGTAGATTCGAGGTAGCCGGAGGGTGGTGACGAAAGGAAGTCGGCATGGGACGGCCACTGAAGTGGACCGTTGAACAGGAGCTGCCGCTGGTGCTGAGCATCCTCCGCGGAGAAGGGTCGGTGGCCGAAATTGGCCGCCGTCACCAGGTGTCCGACGCTACGCTGACGAAGTGGCGGGATGCATTTCTCTCGGGCGGCGCTGGCCAATGGCAGCACTGTTGTAAATTCTGCTGTAAGGGATGTTCCCGGCCGGTCAAACGAGCCTGTGCTGAGCAGCGTAGGCAACTGCTTCGAGGCGAGAATGCACTCCCAACTTGCCCAGAATATGCTCGGCGTGATTGCGTACCGTCGTCGTGCTTACGCCAAGCACGCTCGCGATGCGAGGAGTAGTGAGGCCAGAAGAGAGAAGTTGAAGCACCTCCACCTCGCGCCGCGTGAGGCGCGCGAGTGCGGCGTCCGGGTCGATACCGCTGGCCGATCGTGGTGCCTCCCTTAGCGCCGCCCGGGTTCGCAGTTCCCGGCGCCGCTTTTCGGTGACATCGCGGAACAGATGGACTGTCAGCACCGAGCGTCGGCGCGTCCCCATCAGCACGACGATGCTGATGTTGATCCAAAGTACCTTACCGCCCGAGGCGTGAGTCCGCACGTCGTAGTTCTCGTGTGGACGCCCGTGGCGCGCACACTCGATGACGGGGCAGTCTGAACCGCAAAACGGGTGGCCATGGTGATCACCGCCGGCTATCACATCGAAGCACTTGCGGTGCAAGACGTCCGCCGCCTTGAAGCCCAGCAGACGTTCCGCCGCCCTGTTCCAGAAGACGATGTTCTGGTCGTGGTCCACAGCGTAGACGCCATCCGCCGAACGCTCGAAGGCCGCGAGCAGATCCATCGGTTCAGGCAATGTTCGCATGCTGCCCAGCCTGGCGGAAATGCTACCGGGATGATAGGGCCAAATGGCCCCTAGGAAATGATGCAAACGCCCCATGCGGCCTTATTCTAGTCCACGCTAGATTAGCGGTTGAACAACGCATCTCTGAGCCCGTATAGGTGGGAAGGAAACGACGATGGCTAGCCCGGTAACAGATACGATCTACAACAGTGACCAGAAGGCGTACATCGAGGCAGTAAACAGGGGGAGCTTCGACCTCCAGTGGCTCAAGGATGAACGCCCAACGTTTGGAGTCCACGCCAAACCCAAGAACCCTGCTCGCGGCTTAACGCTCCAGGACATCAACAACGTCTTCGCCGGCGAACCGGAAGACGCGCCGACCTCGCGCACGATGGCCCCTCGCGGCTCCATTGTCGACGATGACGCTCCGGACATGGGCTACACCTACAACGAGAAGTACCTCGTCTGGGCGGACAACGTCGTCCCTCTATACGAGGAAGCCACCGCCCGTCAGTGGAGCGCCACCCGCGACATCCCCTGGGACAAGCTGAAGAAGCTCCCGGACGACCTCGAACGCGCTCAGTGCCAGATCGCCACTTTCCTCTCGGAGGTCGAGATGATCGCCTCCGACTTCCCCGCCAAGTGGCTCTGGCAGATGAACCAGCATTACCACGAAGTCAAGATGTTCCTCTGCACCCAGGCCATGGACGAGGCGCGACACCTCGAGGTCTTCCGCAAGCGGGCGCTGGCCAACGGCGGCGGCCTCATGCGGTGCCTCACCGGCACTGAGCGGTTCCTGAGGACCATCCTCCACGCACCAACCTACGTTCAGGGATCCTTCCTCATGCACGTCCTCGGTGAAGGGCTCGTCCTCGATATCTTCCGCGGCGGCGAGTTCCTCGCCCAGAACGAGACTGAGAAGGAGATGTACCGGCTCTGCATGCAGGACGAGGCCCGTCACGTCTCCTACGGGACGATGCACCTCAAGTACTTCCTGGAGCACCACCCCGAGCGCGAGAAGGCCCTCCAAGACATGCACAACCTGGCAGACATCGCCGAGCTGGGCATTCCCGGCTTCCTCACCAACCCCTTCATCATCGAGCCGCTCGCCGTTCTCATGGGTGGTGGCGTCAAGCACATCGACAACGGAATGGGCGCAGTCAGGCTCGTCTGGGGCCGCATGCGCGAGGAATACCTCAGTCGCTGCGAGCTGGCTGGCATGGATCGCCGCTCTCGCACCCGAATTCCCGCCGAGGCACCCTACTAAGAGTCACCGAGTGACATCGACAAGCAAGGAGACAGACGATGAAATTCCCGACAGTCGAATGGTTCGAGGCCCTGGAGGAGCAGGCCGAAAAGAACGTCGATACCTTCCGCAGGCTCGGGTTCTGCGAAGCTGCGGTCGGCGTCAAGGTGCTCGCTGAGAACGGTCAGGGCAAGGACCGCTCGTTCCTGCTCATCTTCGAGGGCTACTCCTGCAACTCCGTGCAGGAAGCCGACAACCTGGAGCAGGCCGCCGACTTCGTGATGGAGGCGAAGTTCAGCGCCTGGCAGGAGATGATCCAGAACATCACCGCTAACGGTGGCCCCGACCTGAGCCACACCCTCAACTTTCTGACGCTACCCGGCGTGCCCATCAAGGTGACCTCACGGGATCAGCTCAAGGACGACGTCTTCTCCCGCTTCAACAGCACCTTCCAAGCGTTCTTCAACGGGGCCCAGCACGTCAAGACCGAGTTCTCCGGGTAGCGGTCGGGGCAGGAGTAGCAATGACGTTGGCCGAACGCAGCCCCGCTGGACAGCCTCTCGTGGAGAAGTCCACCGACCGCTACATGATCACGAACGACTGCACACGCTGCGGCGTCTGTGAGTACATGTGCCCCCAGGACGCGATCAAAGAGGCGCCGAACCAGCTCGTCGTCCGTCGTCACCTCTGCAACGGCTGCGGCGAATGCGTGCCGTACTGTCCCGTGCGAGCGATCGTCCACGCTGATGAGTTCGCCGCTCGCCAGCAGCACACACGAAAAGCCGAGCTGAGGCGAGTGCTTGGGGCCTGACGGCCGCGTAGCGGCGAGCAAGATGAACGACGCAGAACGACGAGGTCCCGATGAGTGAAGGTCAAACCATGCTCCTCGGGTCCATCGCTGGTGTGACGATCCTGCTCGGGCTGCCGCTCGGGCGTCTTCGCGCGCCAAGGCCAGGCCTGCGTCAATTCCTGAACGCGCTCGCCATCGGTATTCTGATCTTCCTTCTCTGGGATGTCCTGGCGCACGCCTGGGAGCCGATTGATGGGGCCTTGGGCAAGGTACACAGTCATGAGGGCGGGCTCTGGCCAGTGATAGGCTACGCGGCGCTGTTCCTTTCGGGCCTGGGAATTGGGCTCATAAGCCTCGTCGCCTACGAAGGATGGCTCGCCGGCCGCGGGCGACCCCAGCTCTTCGGTCCGGGGACCATGGCCGTGGGTGAGTTGACAGCCCGCCGCGGAGGACTCGCTTCGTGGTCTCCCGCCCGGCGGCTTGCGCTGCTCATAGCAGTCGGGATTGGCCTCCACAACTTCGGCGAGGGTCTCGCGATCGGCGGTAGCGCCGCGAGCGGAGAGATCAACCTTGCTATGGTTTTGGTTCTCGGCTTCGCGATGCATAACGCCACTGAGGGTTTTGGCATCGTCGCGCCGCTTGCAGCCGATAACGATCGCCCGAGCTGGCGCTTCCTCCTCGCCATGGGCGTAATCGGAGGCGGGCCGACCTTCTTTGGCACTGCCGTCGGGCGACAGTTCACGAGCGATGCGCTCAGCGTCATCTTTCTAACTTTAGCCGCCGGATCGATTCTCTATGTTATCATCCAGCTTCTGGGCGTTGCGCAGCGCGCCGGGCGCAAGGAACTTCTGTATGGCGGGCTGCTCGCAGGCTTGGCCGCGGGGTTCCTGACCGATATGGTCGTCACCGCCGCCGGCGCATGAGTGCGCGCGATGGTTAGGCTCTACTTACCAGGCCCACCCATGAGTCACGCGTCGAGTCACATGGTCTGCGCTGAGAAGGACGAGGCTTTCTACGTGACTGACGAGTTCGACTGCATGCGCTTTGATGGGCATGGCTTGCGGCTGTTCGATGCTTTCAGGGAGGATCGGTTCAGGCGCCCTCCGCGTAGACGCACGAATCCTGGTCGATCAGTCGGGCGGTATTAGCATCGACGTCGGCCGCTTACTCGTGCACACCGCGGAGTCGTATGCAGAAGGACTGGAGCGCGCGTCCAGATGAGCTTGAAGCACTACGGAGGCCGGCATGAAGCTTCCGGTGACGGTTGAACCATTGCTGGACCATGGTGGCG
>DAINDD010000068.1:0-14180 GCA_036732045.1 Chloroflexota bacterium
GTCAGGCCGAGGCCGACTTGGGCAGCAGCTTTGACTGACAAGGGCGACCAACTCGGCTAACATCTGATCGATGGACGCTTCCTCAGCCGTCCTTAAAACGACGCCTCGCCGGGCACTCGACACTCTGGAGACAGGGCTAGGCATTCCCGAAGAAGATCTGGCCGAGGCGTTGAACAGCAGTGGTCGCTCACTTCAGCGTTGGCGAGCGGGTTCTGCCCATCCGCAGCAGTTGGCGCGCCAGCGGCTAGCGAAGTTGCTTCGTTTACAGGAGCGAGCCCGCGACGCCTTCGAAGGCCAGAACACGGTTCGCCTCTGGTTCCACAGCCAGAGTCGCTACCTCAGTGCCATCACGCCGGCGGAGGCGATTCGTGCAGGACGATTGGATCGGATCGAAGCGGCCCTGGAAGCGCTCGACTCAGGCGCGTTCCTGTAGAGCCTATGAGGACCTCCTGAACCCCATTTGTCCTAGTCAGAATTCGTATCTGGCGACGAACCAGTCGTATCTGGGAGATCTGTTAAACCGTAAGATTTCGCTTTCCAGGCGAGGCGAATTATCGGGGAGTTTCGGAAAATCGCCAAAGAGTTTTTGGCGCGCTCGGGTCGAGGCTGCCAATTGGCGGCGCAGGCACCTGACTCCAAGCAGAAGGTCGCGGGTTGGATCCCCCGTCTCCGCTCGAGATACGATTTCCTTGACTAGCAGTCCCGGACAGAGGCTTCTTGCCCATCAACCAATCTCAGACCAGAAGCTCGGCTGAAGCCCATTCGAGCTTGTTCACACAGATCCACTTGATGTGCCCCATCGTAGGTGAATCAGATATGAAAGGAGAGTGAACCATGGCAGACAAGAGTCTTTACGATCGACTGGGCGGCATGTTCGCCATCGCAGCGGTCGTTGACCACTTTAGCGACCAGCTTCTGAAGAATCAGAAGGTGATCAATGCGAACCCTGAACTAAAGGAATGGCACACCGTGAGATACCCCGGACGATTGCCAGGCCTCAAGTTCGGAAGGACACTCTGGGTTTGCGCCGTGGCAGGTGGACCATTCGAATACACCGCCCAACCGCTGCGCGACGCCCATTTCGGACTACACATCTCGCCCGAGGTGTTCGACGAGGTCTCTGCGGAGCTTGGCCGCTCCCTTGATCACTTCAAAGTGCCCGAGCCCGAGAAGGGAGAAGTCTTGGCGGCCTTTGGCGCCCATAAGTCCGAAGTAACGGCCGGTTCCAAGTCTCCGGGCGCGCCCTGAAGCGTCGACATCGAAGATTTGCTGTCAATGCGCCTCCCGGAATATCAGAGCTCAGTGCAATTTGTTGATACTGACCTTCACATCAGCTATCGATAATCGTGGAGGTCGAGTCCCATCCAAATTCTGCGGGGTCAGGCGCGCGGTGGCAGCCATTAATCGGTGAAGGCCACATCGAGTCGGCCGCGGATTCGGTCGATCGCGACGCTGGTACGGTCGCCGCTGCGCTCGTAGAAGAGGTCCACCGCGCCGTCCCCCACTTGCAGGCCGCGAACGCGCACATACCTCAACCAATCCGGAATATCGGTCTCACAATCCGAAGGTGAGCGTTAGGTGCGCCTGGGCAGAGACTCTTAATTGCCTGTGCCACAAGAGGAAACGCCCCAGCTGCCCAAGCCTAGGGCCGACAAGCAACTCCACCCGGAACTCGCGTGGGTGAACCCTATCCAGATCTGGGCCCCGGGGACGGTCGATGTGTCGAGGGGAGAGATTCGGATCAAGGCATACGTCGTCTGACAATCAGAAGGCCCCGCGGCCCAGCCCCTTGCACAAGAGAAATCAGCGGGCGATACTTATATCGTGCCACGATATAACAGACAAACGATGCGTTCGGTTGACTACCGGATGCTCGCCGGTTTCCGGCAGCGCATCCGCGAGTACCTGCGGTTCAGCGAGCAGGCGGCGCGCGCGGCGGGGCTGGAAGCCCAGCAATACCAGTTGCTGCTCGCACTAAAAGGGTTGCCGAGCGGTACGAAGGCGACGATCCGTGAGCTGGCATCGCACCTTCTGATCGAGCACCACAGCGCCGTCGGGCTGATCGACCGGCTGGCCAACAACGGTCTTGTCGAGCGTCGCAGTGATCCGGACGACCGCCGGCAGATCATCGTGCGGCTGACCGATCGCGGCGAGGAGATCATCCAGGAGCTGGCGAGCACGCATTCCGATGAGCTGCGCAGAACTGCGCCGGAGCTGATCCGAGCGCTCACTCGGGTGATCGCCGCAGCTGGCGACGCGACGTGACGAACGGCGCGAAGCCCTCAGCTACCGAAATGGAGCTGGGTGATTTCACAGTCACGCCGCGGGTCATCATGCTGTCGGCGATTGCCCTGTTTATCGGTGTGGTCTGTTCGTTTGTTGCGTTGGCGCTGCTGCGGCTAATCGGGCTGTTCTCGAATCTCTTCTTCTTCGGACGGATCGATACGCCGATCGTCACGCCGCAGGGAAACCACCTTGGGCCGTTTGTATTGGTTGTCCCGATCGTCGGCGGGCTTGTGGTCGGCCTGATGGCGCGATACGGATCGGAGCGGATACGCGGGCACGGTATCCCGGAGGCTATGGAGGCGATCCTGATCGGGGGCAGCAAGATCGAGCCGAAGGTGGCGATCCTTAAGCCGATATCGGCGGCAATCTCGATCGGCAGCGGCGGACCCTTCGGTGCAGAGGGGCCGATCATCATGACGGGCGGCGCCGTAGGCTCTCTCATCGCGCAGTTCTTCCACCTGACATCAGCGGAGCGGAAGACGCTGCTCGTGGCCGGGGCTGCCGGTGGGATGTCGGCGACGTTCGCGACACCGGTGGCTGCAGTTGTGCTGGGCGTGGAGCTCCTGTTGTTTGAATGGAGGCCGCGGAGCCTGGTACCGGTAGCTGTTGCCAGCGCCGCGGCTGCGGTTGTGCGCCGCTATCTGCTAGGAACCGGGCCTCTGTTCCCGGTGGCCGCGCACCCGGTGTTTGTAGGTGTTCCGTCGTTGCTGGCATGCGTGGGGGTGGGGCTAGCGGCCGGAGTGATGGCGATTCTGCTGGTGGGTGCGGTCTACGCGTCGGAGGATGGGTTCAAGAAGCTACCGATCCACTGGATGTGGTGGCCGGCGATTGGAGGCTCAATCATCGGCATCGGTGGGCTGGTCTTTCCGCGAGCGCTGGGCGTTGGATACGACACGATCGCAAGCATCCTGGCGGGCCAGGCGACGATGCGCATCCTGATTGGAGTTGTGATCGTCAAGTCGATCATCTGGTCGGGATCGCTGGGGTCGGGGACGTCAGGGGGCGTGCTGGCGCCGCTGCTGATGATCGGAGCGGCGCTGGGCGGAGTCGAGGCCCACATCTTACCGAACGAGGGTATCGGTTTCTGGCCAATGATCAGCATGGGGGCGATGCTGGGCGCGATGATGCGCACGCCAATCACGGCGCTGGTGTTTACCCTTGAACTGACCCACGACCCGAACTCGCTCTTGCCACTGCTGATCGCAGTTGGAATCGCCTACGGAGTGTCCGTGCTGGTGATGAAGCGCTCGATCCTGACGGAGAAGGTGGCGCGAAGGGGATATCACTTGAGCCGCGAGTACGCCGTGGACCCGCTGGAGATCCTGGCGGTGAAGGAGGTCATGCGGACGGAGGTGCTGGCGTTTGCGCCCGATGCCACACTGTCCGAACTGGGCGCGCGCATGAGCTCGGACGGGCATCACGGGCAGCGGCTGTACCCGGTGACAGGACCCGGCGGGGAGCTGCGCGGTGTGGTGACTCGGGGCGACTTGCAGAAGCACCTGGCCGGAGACGACTTGAGCGGCCAGATCTCGGACTTTGTGCGGCAGCCCGTGGTTGCGCACCCGGACGAGCCGCTGCAGATGGTGGCGTACCGAATGGCGGATGCGGGTGTGACGCGCATGCCTGTGGTGACGTGGGAGACACCGGCGCGCGTAGTCGGAATGGTTTCACTGCAGGACCTACTGAAGGCACGCGCACGCAATCTGGAAGCCGAGTCGCGGCGGGAGCAGGTGTTTCGGCTACCGCGTATATTTGGGCGCGGTCAGCGAACACCTCGGGCGGCGCGCCCCTGAGCTCGCCACGTTTGGCTGGAGAAAAAGGCATCGTTTACCGAGGTTCTAACCCGAGCAGGACGGTATCCCACAAGCGATGTGACGCGTTTCGACGATCCGCTAAGGAGGTCTCCAGGAGGCCAGCGTGCTCTTGTCCATCCCTGGAAGTACAGCGAGCAGCCCGGGGCGGCGGCCTCACCGGCCAGCCCCGTTGGCCGGCGATTATCCTACGCACGCCCAAGGGCTGGACAGGACCGAAGGAGTTGGATGGCCTTCCGGTCGAGGGTACGTTCCGGGCACATCAGATCCCACTTCCGGATGTGAAGGCGAAGCCCGAACAATTGGCGATGCTTGAAGCATGGATGCGCAGCTACGATCCCCAGGAGTTGTTCGATGAGGACGGGCGACTGATCCCCGATCTCGCCGCGCTGGCACCCAAAGGCGACCATCGGATGGGGGCCAACCCGCATTCCAACGGGGGCAAGCTCCTGGTCGACCTCGACCTGCCAGCGTTCGGAGAGTACGCGCTTGATGTCACGAAGCCCGGCACCGACCTGCAGGAGTCGACGCGTCCGCTTGGCGCGATGCTGCGCGATATCTTCGTCAAGAACGCCGCCTCCGCAAACTTCCGGGTATTCTGCCCGGATGAGACCAACTCGAACCGGCTGAACCAAGTTTTCGATGTCGAGAACCGCTGCTTCGTCGGCAAGACGATCAGCATTGACGATCACGTCCGCGCGGACGGCCGGGTGATGGAGGTGCTCAGCGAGCACAACTGTCAAGGTTGGCTGGAGGGTTACCTCTTGACCGGGCGTCACGGCATCTTCGCAACCTACGAAGCGTTCGCAATGGTAGCCGCGTCGATGGCGATCCAACACACCAAGTGGCTCGAGGCCGCGACCCGGTTGCCGTGGAGGGCGCCAGTCGCATCACTGAATATCCTGCTGACGTCAACCTGCTGGCGCCAGGATCACAACGGCTTCAGCCATCAGGGGCCAGGTCTGATCGACGTGATGCTCTCAAAGCGCGGCACTGTGGCGCGAATCTACTTGCCGCCTGACGCCAACAGCCTCCTCTCGGTGGCGGACCATTGCTTTCGAAGCCGCGGCTACGTGAATCTGATCGTGATCGACAAACAGCCGGAGCTGCAATGGATGGGCGTTGAAGAGGCGGCCGAGCATTGCGCACGAGGCGCTTCAGTCTGGCCGTGGGCCAGCAATGATGAGGGGGCCGAGCCGGATGTTATCCTGGCCTGCGCGGGCGACGTGCCGACGCTGGAGATTACGGCGGCAGCGTGGTGGCTGCGCCGCAACGCTCCCGAGTTGAAGGTGCGGGTTGTGAACGTTGTCGACTTGATGTCTTTGTTCCCTCCCGATGTGCATCCCCACGGAATGGATGAAGTGCGATTCGTGGAACTATTCACTCTGGACAAACCAGTCGTGTTTGCGTTCCACGGCTACCAGCGGGCAATCCATGAGATCGTCCACGGACGGCCATCCGCGGCGAGATTCCATGTCCGTGGTTTCAATGAACAGGGGACGACGACGACGCCGTTCGACATGGTCATATTGAACGAGATGAGCCGCTATCATTTGGCCAGCGAGGCGATCCGGCGGTCACCGCGGGTGTCCAAGCGTGCTCCTTACTTGATCGATCAATGCAATGCCGCGATCGCCGCAGCCGTGGCATATTCGAAAGAACATTTTGAAGACATGCCAAGTATCCGTGATTGGGTTTGGACAGAGCCGTGAGCACACTCGCTTTCTGCGGCGCTCATCGATCTCGAAATTTACTATCACGGGAAGTGCCTTCCCAGTGTCTGCGTACCTCTGTCACGAAGGAGAGGAGCCACGATGACGACACTAATTACTAAAGGAAAGATCGACGGATTGACGGCACTGGCCGATGAGCGTGGCGTGATCTCCGCTGTGGCCGCGGATCAGCGGGAGTGGCTCACCAAGGCGATTGCACAGGCGCTTGGTGGGGCTCGAGAGACGACCGCTGACGATCTCACGCAGTTCAAGATTGCTGTTGCCCAAGTGCTAACGAAATACGCCAGCGGTATTTTGCTTGATCCGGAATACGGCCTTCCCGCCATCAGGCATAAGAGCCAGCATGCCGGCCTGCTCCTAGCCTACGAACAGAGCGGCTACGACGAGAAGGTCGAGGGGCGCCTGCCGAGTTTGCTCCCACTGTGGGACGTGCGCCGCCTGACCGAGTCCGGCGCTGACGCGGTCAAGGTGCTGCTGTACTACAACCCGTTCGACAAGAAAGAAACCAACGAGATCAAACACGTCTTTGTAGAGCGAGTTGGCGATGAGTGCGTTGCCGAAGACGTTGCATTCTTTCTGGAGTTGGTCACATACGATGATTCTGTAGGAGACGTTAAAGGGCTTGAGTATGCCAGGAAGAAACCAGAGTACGTGACCCGAGCCATGGAAGAGTTCGGCAAGCCGAATTACAGGATCGACGTACTCAAAGTCGAGGTGCCAGTTAACCTGGCCTTCGTTGAAGGAGCGCGGTCTTTTGGCGGGACCGCAGCCTATACTCGATCGGATGCCATGCGATTGTTCCAGGAAGCGGCCAGCGTTGTGGCCAAGCCGTTTATCTACCTGAGCGCGGGCGTATCAGACACAGTCTTCCGGGAAACGCTCGAATTGGCAGTTGAGGCCGGAACGGGCTTCTCCGGAGTGCTTTGCGGTCGCGCAGGCTGGCAGGGTGGCGTTCCGGTCTTTGCTAAGGGAGGACCTAGCGCATTGATAGCGTGGCTAGCGGATCAAGGAGTCCGGGACATCATCGCTCGGAATGTACTTCTGGCGGATGGAGCCAAGCCCTGGTGGACAGTGTACGGCGGGAAAGAGAATATCAAGGTCGCTCTTGCCAGAGGCGAAGGCGCAGAGTAAATCGGACATCGGAACAAGTGGTCTCGTGACGGCCAAGATAGCTGCCGGACGAACTGTTGGTCGCTGTGATCAATAGCATATATCTGGCATCGCTCGGATTCCCGGTATGGCTGCGTACCGCGCATTGGGTGAACGTCTTATTCATCGGCTTTCTGATCCGGGCTGGCATCCAGATCTTTGGTGCGCTGCCTAAGCTGTACCTCGATGATGACGCGACGCCCGGAACCGAGTGGCTCAGACTCACTCGGAAGAAAGTCCCAACGGACCGGCTCTGGACGTCGCTCGAGGAAGAGGTCGAGGTGTCGGCGCTTCTGGCGCAGCCCGGCGGCAACAATCTGGGAATGGGCCGCCACTGGCACTTCTTCGCAGCCATATTTTGGGTCATCAACGGCGTCGCGTACGTCAGTATCCTTGCGGCAAGCGGCGAATGGCGTCGTCGAATCCCAACATCTTGGTCGATCGTTCCCGATGCCGGGCATGCCGCGGCCACGTACGCAACCCTCCATATTCCATCGGCGAACACCGGGCATCTGTACGATCCGCTCCAGCAGCTTGCATATGCGTTCGTTGTATTCGTTCTCGCCCCGCTGCTCATCGCGACCGGAGCGGCACAGTCGCCCGCTATCGCGGCCCGTTTTCCCTGGTACACGCGGCTATTCGGCGGGCGGCAGGGAGCGCGAAGTCTGCGCTTCCTGGGCATGGTTGCGTTTGTACTATTCGTCATTCTGCACACGGCCCTGGTCTTGATCTCGGGCGCCGGAAACAATCTGTCGGATATCACACTAGGGCAGCACGCGCACGATCACACCACCGGCGTCATTGTCGCTGCGATCATCATCGCCAGCATCGTCGCTGTCTACGCTTTAACGTCTTGGTACTCGCGAGCGAGACCCCGGAGCGTCCAGCGCACGCTTGGTGCCGTTGTGAATACTGTTCGACGGGGATTGTTCCTTCACGTGACCTCCCGTCAGCAGTACCCGGCGTCTGCGATCTCTCCAGTCTTCCGCATCAACGGCGTTCCGCCGACAACTCCCGAGTACAACGGCCTTCTGGCGGACGGCTTCCGGGATTGGCGCTTGCGCATCGTCGGGCTCGTGGAACAGCCGCTGGAGCTTACGATGGATGAGTTGCGCGCGATGTCGAAGGCCACACAAATCACCAAGCATGTCTGTATCCAGGGTTGGTCAGCTGTTGGTGAGTGGGGAGGAGTGTCGTTAGCGGAATTGCTAGCACGCTGCCGTCCGCTGACGGCCGCGCGCTACCTGGTATTCCGCTCATACCAGATGGATGCAAGCGGCCAGCCCTTCTATGAGTCACTTGATGTCAGGCTGGCCCGTCATCCACAGTCAATCTTGGCGTACGAATTCAATCATCAACCGTTGCCAGTTCCGCACGGGGCTCCGCTGCGACTACGCGTCGAAACGCAACTCGGCTTCAAGATGGTGAAATGGCTGCGAGAGATCGAACTCGTGGAGGAATACCGAAGCGTCGGTGGTGGTCAGGGAGGCTCTCGCGAAGACAACTTCTACTATGACGCTGGTGCGGGGATATAGGGGCGCTTGCTGAGCATTTGCATGTCGTTTCGTTTGATTCGTCCCTCCATCAGGGATGGCGCGAGACCGCCCCTTTTTGAGGTGTCCCAGAGTCTCGGGGAGCAGAAAAGGGGTCGCGACTGAGCGACGCGATTCATCCAGTCGCCGCACTCGACCGGATCGGCTACATCCTGGAGCGAACGCGCGAGCCGATGTTTCGCGTCAGGGCGTTTAGGAACGCGGCAGATGCCATCCGCGGACTATCCGGTGACGAGCTGCGCGTGATGGCCGCGTCCGGTCGTTTACGCGACCTACCCGGCGTCGGCGAGAAGACCGAGCGCGTGATCGTGGAGGTACTCGCCGGCGAGCGCCCGTCATATCTTGCCCGCCTGGAGAAGCTCACGACAGATCTCGACGAAGGCCCTGGCGCGCAGATACGGGCGTTGTTGAAGGGAGACTGCCACACCCACTCTGACTGGTCGGATGGCGGTAGTCCGATCGACGTGATGGCTGCAGCGGCGCGGGATCTGGGTCATGACTACATCGCCCTCACCGACCACTCGCCGCGATTAACGATTGCAAATGGGCTCAGCGCCGAGCGGCTGCGCGAGCAGCTCACGGTCGTCGACGCGCTCAACGAAGAGTCGGCGCCTTTCCGGATTCTCACCGGCATCGAGGTCGACATACTCGAGGACGGCAACCTGGATCAGGAGCCGGATCTATTGGCGCGTCTGGACGTCGTAGTCGCGAGCGTGCACTCGAAGCTGCGCATGGACGGCGAAGAGATGACCCGTCGCATGATCATCGCACTGGCCAATCCTCACATGGACATCCTCGGCCACTGCACCGGGCGCATGGTTGTGGGCCGGGGCCGGCCGGAGTCCAGCTTCAACGCCGAGTTGGTCTTTGCGGCCGCCGAGAAGTTCGACAAAGCGGTTGAAATCAACTCCCGGCCGGAACGGCTTGACCCGCCAAAGCGCTTATTGCGCCTCGCCACCCAGATGGGATGCAAGGTGTGCATCAACACGGACGCGCACGCGCCCGGCCAACTTGAGTGGCAGCCGTACGGGTGTGACCGAGCCGCGGACTGCGAGGTCTCCGCCGAGTCGATCGTCAACGCTATGGACGCCGAAGGGCTCGCCGCCTGGACAGCCTCACATGCTCAATAGCAAGAAGAGCAGGTGACGCCGGCAGGAGGTCGACCCGCTGCCTCGTCAGGCAGCAGGTCGCATTCCGATCAAAACCCGTTTCGACCTAGATGAGATCGGTGCCGGTCGACTCGGAAGGCAGATGGTCGTCTGCAGTTGTTCTAGCAGTGCCCGTCTTGCCTGGGGTTCCGCTCTCTGTGGAAGTCGACCAGCGGCCGTAATCAACCAGCTAATCAAGGTATAGAAGGAGCAAATGGCCCCAACTGTTGAGCCCCCGGTCACCCGAGCTGGATGATAGAGGGGCTTTTTAGATACACAAAGTGGTGGCGCATGCGGGATTCGAACCCGCGATCTCCGCCTTGAGAGGGCGGCGTCCTGGGCCGCTAGACGAATGCGCCGCGGAGGTCTGGCTGCGGAACTAGGATTCGAACCTAGACTAACTGATTCAGAGTCAGTCGTGCTACCGTTACACCATTCCGCAGTATGTTTTGTATCTGTTTAGCACAGATAACTCATTGAACGCTTGACGCACAGCGCTCTCACGATAGATAGGTGTTTCCGTCGTCCAGCGGGTGCCATGAGTCAAAAGTCCGATACTTAGATAGTAAAGCCTACGGTGCCATCGGCGTCAATCGGTGCATCCTGATCTTCTCTCTGGGTCCAGAAGGCTGGCCGAGGCGACCACGACGGACGTAAGACCTGTGATGATCAACCCGAAGCCCAGCGGCGATAGGCCAAACGTCTCACTCCACGTCTTCAAGATCTTTGAGCCTGGTAGAAAGAGGCGTACCATTGGCGTCGAATACGCCGTTAGCGCGCGAACAGATTGCACCTTCCGCATTGCGATGTCGTGGCACGGTGAGAGTCACGAGCTTGCGCTAACGATACGAGGTGAATCGACCGCTACGTTCGCGGCAAACAAAGGCGGCTCGAATATCTCCTGAACGCAGCGACTTCGTATTACAAGGTCCCTGAGTATGGGGAGGCTGGCGGACTCTATTCGGAGACAGCGTCAGATGAAAAAGCGGATCTAACATAGATCGGGACCGCGCTCTCTGCGCTTGAAGCCATGCGACAACAAATTGGAGGTCCGAGCCAGTTGGTCATCCAAGCTGACGATGAACGGCTAGCCAAGATTGCTGCGGCAATGTGCCCGAAGTTCTCGGACATACGCACACCTCTAAACTTATGGTGGGCTGAAAGAGAAAAGCCTGATACCTACATGCCTCGTTTGGAGGCGTTCGAGAAATCGTTAGGCGGGTCGACGCCCCCCCACCCTGGTGGTTGGAACGCTTGCGGTCGATTTCCGGGAAACCGTGAGCACGTGATTGTGCTGGCCGTTGAAGTGTGGAAGTCTGCCAGCGACGACGAGCTCGTTGGCTTACTCGCACATGAGCTAGCACATGAGGAAGCGAAGGAGCATGGGTACGGGAATGTAATTCCCGATCACGGTCAGGGCTCGTTTGCCTTTGTATGCAACGAACGCATGACGGATCTGATGGCTGTATCAAAGGGATTTGGCGAACAGCTGAAGCTCTCGCGGTTTAGGCTAGAGAAGATTGACGGGTTGGATCCGGCACTAATGTCGCCCGAGGAGATCGATTACGTTCTCGCGATTGTCGGTGGGCGATCTGCCGCAGAGCTGATGTTGCATGAGAAGTACGAGGAAGCGATTCCGCAATGGGAGCGATATCTAAAGCGGTTCCCCAAAGATCATAACGCGCAGGCTGAAGCCGGGAGGGCGCATTGGTGGCTGAATCAGCTCGATGTCGCCAAGACATACCTTGAACGGGCTCACCAACTCGATCCAGAGCATGCTCCCTACGTCCAAGAACTTGAGAAGTTGCGCGGACAGATGGCGCAATAGGGTGACTATTCTTTCTCTGTACGGTTGCGCTGGGTGGGGCGAGGTGAGCTGACCTCGGCGCTCAGTACGCCAGGATCCTCGCCGGGTTCTCCACCGTGATCATCCGTATCTCCTCATCCGAAACGCCGCTGCGACGAAGCGTCGGCACGATAAAGTTGTGAATGCGCGTGTATCCCTCGCCGCCGCCGCGGCGGGTGTTCAGCTTGGTGAAAACATCATGACCCAGGCAGATCTGGCCGGCGTACCCTTGCTTGATCAGAGCCACAAGGCCTGCCAGAAAGAACCAGTCCGGCCGGTGGGCGAACCCCATCCCTTCTAGATCCCACTCGGCACCGATACATGTAAAACAGATGTTGAAGCCACGATCGAGAACCTCCTTATGCAAGGTCAGGTCGAGTGGTATCGACTTCGGGTCAGCGACCAGCTGCACGATCGGCAACGTGCCCAGCCAGTTCTCGACGTGACAGATCAGAGTTCGCTGAGGAATGCACTCCGTCGCGTACAGCATCGGCAGGAAGGCCTGTCGAAGGATATCATTCGACAGGAGGAGTCCGACGTGCACCTGGAGAGACACGCCTGACTCACGGGACACCAAAGCGGCGGCCCGAGTGTAGGCGTTGGTGGATTCGCTCGGTCCCTCGTAGGCGACCTTGATCTGGCCTGGGAGCACTTCGGAATCGCCGATACCGTGCGCGAGTTCGTTCCGCAGGTAATCAGCGAACTGCTCAAATGTCAAGCCACGAAAGGGCTCAGGCCAGCTATCCTCTGCATAGAGGCCGGTGCAAGCGATGATGTGCACGCCCGTACGTTCCGATATCCGGACGAACGCTCGCACGTCTTTAGCCGTGCGTATTCCGGGTGCGCCCGTTTCGACGATCGCCATGCCGCCTGCAGCCCGGAAGTCAGCGACTTCGGCCGCCATCACCTCCTCCTCGTCGAGGCGCAAATTACTGCTGGAAAGGAGCATCGCGTGCCGCAGGCTCGACCGGTTCTCCAGCACAAGCGGCCGATCTGGCATGGGCACATTTGCCCGACGGAAACGGTCGCGAAAACAGTCGGCGAGGTCGCAGAGTATGTGCTCGTGAAGCGACGTAAAGCCCAGCTGACCAGGCATGATAGGTCCACGAACCGTCATGATCCTCGCAGCCATTAGCCCGAGCGTAACAGAGCCAGTCGCGAATGTTCAGTGCGTCTTGGCGTCGGCGACCCTAAGATCTCTGCTAAGCAGATGACGAAAGAGCAAGCTGGACAGGATGGGTCGGCATGATCCGCGATCGGGCTCTCCAGACCGTGGCGCTGAAGAAGGATCTGGCGCGCTCCATTCGCCGCGGCCACCCCTGGATCTACAGAGATGCCCTGGCCGCTGGCGACGCCCTGAAGAGTGGCGCATTGGTCGAAGTCCGCACGCGCGATGGCAGACCGCTGGCCCGGGGCTTCTGGGATGCGCGTTCACCTATCGCGGTGCGGGTGCTGGAATCGGGCGGGCCCGGGTATCGTTTCGCAGACAAGGACAGCCTCGTGGCGGAACGGCTGGGGGCCGCGCTGGACCGCCGGCTGGCGCAGCTGGATCTCGCGAGGACGAACGCGTTTCGGTGGGTGCACGGCGAGGGAGATCTGCTGCCCGGCGTGCACGTCGACTATTACCTCGACACGGCGGTCGTGCGCTTCGACGGGGACGGTGCGCGCGCTTTCTACGAGCCGTTTGAGGCGCGGCTGCGCCTGGCGGCGGGATCGCGATTGCCGATCCGGGCGGTGCGGGACCGGGCATCGCGCGAGGCAAGCGCCCCGCAAGACGAACGCGAAGTTCTGGAAAGCGGCCTGCGGTTCGTCGTGGATTTGGCGCACGGACAAAAGGGAGGCCTGTTCCTTGACCAGCGCGAGAACCGCCAGCGAGTGGCCGAGCGCGCGCGCGGTAAATCCGTGCTGAACCTGTTCGGGTACACGGGCGGGTTTTCCGTGTACGCCGCGGCCGCCGGCGCTCGCGGCACGGACACCGTAGACATGGCGAGACCCGCGATCGCGGCCGCGAAACGCAACTTCGAACTGAACAATCTGCCCATGGATCGCGCGAGGTTTCACGCACTCGATGCCTTCGCATTCTTGACGGCGGCGGCCGAACGCGGGGATCGGTGGGACATCGTAATCAGCGACCCGCCAAGCTTCGCCCCGAAGAAGGATGCGGTGCCCGCGGCGCGTCAGGCGTATCAGCGACTGCACAGGTTGGCCGCGACCGTTACCGCGCCGGGCGGTCTCTTGTGCGCGGCGTCGTGCTCCAGTCATTTCGGGAAGGACGACTTCCTGGCGAGTATCGAGGCCGGCGCCCGCCAGGCCGGCCGCCGCTGGGTCTTCGAAGCCCTGCACGGCGCCGGATTCGACCACCCGGTCTTGCCCGCGTTCCCCGAAGGCGACTACCTGAAGTTCGCGATCGGCCGCCTGCTTTAGGAAGTTCTAAAACGGAGGCTGGAACGGGGGACGGGCTCGAACCCGCGACCCCGGCCAGAGGCGGGCAGTAGCCGTGAATTCCGATAGAGTGGCCGCATCGGGGGAGTGCAGAGGGGGCGGAGCCCTGCCGGCGCCTGCCCTGAGCGTCCGCCGCGGCGGACAGTCGAAGGGCCGGGGGTCTGGGGGTGTCCCCCAGAGTTTTTCTTCCGATAGAGTGGCCGCACCGGGGG
>DAINDD010000069.1:0-1017 GCA_036732045.1 Chloroflexota bacterium
CGGGTGGGTGGGAAGCACAATGGCTAATACAAAAAAGTGGAGTCAGCCTCCCCCCATCCGCCCCCAATTCCGTGGTGCTATCATCGCGCCATGACGGACGACCGCCGGCTTCCCGCTGACTGGCAGCGCGGCCCCCGCTACGGCGGCGCCTACACATTCGCGCGCTGTCCGGCCTCCCGAGACCTCACGAAGACGTACGTCGCCATTGTCGGCGTGCCGATGGACATGTCGGTGCTCTACCGCTCCGGCGCTCGCTTCGGGCCCCGCGCTATCCGCGACGCCTCCGGCCAGCTACGGCCGCACCACTGGGACGCCGGACAACTCGAACCACCGTTCGACCGTCTGCGCGTGATCGACTACGGTGACCTGGACGTCTACCCCGGCTACATCGAGCAGACGATGGACCATCTCGGCGCCGAGTTCGCCACGATCGTCGAGGCGGGAGTCTTCCCGGTCGTGCTCGGCGGAGATCACGGCACGACTCTGCCCGTCCTGCGCGCGCTGGCCAAGCGTCACGGCACGATGTCGCTCGTCCACTTCGACGCGCACCCTGACTTCTGGCCGGGCGTGCCGGAGCGGCCGTACCACCACGGCACCGTCTTCCGCCGCGCCGCCGAAGAGAAGCTGATCGACCCCGCCGCGTCTGTCCAGATCGGCATCCGTCGCTCGATCTCAGCGAACCTGGTCGACGAGGCGCGCGCGGCCGGCTTCCATCTGCTGACCGGCAGCGAATTCGCCGCGCAAGGCGTCGCCAAGACGCTGGAGGACATCCGCAGCCGAGCCAAGCTGCCGGTGTACGTCTCGCTGGACATCGACAGCGTGGACCCGGCGTTCGCGCCCGGCACCGGGACACCGGAGGTGGCCGGCCTAACCAGCCGCGAGATCGTCGACCTTGTGCGCGGCCTGAAGGGCCTTCCGCTCGCCGGCTTCGATGTGGTGGAGGTTGCGCCGGCCTACGATACGGCGGAGATCACGGCGCTCCTGGCCGCCAACCTCGTGTACGAGTTCCTGCTGGGG
>DAINDD010000069.1:1027-13781 GCA_036732045.1 Chloroflexota bacterium
CGGCTGTTCAGCGAGAGCCTGAAGGACAACATCCTGCTGGGGCTGCCGGAGGCGAAGTCCTAGCAGCCTGGCGTTCCGGCCGGACAGGGGGTCGCGCCGGAGAGGATGCCCCAGATGATCACGGTCGATAGGACCACGCAGACCGTGAGCCAGAACAGGTACAACCAGACGGGCTCGCCGAATACCCTGCGGAACAAGAACTGATGCAGCCGATCGCGGAATCCGCCGTTCTCATCGTCCTCTCCGCCCAGGGCCATCGCGGCGAGTATTCTACGCCCGCGATTGCCGGAACTACATTAGAAACGGCCGAATCACTGGTATCATCGGCCAGATGAAACCGCCAACGACCATACCAGAACCCGTCGCCCGCGTCGCAGAGCTTATGGCCAGCTTTGGTCCGACGTGGTACCTCTGCGGCGGCTGGGCTGTCGACGCCTGGCTCGGCAAAGTTACGCGCGAGCACGGCGACCTGGACATCACGGTGTTCGAGGATGCCGAGCCCGCCCTCTTCAAGCACCTCGCCGACTGGCAGATGGTCGCGCACGACGGGGAGTTCTTCGACGGCGGCACGGCTGAGCCGTGGAATGGCCGCCCACTAACCCTTCCCGCTCACATCCACGCGCGCGCTCCCGAAGACCGGACCGATATGCCCGACCGCGTCGACAACGCTGCCAAGCAGGGGTTCGGCCTCGAAATCGTTATCAATGCGCGCACCGATACGGACTGGATCCTCAACCGCGAGCCCAGCGTCACGCTGCCGCTAGATCGCTGCTCCGGCCAATCCCCGTGGGGCTGGCCAACGGCGCTCCCGGAAGTTCTCCTCTTCTTCAAGGCCACCGCTTACGCCGGCACGCACAACTATCTGCGTCGCCGCGATCATCTGGACTTCGAACGGCTGCTTGTACGCTTGACTCCCGGCCAGCGCTCCTGGCTCCACGAGGCGATCTCGATAATTGACCTGGACCACCCCTGGCTCGGTGTGTTGTCGCTCTGAACTAGTCTGATCCGGTCCAACCGGCGATATCTGTGGCTTCTCCGGCGCTGCGTTATGATTAGCGGCGTGGAGAAGCCACTCATCGCCATTCCGCGCTGGAAGGCCCCCACCTGGGAGCGGACCGGGTACTACCTCGACTCGCTCGAGGCGGCCGGTGCGCATTGTCAGCTGGTCGAGCAGAAGCGCTTGCCGGCCAATGCGCAAGGCCTGCTGTTGATGGGCGGCGTGGACGTGAATCCGAAGCTCTACGGCGAAAAGCGCGGCCCCCTGACCGACAAGCCGCACGAGGAGCGCGACAACCAGGAGATGCGCCTCCTGCAAGACGCCATCGAGCGCGATTTCCCGGTGCTGGCGATCTGCCGCGGCCACCAGCTGCTCAACGTCGCCATGGGCGGCTCGCTGCTGCAGGACATCGAAGATACGGGGCACAAGTGGCACGAAGACGGCGAGTCAAGCTGGCACGAAATCGCCTTCGAGCAGACGGGGCGCCTGGCCGGCGTCTACGGCAGCGCGGCCGGGGTACGCGTCAACTCTCGGCACCACCAGGGCATCACTCGCGACCGGCTGGCAGAAGGGCTTCGGCCGGTCGCGGCTTCGCACGACGATTTCGTAGAAGCGATGGAGAGCGACACCCACCGCTGGGTCGCCGGCGTGCAGTGGCACCCGGAGCGCCCGGAGATCCGCGAGGAGTCGCTCTCGCTGTTCCGGGCCTTCGTCACCGCCTGCCGCCCGGACTGACGACCTCGCGGGGCCCAGAGAATTGTTGAGTTTGCGTAGCGATTGCGTGCAATAACGCCCCTCTTTCGCCATAATATGTATATGCGAGGAGTTTCGCCGTCGGTGACATTGCGCCTTCTGGCCACCTTCTTTCTTCCCGCTTCCCCCTTCCTCCCAAAGGAGATCCCATGACCCTGGAAGCTTTCCCTATCGGCAACATCCGCCCCATTAAGATCGAAGAGGAGATGCGCTCGGCGTACCTCGACTACGCCATGAGCGTAATCGTCTCGCGGGCTCTGCCGGACATCCGCGACGGCCTCAAGCCGGTGCAGCGACGCATTCTCTACGCGATGGACCAGGCCGGCATGCGGCCCGGCACCTCTTACAAGAAAAGCGCCACCGTGGTCGGCGAGGTGATCGGCAAGTACCACCCGCACGGCGACCAGCCCATCTACGACGCGATGGTGCGCATGGCGCAGCCGTTCAACATGCGCTACCTGCTAATCGACGGACAGGGCAACTTCGGCTCCGTTGACGGCGACCCGCCTGCCGCCTATCGCTACACCGAGGCACGCCTCTCACCGATCGCGATGGAGCTGCTGGCCGATATCGAAAAGGAGACCGTCGACTTCACGCCGACCTACGACGGACAGCACCAGGAGCCGCTGCCGCTCCCCGCGCGCTTGCCCAACCTGCTGCTCAACGGCTCCTCCGGCATCGCCGTTGGCATGGCGACGAACATTCCGCCGCACAACCTTGTCGAGCTCTGCGACGCCATCGCGCACCTGATCGACAACGCCGAGGCCACCAACGCCGAGATCGCCGACATCGTCAAAGGCCCAGACTACCCGACGGGCGGCATCATCTTCCGTTACGAGACCCATCGCGTACCATCCACCGACGGCCAGGCACCGACGACCGAGAAACGCGACGCCATCCGCACCGCCTATTCGGACGGCCGCGGCCGCATCGTCACTCGCGCCAAAGTGCACATCGAGGAGAGCGCCAAGGCCAACCGCAACCAGATCATCGTGACGGAGCTGCCATTCCAGACGAACAAGGCCGCACTTGTCGAGAAGATCGCCGATCTCGTCCGCGCCAAGCGCATCGAGGGGATCGCCGACCTGCGGGACGAGACGGACCGACACGGCATGCGCATCGTGATCGAGCTCAAGCGCGAAGCGCACCCCCGGCAGCTCTTGAACGCGCTCTACAAGCACACCGCCATGCAATCGGCCTTTGCGGTCAACATGCTCGCGCTCGTGGATGGTCAGCCGCGCACCGTAAGCATCAAGAAGATCCTGGAGTCGTACATCGACCACCGGCGAGTGGTGATCCGCCGCCGCTCGCAGTTCGATCTGACGAAAGCCCAGGAGCGCGCCCACATCCTGGAGGGGCTGCTCAAAGCGATCGACATGCTCGACGCCGTGATCAAGACGATCCGCGGCGCAGATTCCGCCGAAGACGCCAAAGAGAAACTTACGGCTACGCCGTTCGAGCTCTCCGCTCCGCAGGCACAGGCCGTGCTAGACATGCAGCTGCGCCGCCTGGCCAAGCTGGAAGCAAACAAGATCAAGGAGGAGTACGGCGAGCTAATCAAGACGATCAACTACCTCGAAGACCTGCTCGCCAACCCCCGCAAGATCGACTTCCTGATCAAGGACGACACCACCGAGCTCAAGGAGAAATACGGCGATGAGCGCCGCACGATGATCCTGGAGCAGGAGCCCGAGGAGTTCTCCGAAGAGGACATGGTCGCCCATCAGGAGGTCGTCGTTACGATATCCTCGCGCGGCTACATCAAGCGCACCCCGCTCAGCACATACCGCTCCCAGCGGCGCGGTGGCGTCGGCATCATCGGCGCCAGGACGAAGGAGGAAGACGACATCCGTCACCTCGTCGTCGCCGACACACACGACAAGCTGATCTTCTTCACGGACCGCGGCCGCTGCTTCCAGGTCAAGACCTACGAGGTGGATGAAGGCAAGCGCGAGGCCCGCGGCATCTCCATCATGCAGCTGCTGATGATGGACCAGAAGGAACGCATCACTGCAGTCGTGCGGGTGCCGGCCAACGTTGAGCACGACTTCATGGTCATGGCCACGCAGCTCGGCGAGGTCAAGAAGACGCCAATGAAGTACTTCGCCAACGTCCGTCGCGACGGCCTGATCGCGATGGATCTGGAGGCCGCCGACGAGTTCGTCTCCGCCCGCATCTGCAACGATAACGACGACGCTATCATGGTGACCGGGCGCGGCCAGGCGATCCGCTTCGCGGTCAAGACGCTGCGCTCGGCGTCACGGCTGTCCGGCGGCGTCCGTGGCGTCAGGATGCGGCCGGGCGACCGCGTCGTCGGCATGGAGATCCCGCACGAGGGGGACGCGCTGCTTGTCGTGAGCGCGCTGGGCCAGGGCAAGCGCACGCCGGTAGACGACTACCCTTGCCACGGACGCGGCGGCCAGGGCGTAATCACCTTCAAGACTCACGCCAAGAGCGGCGAGCTCGTCAGCGCCCGCATTGTGGACCCGGAGCACGAGCTGATCCTGATCTCCGAGGGCGGAATCATCCTTCGCACGCCGGTCGCGCACATCTCGCTGCAAGGACGGTCGACGCAGGGCGTGCGCCTGATGGACGTCGGCGGCGACGACCGTGTGGCTGCCGTCGCGGTGATCGACATGAGCAAGGAGTACGATACGCTTCCTCTCCCTGTCGGCGCGGAGAATGGCAACGAAGACGACGGCATCGAGCGCAAGCCGGCCAAGGACGGGAAGGCGAAACCGTCCGGGAATGGTACGGGCAAGCCAAAGCCATCCGGCAACGGCAAGAAGGGCAAGTAGCCGCCCAATGAGCGTCGCTAAAAAGCTCACCGAACTCGGTCTCCAGATTCCGAAGCGGCGCTCCGCCGGCCAGTACGTCGACGCAGTCCGAACGGGCGACCTGATGTTCGTCTCCGGCACCGGGCCGATGGGCCCGGACGGGCCGGTACTCGGCAAAGTCGGCAAGGACGTTGACGTTCCGGCAGCGCAAGAAGCCGCGAAGTACTGCGTCCTCAACGGCCTCGCCGCCGTCCAGGAAGAGCTCGGCGATCTGGAACGCGTGTCTCGCATCGTCAAGCTGCCGGGCTTCGTCAACAGCGCTCCCGGCTTCACAGAGCAGCACGTCGTCATGGACGGCGCTTCGAATCTGCTACTATCGCTATTCGGGGAGCGCGGCCGTCACGCCCGCAGCTCCGTGGGCATGGCAGAGCTGCCCATGAACATCGCCGTCGAAGTGGAAATGATCGTCCAAGCGTCCTGAGCGGGCGTTAGAAGCAGCGAAGCGGAGGTCCCGATGGCCAGACGAACGGCACACCAGTTCTCAGGGTTGGATCCGCATATCCAGGAGCACCTCGACCGCGCCCGTCGCACGCTCATGGGCGGCTCCCCGGGAAGCCCCAACTTTTGCGCACCCTACATAGAGCCGCCGGTGGATGTCTATCAGACCGAGACGCACGTCGTCGTGCTGGTGGAGATCGCCGCAATCCCGGAGGAAGAGATCGACGTGGAGGTCGACGGCCGCAACATGCTGATCCGCGGCGAGCGCAAGGCCCTATCCGGGCCGGCTCTCCGCGCCTACCACCGCATGGAGATCGCCCACGGCGTCTTCCAGTGCGACATTTTGCTGCCCACAGAAGTTAACCCGGAAGAGCTAAACGCCGTCTATAGAGACGGCATCCTGGAGATCGCGCTGCCCAAGTCGGAAGCGCGCGTTGGCCGGCAGCTCCGCATCGTCGTCCGCTAGCCGCTCCCCACGATAGCCCGCAAGGGAGATTATGACCGAAGACGCCGCGCCCGCGAAGGAAAGGCAGCCGCGCAAGCCGCGCGAGGCGAAGGACGCCCCGGAAACCCGCCTTCCGGAGATCATCCCTGTTATCCCCAGCGGCTCCAATATCGTCTACCCACAGCAGCTGATGCCAGTGCTGGCGGCCGAAGAGCGCGACGTCAAAGCGATCGACGTTGCGGCCTCCTCGCCGGACAAGTTGCTGGCGATCTTTTCACAGGCGCTGCCGCCCGAGGGCGCGGAGCCCGCACCGGCCGATGGCGGCCCCTTCCGCGAGATCGGCACCGCGGCCACCGTCGTCCGCATGGCCAAATCGCCGGACGGCTCCGTGCACGCGATCCTCCAGGGCGGCTCCCGCATCCGCCTCGTCGGGATCGATAACGCGGGCCCGCCGATCACGGCCCGGATCGAGCCACTGGAAGAGCACGTCGACCGGACGCTTGAGCTCGAGGCCGTCATGCGAGACACCAAGGACAGCTTCCTGCGCGTCATCAGCCTCTCCGACACGCTCCCTAACGAGCTAGGCGCTGCCGTCACAGACATCAACGACCCTTCGGCGCTCGCAGACTTCGTCGCGGCGAACCTGCCGCTTGGCCCGGATGACCGCTACCAGGTCCTCGCCGAGCTCAACGTTAACGAGCGCCTGAACCTCGTACGGTCGCTCCTGCGCCACGAACAAGAGGTGCTGGAGGTCCAGTCGAAGATCCACCAGGACGTCCGCGGCGAGCTGGACAAGCGCCAGCGTGAGTTCATCCTGCGCGAGCAGATGAAGGCGATCCAGCGAGAGCTGGGCGAAGAGACGACGCCGGAACTGGCTGAGTTGAAGGGACGCCTGGACGAGGCCGAGCTCCCGGAAGCCGCCCGCAAGGACGCTGACCGCGAATTGCAGCGCCTGAACCAGATACCAACGATCTCGCCGGAATACCAGGTGGCGCGCACGTACCTGGAGTGGCTGGCCGACCTGCCCTGGAACAAGAGCACTAAAGACAACTTGGACGTCGCGCGCGCCGCCGCCATCCTGGACGAAGACCACTACGGCCTCGAGAAGGTAAAGCGCCGTATCCTGGACTACCTCGCCGTGCTCAAGCTCAAGGGCGGCGCGACCAAGGGGCCGATCCTTTGCTTCGTCGGGCCGCCGGGTACCGGCAAAACCTCGCTCGGCCAGTCCATCGCCCGCGCGCTCGGCCGCAAGTTCATCCGCGTCTCACTGGGCGGCCTGCGCGACGAAGCGGAGATCCGCGGTCACCGCCGCACCTACGTCGGCGCGATGCCGGGGCGCATCATCCAGGAGATCAGGCGCGCGGGTACCAACAACCCGCTGATGATGCTGGACGAGATCGACAAGCTGGGCCAGGACTTCCGCGGCGACCCATCCTCGGCGCTGCTGGAGGTGCTCGACCCAGCCCAGAACTCCACGTTCACCGACCACTACCTCGACGTGGCGTTTGACCTCTCACGCACGTTCTTCGTGGCCACCGCGAACATGCAGGACAACATACCCGGTCCGCTGCTCGACCGCATGGAGGTGATCGAGCTGCCGGGCTACACCGAGCACGAGAAGCTGGAGATCGGCAAGCGCTACCTCCTGCCCCGCCAACTGATCGAGAACGGCATCCCCGAAGACCGCCTGCTCATCACCGACAGCGCCATCCGCGAAATCATCCGCTCCTACACGCGCGAGGCCGGCGTGCGCAACCTGGAGCGCGAGCTGGGCAGCGTCTGCCGCCGCGTGGCGCGAAGCATCGCCGAGGGCCAAGCGGAGCGGATCGTCGTCACATCTGAGAATCTGGCTGACTTCCTTGGACCGGCGCGCTTCCGCTGGGAGCTGGCCGGGCTGAAGGACGAAGTCGGCGTCGCGACCGGCCTCGCCGCAACGATGGCCGGCGGCGACGTCCTCTTCATCGAAGCGACGGCGACACCGGGCAAGGGGCGGCTGCTCTTGACCGGCAAGCTCGGGGACGTCATGCAGGAATCCGCGCAGGCTGCGATGACCTATGCGCGGTCGCGGGCGACGGCTCTCGGCGCATCGGCCGCCTTCTTCGATCACACTGACATCCACATTCACGTACCGGCCGGCGCCGTGCCGAAGGACGGCCCCTCAGCCGGCGTCACGCTGGCGACGGCGCTTGTCTCGATCATGACGCGCCGCCCCGTGCGCAGGGACGTGGCGATGACCGGCGAGATCACTCTGCGCGGCAAGGTGCTGCCCGTCGGCGCCGTGCGGGACAAAGTGCTGGCGGCACACCGCGCCGGCATCAAGCGCGTGCTCCTCCCGAAGGACAACGAGAACGATCTCGCCGACATCCCGGAAGAAGTCCGCCGCGAGCTGGAGATCACGCTGGTGGAGAACGTGGACGAAGTGCTGAACGCCGCGCTCAACCCCGAGCCGGTGCAGGACGAACCGGACGTCGCGCCGGTGGCGGCTACCTGATTATCCGCCGATGGCGGGCTAGAGCTCGCGACTAGCGGAACGGATTTGCTTCGAGCCCGAAGATTCCGTCGACGATGTCTGCTATTTTGGACTCGAAGGCTTGCGGATCTTGGTCGGTCATGTCTACATACACGAGTTGCTTGGTCAACTCCGGTTGATCGCAATGTTCAAGCAGGATCGGAACGATTCGATAACCCTCTGCAACGCGCTTGGCTATCGCCGTTCTCATTTCTTCGGTGGCCCAAGCGCCCTGTTCGTAGTCTGCCGTGATAATTGGTATAAACGCGATGGATTTGGTGAACGCTTCATCAATCCTGCCCGGGAGGGAATCGCCTGCCCTAACGTCCCACCGGTCGAACCAAGGAAGTAATCCCTCTTGTCCGAGCCGTTTCGCTAAAGCTTCCGCAAATCTCTCGTGTCCATGGCGATAACTAATAAATACCTGAGGCTTCTCGCCGTTGCTCGCCGTTGGTAGGCCGATTCGGCGATGGAGGTCTTTCCAAGACAGGGCCGTCAGAGAGGATAGAATACTCGATGCTAATCGCTTCTGCGCCTCAGTCAAATCAGTGAACCTACCCGGCTCGGAGCTCGGCCCGAAGAAGATATGCAATTCTTCATTGTCTGGGTAAAGTCGCACTTGAGTGATCTCTGCGACGACATCAACGGTCGATCCGTCTATCTCGTATTGTCTGATTCCAACAAATTCACGCATCGCTTCGAGGAATCTCACTAGTCGATCACGGAGGCTCTGCGCCAAATCTGCCTCGTAGATAGTCATTTGACCAGCGAGTCTCGGCACGTCCGAGCTGCCTGCCACCGGAGTATAGAGGCAAACGACAGAGTCGAGCTTGCCTTCGTCAGGGATCACCAGGATCTCAGTTAATCGCAGGTGAGTGAGTTTTTCTGACGCTAATACCCCCGCGACGGGTCTACCACGTTGCGCAGCGGTTCGCCGGCCAGGTAGCGCCGTAGGTTGTCGCAGAACAGCTCGATCGCGCGGTCCATATAGCGGGGCGTGCCGCCGCTGATGTGCGGCGTGATCATCACGTTCTCCAGACCCCACAACTCGCTGTCCGGCGGCAGCGGCTCCGGTTCCGTCACGTCCAGCGCAGCGCCACCGATGCGCCCGGCCTTGAGCGCCCGGACCAGCGCCGCCTGATCGATCACAGCGCCGCGGGCGATGTTCACGATCACCGCCGTTGGCTTCATCGCCTCCAACTCCGCGTCACCGATCATGTGCCGAGATTCGGCGGTCAGCGGCACGGCCAGCACCACGAAGTCGCACTCAGCCAGGAACGCTGGCAGCTCCGAGGGCGGGAACAGTTGATCGGCGAACGGCTCGCCGGCCTCGGCACCACTCATCCGCAGCTGGCAGGAACGCCGTACCGCGAGCACGCGCATACCGAGCGCCTTCGACAGCTCCGCGACGCGTCCGCCGATCGCGCCAAGGCCGAGCACGCCCACCGTCGCGCCGTCCAGCTCGGCCGCTAGGTACGCTTGCCAGGCATTGTTGGCCTGCGATCGAAAGGCGCGGGGAAAGCCCTTGGCGAAGGCTATCATCACGCCGATCACGTACTCGCTGATCGGAATGGCATGGATGCCGCTCGCCGTCGTCACCTTCACGCGACCGGAAAGCACCAGCTCGCTGTCGACAAGACGGTCGGCGCCCGCGCTCGTCAACTGAACCCAGCGCAGATGCGCCGCGCGTTCGAGGATGTTGTCCGGCACGATCGGGTTGCTGAGCAGAATCTCGGTCTCCCGGAGGATCGGCTCCAGCGTTTCGCGAGCGCCGTCCAGCGTCGTCTCGTCCACCGCCGGCTCGGCGTAACCGGCCCAGAGGGGGCGGCCGTCCCGGTAGACGTAGCGCTCGGACCGCGAGAGGGCCGTCACCTGCAGGCGGTCTGAGACGGCGCGGATCGCTTCGATCATCTCGTTGGCGAGCGGCAGGGCGATCGTGACGCGGATGGTCTCGGCCATGACGAACCCCGATTATACGGTCTTCACCATGAAGGTGCCTTTCTTTACCTGACGTTAACTGACATTGCATCAACCATTCCTTAACTTGTGTATGTGACGAGTTACAGGGGAGGGACCAACGCCGGTCAGCCCGAAGGGGAGGGCGAGACGACCGGCCGCCGCGGCGGGAAGCCGACCCGCCGCGGCGTGATCATGACGGGCGCGATCGTCTTTTGCGCCGTCGTGGTCACCGTCGCGTTCGCCTGGGGGCGCGATTCGTCAGACGCCGAGCCGGCCGGCATCGTTGCCGATTCCGTGGTGACGCCGGCAGCTCAGCCAATCGCTGCCTCAACCAGTGCCCCCGCGACCGGCACGAAGAGCCCGGCGCTCGCGCCGTCGCCGCAGATAACCGATGCGTCATCCGCTGCACCAACGGTAGAGCCAGCGACATTGTCCGCCACGGCGGCGCCGACGGTAGACGGAGCGTGGTCCGCGACACCGTCCGTCAGCACTCCGGCGCCGAGCACAGACCTCGCGTCTTCAGCTGCGGCGCTCGCGAGCTCGCTCGAAATCCAGTATGGCGTGCGCATCGTCACCGAAGGCCAGGACTGGGGCGCGGACGAGACTGAGCAGCTGCGGAACATCGGCGCGCTGGGCGCGGCGCTCGCCGGCGTGCCCGCGAGCGTTCGCTCCGCCATCGCTAGCAACGTGGGTGGCGCCCTGACCTACCTCTCGAACGACGGTGGCCGCACCGAAGCCGGCTGGCAGCCCTACAGCAACCGCCAGGCCAACTACTACTCGAACGAAGACGTCGCCGGAACCGACGTCGCCGCGAACCAGATCGTGCTGCAGCCGGGCTCGACCGCGCAGACAATCGCCCACGAGATGATGCACGCCTACCAGATGCGCGGCCAGGCTCCCGGCGCCTACGTGCTGGCGCTGCTGACCCCCGAGATGAAGTCGTTCATGCAGGCGACCGGCTGGAAGCAGACCGCTTCTGACGACGATGTCCGTGCGGCGGCGAGCCAGTCATGGGAGACGCTCGACGCTGACTTCACGTATAGCGGGCGCGCGTTGACCTACGCCGGCGAGAACGGCGACATGCTCAGCCTCTTCGCCCCTAACCCGCTGGAAGCGTTTGCCGAAGCGGGCGGCCTCTACTACGCACATTCCTCCGCGACGACGCTGCCGGACTGGCCCGAGTACTGGGCTTGGTTCGCGGTCAATGTCGGCTAGCGGCCGATCGCCAGCCGCTCGATCAGCCAGTCGGGCAGACCAGCGTCCACCATCAGCTTCTGCGTTCGCGCGATGTCGTACTCCACGCGGTGCAGCGTGAACGTGGCGGCATCGCTGTCGTAGACACCGTAGGAGGCGCGCTCGTCGCCATCCCGAGGCTGGCCGACGCTGCCGGGGTTGAGCACGAGCCGCGCCTCGCTCGTTAGCTCAACGACCTCGCCGTCCCGCAAGCGCCGCAGGTCGCATCCTTCCGCGCCGTTCATCCGCTCAGTCACCAGCGCCGGGACATGCGTGTGGCCAACGAGGGCGAACGGCGTCCGTTGGAGCGAGAGCTGGGCCCGCGCCGTCTCTAGATCGCTGAGGTACTCCCAAATCGGGTCGCGGAGGGTGCCGTGGCAGAGCGTGAAGTTGCTCTCTTGAACCGTTTCCGGCAGCGCGTCCAGGAACGCCTTCTCTTCACGGGAGATCTGCGCCGCCGTCCATTGCGCTGCCTCGGCCGCCGCCGGGTTGAATTCATCGGTGCTGATGGCGCCGGTGACCGCGCGCTCGTGGTTGCCCGCCACCCAGACCGCGCCGGCTTCCCGCAGCCGCGCGATGCACTCGCGCGGCTGCGGCCCGTAGCCGATGGCATCGCCCGTGTTCCAGATACCGTCCACCGGGCCCGCGTCAGCAAGCACCGCCTCGAGCGCGGCGAGGTTGGCGTGGATGTCGGACATGATTGCGATGCGCACAATCGCCAGTATAAAGCGCGAGAATTGTTACGCCGACGAGCCAACGCAAACGTCCTGACCTGCGTTATACGAGACGGAACCTCTAATCATCTCTTCATCAGGGAGGGCTACATGAACAGCAGCAGTTGGAACCGGTGGCTGGCGCTTGCCGGTATCCTGTTCGCCATCCTCTTCGTCGTCGGCTTTCTCTTCGCCGGCTCGATCGATACGAGCGAGAGCGACGCCAACATCATTTCCGATGTGAAGGACAGCGGCACGCAAACGTTTACCATCGTCGGCGCCTATCTGATGGCGGTGGCCGCAGTGCTGCTCCTCTGCTTCGCTGCTCGCCTGCGGACGTTGCTCGGCGAGGCAGAGGGTGGCCGCGAGACACTGGCCGGCCTCGCCTTCGCGGGCGGCGGCGTTTGCGCGACTTTGATCGTGGTGGGCGCGTTCGCGTTCGCCGCCGTTCCGGCAGCGCTCGTCTTCGGCAGCTCGCCCGATCCGACCGGCGCCGATGCGGCGCGCTACATTCCGCAGTTCGGGTTCGGGATCGTGCTCGTCGGCGCAATGTTCTCCGCGATTTTGATGATCCTTTCGACCTCAATCATCACTCTGCGGACTGGGGTATTGCCGGCCTGGTTCGGTTGGTTCGGCGTCGTCGTTTCAATCGTGCTGCTGTTCGGCGCCGCCTTCTTCCCGGCGATCGCGCTGCCGATCTGGGCACTCGTGGCCGGGATCCTGCTCCTTCGATCCGGCGGCGCAAAGGCGATGGCCGCCGCCGTGATGCCTCATAAGTCACGGTTACCGAAATCGAGTTGATGCCTTATAAATGCGGTTACCCAACTTTCCGTCGTTCGGACTTCTCTGTGCAAGCCCAGATGCTGCGAA
>DAINDD010000070.1:0-2616 GCA_036732045.1 Chloroflexota bacterium
CGCCGACGCCTGTACCGACGGCCTCGCCGACGCCTGTACCGACGGCCTCGCCCACACCGACGCCGACGCACACACCGACACCGACGCCTACCCCCACACCTACACCTACACCTACGCCTACGCCGTCGCCGACGACGACACCGCCACCGACCGGGCTAGACCACTTCGAGTGTTACGACGTAAGCGGCGCGCATGACGTTAACCAGGGCGTCACCCTCAGCGACCAGTTCGCATCGAGCGGCGTGCTGGTGCACCAGGCCGTGAAGTTCTGCAACCCGGTCCAGAAGACCTACAACAACACAATCACGCCGATCACCAACCCGAACGGCCACCTCACCTTCTACAAGTTTGACCACGACGCCTTTGAAGGGAGTAACGAGGAGCCGGCGCGGTCGGTCCAGGTGCAGAACCAGTTCGGGACACAGACGCTGACGGTCACCGAGGCGCAGTTCCTCGCCGTTCCGACCGAGAAGAATTCACTCGCGACGCCATGCGCGGGGGCTGTGCCCGACCCGACCTGCACGCTAAGCCACTTCTGGTGCTACCAGGCGACCGGCAAGGCCGTTTCCGCAACGGTGAACCTGCAGGATCAGTTCCGCACTCAGAATGGCGTGCAGTTGGCGCAGCCGGCGCTCTTCTGCAACCCGGTCCAGAAGGTCCACGGCACCCAGACGTTCCCCATCCTGGACACGCAGGACCATCTGGTCTGTTACAACATCACCCGCCAGGACTTCAAGAAGAACATCGCGATAGTCAACCAGTTTGAAACCAACAAGACGTTGCAAGTCGGCGCTGACCGGTTCCTCTGCGTGCCGAGCCTCAAGCTCTCCGTGACCACGCCCACGCCCAGGCCCACGCCGACCCCTACGCTGGCGCCATGATCTGAACGCGAGTGACGCTGGCAGGGCGCACGCACGGGCGCCCTGCCAGCAGGATGGCGGGACGAGCAAGCCGCCCGGGGCAGAAAACCCCGAGCGGCTTCGCAGTCATCACACTAAGATGCCAATCTCGAGGCCAAAAGCTAGGCACGTACTGCACTTCTAGAATCCAAGCGTTATCCCAAACACGAAATTACGAAACGAACTCGGGGAATAGACACGGCGATCGCCGCGTAATTGGGTACACAAACCAAGCCCTAATTCGCTAAACATAATCTGCCCGTTTTGGAACACAAACTGCAATTATAATCGGTCAAATGCTGACGCCCATCCTCGTCATCCAGATATAAAGCGACCTCGCCTTGCAGTCTCATTCCGGAATTCGCTCGTAATCCCAAAAACACGAAATTACCAAACGAAATCCCAGTTTTGCACGCTTTCCCAACACGAAATGAACAGGTTAATTCAGTGCCAGTTCCCTCTTACAACTCCTCACCAGCACCTGCCATCATCCCCACAGACGTGTCGGCCTCCGGAGGACCTGGCCGCCTCCGGCGCGATGCCACAAACCGGCCCAATTTCTTGGCCCCAGCCGCAACGCTTGGAAGAACGGCATCCGCTCGGAGGCCAGGCCAACATCTGAGCGCTTCGTCTATCCGCAACCCGAACGCACAGACTATAATTCCGCACAAGCGCTAGATGCGGCCAGGCCGCTGGTTCTCCGCCTTGACACCGGACCGCCTGTCCGGCTTCCAGACTCTGCAATGACCGAAAGTCCCGACGAAACGCTAACCGCCGGCCCCCTGGATTTCCAGGCGATGGAGCAGAAGATACTGGGCTTCTGGTCCAGCAACGGCTGCTTCGAGAAGCTGCGCGCCAAGAACGCTGACGGGCCGCTCTTTCGCTTCATCGATGGGCCCATTACCGCCAACAACCCAATGGGCGTCCACCACGCCTGGGGCCGCACGCTCAAAGACGTCGCGTTGCGCTACAAGGCCATGCACGGCTTCTACGCCAACTGGCAAAACGGGTTCGATAGCCAGGGCCTCTGGGTGGAGGTCGAGGTCGAACGTGAGCTCGGCTTCCAGTCCAAGCACGACATCCTGGACTACGGCGTCGACAGGTTCGTGCTGGCCTGCAAGGAGCGCGTGCGGCGCTTCTCCGACGTCATCACCCGGCAGTCGGTCCGCCTCGGTCAGTGGATGGACTGGCCCAACTCCTACTTCACCCACACCGACCTCAACATCGAGGGCATCTGGCACTTCCTCAAGAAGTGCAATGAGGCCGGCTGGATCTACCAGAGCCACCGTCCTCTCGCCTGGTGCCCGCGCTGCGGGACGAGCCTGTCCGAGCACGAAATGGCCGGCTCCCACGTTGACGTCATCCACAAAGCGGTCTACCTGGCGCTGCCGGTCGTGGGGCAAGAGAGCCGCATCCTCGTCTGGACGACGACGCCGTGGACGCTGCCCGGCAACGTGGCGCTGGCCGTGAACCCCAAACTCATCTACTGCGAAGTGCAGGTCCCGGATTGGCCAGCGCACCTCGTCATGGGCAAGGCGGTCGTCGATCAGGTGGCGGGGAAGGGCCATACGATCGTGCGAGAGTTCAGCGGTGCGGAACTCGTCGGCCTGGAGTACGAGACGTTCTTTCCCGCGCTCCCGGTTCAGCAGGAGATCGGCCACCGGATCGTCGCCTGGGACGCTGTCGAGGCGGCCGAAGGAACGGGCGTCGTTCACAT
>DAINDD010000070.1:2626-13740 GCA_036732045.1 Chloroflexota bacterium
TTTAGCGGTGTCTCGACTGATCGTGCCCGCGACCAGATCCTCGACGACGTGCACGCGCAGGGCAAGCTGTTCCGGGTCCACGATTTCGAGCACAGCTACCCCGTCTGCTGGCGCTGCAAGACCGAGACGGTTTTCCGCCTGGTCGACGAGTGGTTCATCCGCTCCGATGAGGTCCGCCCCAGGCTGCTCGCGGCCGTCCAGGACGTCACCTGGCAGCCGGAACACATTCGCAAGCTAATGGAAGACTGGCTGCACAACATGGGCGACTGGAACATCTCTCGCAAGCGGTTCTACGGCCTGCCGCTGCCGTTCTACCCCTGCGCTCAATGCGGCAAGATGACCGTCGTCGGCTCCAGGGCCGAGCTGCGCGAGCTGGGCGGGCCGGCCGTCGACGCACTGCCGGAGCTGCACCGTCCCTGGATCGATCAGATCACCATCAAGTGCGCGGGCTGTGGCGCCGAAGTCGAACGTATACCGGAGGTCGGCGACGTCTGGCTGGACGCCGGAATCGTGCCATACAGCACCCTCGGCTACTTCGACGAGCACGACCGCTGGCAAAAGTTCTACCCGGCCGAGTGGATCGTCGAGATGCGGGAGCAGGTGCGCCTCTGGTTCTACTCGATGCTGTTCATGGGCGTCACCCTGCACGACCGCGCGCCCTACGAGCACGTGACGGCGCACGAGAGCGTCGTCTCGGAAGTCGGGACGCGCTTCTCCAAGACGGGCTACATGATCCAGTTCGACGAAGCGGCCGAAACGATGGGCGCGGACGTCATGCGCTACCTCTTCGCGGCGGCCCCCCTCTCCAATAACGTGCGGTTCGGCTACGCGTTGGGCACGGACGTCCGTAAGCGTCTGCTCACCCTCTGGAACGTCTGCTCGTTCTTCCAGACCTACGCGGGACTCGACTCCCCCGATCTGTCGGACCTTTACTCAACGGATAATGAGTTGCCTCTGATCGACGCCTGGCTGCTTGAGCGCACAGCGGCCTTCGTGCGAGAAGCCGCGGCAGGCTACGACGCCTACGAGACGCCGCGCATCGTTCGGGAATTCGAGTCGTTCTTGGACGACCTCTCGAACTGGTACGTGCGAATCAACCGCCGTCGCTTCTGGAAGAATGATGACCTGCAATCAAAACGGTCGGCTTACCGGTGCTTGTATCAGGCGCTGACGAGCACCTGCCAGGTGATGGCGCCGATCATCCCGTTCCTGACCGAAGAGATCTGGCAAACGACGGTGCTCCCCTTCGATGCCTCGAGGCCCATCTCTGTACACCTCAGCGAATGGCCGGTGCCGCGCCGGCCATTCGCTGAGGTGCACGGTCGGGAGTCGCTGCTCGAGGACGTGGCGTTCGTCAGGGAGATCATCGGCGCGGGCCTCCGCCTGCGAGCGAAATCCCAGGTGAAAGTGCGGCAGCCTCTGCCCCGGCTCTACGTCGCGGCCACCAGCGCCCAGCGTGATTCTGTGGAGAGGTGGCGGACCATCATCGCGGACGAGCTCAACGTCAAAGAAGTGGCGATCGTCGACGACCTCGGCGCGTTGAGGCTGCCGCGTCTGCAGCTTGACCTGCGCACAGCCGGGCCGGTGTTAAAGGAAGAGGCGGCCCGAGTCCGCGGCATTCTCGACGCGATGGCGGAGAGCGAGATGCAAAGGGCCGTAGCCAGTGTCCAGGCCGCTGCAGACGTGAGCCTGCCATCCGTGGACCGGCCGTTGCCTGCTTCCCTCTTCACGGTGGACTACGGCGAAATGCGGCCGGGCATCGTCGCGGACTCCGAGGGAGGCACAACAGTCGCCCTCGATTCCACGCTGTCCGAAGCGCTGCTGCTGGAAGGCCTGGCGCGGGACATCGTGCGGCACGCCCAGATCCTGCGCAAGGACGCCGGACTACGCGTCGACCAACGCATCGTACTCGGCATCGAAAGCGAAGCGGAGCAGGTGCGGCAGGCATTGGCGCATCACGGGGCATACATCGCCGGCGAAACGCTTGCCGTCCAGGTCGAGCCGCGGACAACGGCGGAAGCGCTCAACCGGGACGTCAAGATCGGGGACGTGAAGGTGCGCATCGGCGTCACGCCGGTGACCACCTCCTAGGGGGGCGGCCGGCGGCTTACCACGTAGCGCAGTACAACATCGCCCGGCTAATCGCGCCGTTGGACGACCTGCGCATCGCCGACTTCGTCGCCGTCTTCGACCCAATCAACCGGCTAGGCGACGCAAGCCCGGGGTTCGTCTGGCGCCACCAGACCGCGGACGGCAATTCGACGTCGGTGCGAGTGCGCGGCGACCCGCTGATCTTGATCAACTTCAGCGTCTGGGAGTCCATCGAGTCGATGTTCGAGTGCACGTATCGCAGCGCGCATGCTGACATCTTTCGCCGCCGCCGGGAATTCTTCGAGGCTTCGGAGTTGCCGCAGCTCGTGCTGTGGTGGATCCCTGCCGGGCACGAGCCGTCGTCGAAGAGGCTGAGGAGCGGCTCGATTACCTGCGCCAGCATGGGCCGAGCCCCTACGCCTTCGGATTCAAGAGCCGTTTTCCGCCCCCGGCAGGCTAGCCGTTCATACTGCTTGGCCGATCAACGTATCGCCGGCGGCTCCTTACCACTGGTTCACTGGCGCTGAGTCTCTTCTAATCTCTTCCTAAGCTGGCTTTAAGGAAGCTGCCGTAACGTCAATACAAATACCGCTTAAAGGAGGCAGAAAATGATCAGCAAGCTAATAACAATCGGGCTCGGCATGGTAGTTGCGCTCGGAGCGGCCGCCTTTGGGATCTTTGCGGTGGCCGGCACATCGTCCGCCAGCGCGACGACTACGCCAACAGCTACTTCTGCAGCATCGACAGCGACGGCGCCTTCGTTGCTCGCCGTCGCGATCGGAGAACTGCAAGGGACCGGCGGCGCCTACGCGACGGTGGACCTGCGTGCCACGGTGAAGAACGGGACAACCGGCGGGACGCTGCGGTTTTACGCGGAAGGCGACGGCTACTACAACGGCGGCGTGAAGAGTTTCACCTGCTTGAACGGCCAGATCACGGTCAAGGGCGGCGGCGGCTTCGTGAAGCCGGATGGCACACGCATCGCGGTCGTCTACGAAGCGCACTTCGATAAGACCACTGGCCAGGCGACGATCACCGTGAAGGCCAAGAACGGATTCCAGTACACGCTGACCGGGAATCTCAATGGTCTAACGTGGTGCGGTAACCCAACTCAAGCCCCGCCAAACGTGTCCTAACTTACGGTTGCGCGCACACTCTCACCGCCGGCGATGCCGGCGGTGAGCTTTTTGTGATTTAAGCCGGCGTCTTCCTTAGTTTGGCCATGAACTTCTGGCGGGCCTTCGCCACCTTCGGCGCCACGATGATCTGGCAGTACGGCTGTTGCGGGTTCCGCTCGAAGTACTGCTGGTGGTAGTTCTCGGCAGGGTAGAACTCCGTGAGCGGAACGACCTCGGTCACAATGCGTTGATCACAGATCCGGGCTGCGCCCAGCTCCTCGATCGTCTGCTCGGCCACCTTCTTCTGCTCCTCGTCGTTGTAGAGGATGATCGAGCGATACTGCGTGCCGGCGTCGTTGCCCTGGCGGTTGAGCGTCGTCGGGTCATGGATCGTGAAGAACACCTCCAGCAGCTCCTTGAATGAGATCACGTCGGGGTCGAACGTGACCTGGACGACCTCCGCGTGGCCCGTGCGGCCGCCGCAGACCTGGTCGTAGTTCGGATTCTTGACCTCGCCGCCGGCGTAGCCAGAGACTACCTTCTCGACGCCGTTCAGCTCGACGTAGACTGCCTCCAGGCACCAGAAGCAGCCGCCACCCAGGGTTGCCAGTTCGCGTTGTGTCATCGTTCCTCCTCTGCCGATAGATACGGCGCCGGGGCGCGATCGGTTCAGCCGCCGCGCGCGCGGCCGGCCAGGTGACGGTCAATCATGAGGAGGCCCGAGGCGCTGTCGCCGACACGCTCGAGCAGACTGATGATCTCCATCGGCTGATTCTCTTCCTCAACCTGCTCGTTGACATACCAGTCGAGCAGCGTCTGAGTGGCGTAGTCCTTCGCGGAAGCGGCGAGGTCGTACAGGCCGTTAATCGCCGCCGTCACATCCTCCTCGTGCTGGAGGACGTTGCGGAAGACGTCGAGCAAACTCTTGTACTTGGCGGGCGGCTCTGCGATGGCGGTCAGCTTGACTGAGCCGCCCCTGTTGGCGATGTAGTCGACGAGCTTGGTGGCGTGCACGAGCTCCTCTTCCCACTGGATGCGCAGCCAGCTGGCCGCCCCCTGCAGGTTCTGTTCGTCGGCCCACGCGGACATCGCGAGATAGACGTACGCCGAGGCCAGCTCGCGGTTGATCTGCTGGTTCAGGGCGTTCTGGACTTTGGCGGAAATACGTGGCATGAGCGGCTCCTTCGTGTATGTGGCTTCACAGGCACCATAACACGCTGGAAGCGCGATAAGGGAAGCCTAAGAGCCGGACTCAGGCTCGACTCCGATCTCGCGTAAGAGGACGCCGACTCGCGACTGAATGTCGTCGCGGATGCGCCGGACCGCTGGGAGCGGCTGGCCGGAGGGGTCATCGACCTCCCAGTCCAGGTAGCGCTTGCCGGGGTAGATCGGGCAGGCGTCGCCGCAACCCATCGTGACCACAACGTCGACGGCTTCCACGACCTCATCAGTGAGCGGCTTCGGGAACTCCTGTGAGAGGTCGAGGCCCAGCTCGCGCATCGCCTCGACGACGACGGGGTTGATTTCGGAGGCTGGCGTCGAGCCGGCGGAGCGGACGTGCACGCGTCCGCCGCTCATCGAGTCGGCGAGGGCAGCGGCCATCTGCGAGCGGCCGGCGTTGTGCACGCAGACGAACAGCACTTCGGGTAGTTCCTTCGTCAACTTATCCTCCGATTGCGCCATGGCGCGGAGACGTTCGCGCGTGAAACGATAACGAGCAGAGGTACATACACGATGATCGGGGAATCGTGAAATCGGAGAGCGCTATCGGTCGCGCAGCCTGTGGATCCGCTTGTCGCGCAGCTTGCCCGTCTTGTGCGACGGTTCGGGACGCTGCGATTGGCTTCCGGCCATGTCGCCTCCAGTTTTGCATCGTCATTGCTTATCCCCCTGCATGAGCCGCTGAAGCACTCGGCTGCCGGTCGGGGTCAAAACGATCATCGCGTTAACAGTGCTGCTAAAGAACCCTCTTGCCGGTGGAGTAGCGACATGTCTGATCTCCATGAGCTGATACTGAATCATTTCAGCGTTTGTGGTTGGGTTGAACCACGGTGCGCTTGCTTTTCCAGCTAGTAAGTCTTGCGCCCGAACAAGCATCTGCTGCTTGGTGGTGTCAGACAGCGCAGCGATAATCTCATCGTCGGTGGGCGCAGCAGTGACACGCCTAGCTCTGTCTTCGGCGTCGTCTTCGTAAATCTCCAATTGTTCACCGGCTGGGAGATCCGTCCACCGCCCGCGACACCGCACATGACAGATGACGTCGCTCCAAAGGCGATCAGCCCATAGCCGTAGGCATGCGTGGCGTCACCAAGAGCGATTACTCCGATGCCTGCTAGGATGGGCCCGAAGCTTGCTAGCCCCAAGACTTCCAACCACTCGGTGAGCGAGCGCGGCATGCACTCATTCTACGCCCGCATACGTGCGGTGAGAGGATAGTATTGACAACCGTCTATATCCGGCCTAACATGCAGGCATGGCAACACAACTCAAGACACAAACACCCGAGCCGCTCTGCTGCCCGATCGAAGATATCGCACCCGGCGACGAGGCGAAGCTAACAGAGTCCGCCGCGCTGTTCAAGGCGCTCTCGGACGAGACCCGCCTGCGCATGTTGAAGGCGATCTCCCACATGAACGAGATGTGCGAGTGCAACATCGTGCCGGTGTTCGGGCTCTCCCAGCCGACCATCTCGTACCACCTGAAAGTCCTGCGCGAGGCCGGGCTGATCACGTCGGAGCGGCGCGGGCAGTGGGTCTGGCACCGGGTCAACGATAAGGCGCTCCTGACCGCCGTACGACGATTGAGCGATCTAACTATATAGACGGCCATCGATTAGAGGAGGTTTCCTATGGCAACGCCCCAGGACATCAAGCAAGAGGTACGCAAGCGCTACGGCCAGGCCGCCAAGCGGACCCAGAAGGGCAGCGGCTGTTGCGGCGGCACCAGCGACAACGAGAGCGCGATCACGTCCAGCCTGTACCAGACGGACGAGCTCCAGCACTTGCCCAGGGAGGCCGTCATCGCCTCGCTCGGGTGTGGGAACCCGGTGGCCGTCGCTGACCTGCACGAAGGCGAGACAGTGCTCGACCTCGGCTCCGGCGGAGGCATCGATGTGCTACTGTCTGCGCGCCGAGTTGGCCCGCAGGGGAAGGTGTACGGCCTCGACATGACTGATGAGATGCTGGCGCTGGCGCGGGAGAATGCGAGCAAGGCCGGCGTCGCCAACGTGGCGTTCCTGAAGGGCGAGATGGAGGACATTCCGCTGCCGGATGCATCCGTCGACGTGATCATCAGCAATTGTGTCGTCAACCTCTCTCCGGACAAGGATGCCGTGCTGGCTGAGATGTTCCGCGTGCTGCGGCCGGGTGGCCGCCTGGCGATCGCCGACATCGTGACGCGCGCCGATCTGCCGGCGGTTGTTCGTGAGAGCATGGCCGCCTGGACGGGCTGCATCGCCGGCGCGCTGGCGGAAGGTGACTACCAGAGCAAACTGGCGTCGGCGGGCTTCGAGGACGTGCAGATCGAATCATTTCGCGAGTACACGACCGCAGACGCTGAGGCCGGTGGTCTGGGCGAGAAGGTGCAGGAGTTCACTACGTCCGGCGACCAGGGGCTCGGCATCTTCAGCGCGGTCGTTCGCGCACGGAAGCCCGGCGGGGCGGAGCCGCGGAAGGGCGACTGGGTGCCGCTGAAAGTCGTCGCGGGAAGCGCGGACTCAGGCGCCTGCTGCGGCGGCACGAACTGTTGCTGATTCTCGTACAATGTTGGCATGTGCCGGAGCATCAAGACACTACGTCGGGCCGAAGAGCCGGCGACCGAAGAGGAGATCCGCGCGGCGGCCTTGCAGTTCGTGCGAAAGGTGAGCGGCTACCGCGCTCCATCCCGCGCCAACGAGGCGGCCTTCGAGGCGGCGGTCGACGAGATCGCGGAGACCTCACGAAACCTGCTGGAGTCACTGAAAGCGGGGCGTTAGTCGCCGGACCAGCCACTCGGCAGGGTGTAAGACCAGCCTTCCTGCCACTCGAACGGCGCAACGACGGCCTCCGCAAGGGGCGTACCGTCCAGCAAAGTCTGCAACGCCCAGCGGTTCGCAGAGTGGGCGATCAGCACAACGCGCTTGCCGTCCCAGGTCGCGGAGGAAGTCCCGCGTGCGGTGGACAACCTGGCGGTATCTTTCGCCACCGGGGAACGGCGCCTCGATGCGGCTGGCTCGGTCTGCGTTCAGAGTGGCAACGGGTGCGCCGTTGAGATCGCCGTAATCGCACTCGCGAAGGCGGGCGTCCTGGACGATCGGCACGCCGGAGTGGCCGAACGCGATCCGGGCTGTCTCGACGGCCCGCGTGAGGTCGGACGTGAAGACGGCGTCGATGCCATCGTCCCGGCGCCGCCGGGCCGAGGTCAGCTGCGTTCTCGCGGCCGGCGGGGGATAGCTCGGCCGGGAGCCAGCCGGTCGCGAAGCCGCGCTCGTTGTCCAGAGTGGTGGAGTGCGTCTCATAGACGATTGCCACCGACATCGAGCCGCTACTTCGCCGTCTTGGCCCGCTCTTGTTCGATTAGCTCGCGGCGCAGGATCTTGCCGGAGGGCGTCTTCGGGATCGCATCGACGAACTCGATCTCGCGGACCTTCTTGTAAGGGGCGACCCGTTCCGCGACGAAGATCATCAGCTCCTCGATCGTCACCTCGTGGCCCTGGCGGACGAGGACGAACGCCTTCGGGACCTCGCCAGACTCGGCATCGCGCTTCGGGATAACGGCCGAGTCCATTACAGCGGGATGCTCGAGCAAGAGCGCCTCGAGCTCGGCGGGGGCGATCTGGTAGCCCTTGTACTTGATCATCTCTTTCTTGCGGTCGAGGATCGTGACATAACCTTCCTCGTCCATCGAGACGATGTCACCGGTGCGAATCCAGCCGCCGCCGGGGAGCGTCTCGGCCGTGGCGTCGGGTGCCTGCCAGTAGCCCTCCATCACCTGCGGGCCGAATGTGAGCAGCTCGCCGACCTCGCCGGCGCCGAGCTCGTGCCCATCGTCCAGCGAGACGACTTTCTCGACCGTGTCGGCGATGGGCGGACCGACGGTGGCGTCCTTCACGCGGATGACCGGGTTGACGTTGGTGACGGGCGACGTCTCGGTCATGCCGTAGCCCTGCAGGACGATCGTGTTCAGCGCCTTGGCGGACGCCCGGGCGACCTCCTGGGGCAGCGGAGCGGCGCCGCTCATGATCATGTACAGGCTCGATGTGTCGTACTTGGCGGTGTCTCCGAAGTTGGCGAGGGCGAGCAGGGCCGGCGGCACGGCGAAGAGGTTCGTGACCTTGTGACGCTGGATGAGGTCGAGGCAGAGCGCCGGGTCGAAGCGCGGCATGACGACCTGTCGCGCGCCGGCCGCGAACCCGCAGGCCATCAGCACGATCATCCCGTAGATGTGGTAGAACGGCAGGAAGTCGAGATAGACGGAGTAGCCGCTGCTCATGCCGGTGCTGAGGGTCTGCCGCACGTTGGAGACGAGGTTGTAGTGGCTTAACATAACTCCCTTCGGGAGACCAGTGGTGCCAGAGGAGTAGGGCAGGGAGGCGATGTCCTTCTTCGCGTCGATCTTGACGGGCTTCGGATCACCGGGCGCTTCCGCTGCCATCTTCCAGACATCCTCGATCGCGAAGATGTGCTTCAGCGTCGGCAGGTGCTCACGGACCTGTTGCGACATCGGGGTCAGCGGGCCCATGCAGAAGATCGCGGTAGCAGTGCAGTCCTCGAGCTGGTGCAGCAGCTCGCGCTCCTTGTACAGGGGGTTAAGGGTGGTGACCGTGCCGCCGGCAAAGAGCGTGCCGTAGAAAGCAACGAAGTACTCCGGACAGTTCGCCGAGAAGATGGCGACGCGGTCGCCCTTCTGGATGCCGTTATCCTGCAGGAAGCGGCCCACGCGGCGGCAGGCCTCCCATATCTCACCGAAGGTGTGCTGTCGGCCGTCGAAGTTGATAAAAGCGGGCCTGTCCGCGTAGCGCTCGGCGGACGGCGCCAGGAGATCCGTGAGCGCGATCTCCGGATACGGCGCCAGCGAGAACCAGGGACTGTGGAAGTGCGTCATGCGTCTCCTTCGGGCGGTCAGTCTTTGGTGGCTACGTAGTAGGCGTTCATGATGTCTCCCTCCACGCTCTTGATGTCGATCTTGGTGAAGCCGGCCTAGGCCAGCTTCTTTCGCGCGAGTCGCTCACCCCAGACCGTGCCGAGTCCGTCGCCGCCTAGGGCCAGAGAGACCGCCATGCAGTGCAGCGTCGAGATGCTGTAGAGCATCGGCGCCAGCGGGTGCTGCAGGTTCTCCTCGAGGTTGCTGGAGGCTGCGATGTCCACCATAAGGAAAGTGCCGCCCCGGGCGAAGCGCCGTGGAGATGCCCTTGAGCACCGCCGCCGGGTCCGCCTGGTCGTGGATTGCATCGAAGGCGGTGATCAGGTCAAACGCGGCGTTGTCATCGATCTTGGCGACGTCCTTCGCAACGAACTTGGAGTTCCTGAGCCCCCACTCTTTCGCTTCCTTCTGCCCGGCGCCAACGCCTTCATCCGAGAAGTCGTAGCCGGTGAAGCGGCTCTTGGGGACAGCGCGGGCCATCGTGTTTATCGCGTGGCCTTGGCCGCAACCGATGTCCAGCACGTCGATGCCTTTCTTCAGTCGTTCCACCATGCCCGGGATGAGCGGCAAGGTGATGTTTAGCAACGTCGCATCCACGACGCCGGCGCTCTCCTCGGCCATCAGCTCCTGGAACTTGCCGTGCTTCGAGTAGGGGACGCCGCCGCCGCGCCGGAACGACTCGACGATCTCGTCTTCAACGCTCCCGCACAGGGCGAGGAACTGCGTCATCGTCGCCATGTTGTTCGGGCCAGCAGCGCGGGTGAGGAACCCGGCGTGCTCAGGTGGCTGGCGATAGGTGCTGCCCGCCGGGTCGTATTCGATGATGCGGCCGGTGACCATCGCGCCCAGCCACTCACGAACGTAGCGCTCATTGAGGCCGGTCTCTTTCGCGATCTGGTCGCTCGTGGCTGGGGCCATCGTCGCCATTTTGTCGAAAGTCCCGTCCGGTGGCCAACGCTGGTCATAATGGCCAGCATGGCGGAGTTGAGCATCCCGACCATCCGCCCGGCGAACGCCTCTGCCTTCTGCTGGTCGAGTGTTTGGGTCGTCATAACTCCTCTTTGCTCGGTGATCTGAGCAGGCTCGCCGTAGTGTGATTAGTCGCCGAGGAGCGTCGGGTAACTGAGGGCGATGATGTCTTCGACGTACTCGGAGCGCCAGCCGGGGTTGGGGAGAGCCATGTGGCGCTCGCGGAACCAGGCGTGAATCTTGAGGTACTGCTCCTCTAGGTAGCGGCGCCAGTCGTCCTCCTCCGCGAAGAGGTCGGGGTCCACCTCGTCGAGGCGCTTCTCCATCTCTTCGGGTTCGATGTCGAGGTCCTCACGCCAGAAATCGCCGATGTAGTCCAGCGTCTCCTCGAGGTTGCGGCGGCACTCGTCGAGTAGGGCGGTCATGAAGCCTGCTTCGTCGACGTGGCGGCCGCGTAGGCGCAGTCCAGTGGCGCAGTCCTCGCAGAGCACGACGAACTTTCGGGCGTCGCAATTCTCCTTCTTGGCGCAGCCTCCGCAGAGCGGCGCCCACTCCGCGGCCTCCGGCAGGCGCAGGTAGCCGACGAGGACGTCGTCAGTGAGCGTGCCGCAGCGCGGACAAGAGAGCTTCTTGGCGAGGATGTCGTTTATGGCGCGCTGCCAGTCGATTTTCATGGCCCCTTCCCCCCGAGGACGTTTCATCGTCGTCCCAGGCTGCGGCAAAGATACATGTTATGCGTTTCGAGTTAAGTGTCAACCGGACGATCTGCCTCACTTAAACGGTTACCGAAGGAAAAGCGTTGCCTCAAAAGTAGGG
>DAINDD010000071.1:0-2180 GCA_036732045.1 Chloroflexota bacterium
GGGTGAAGGGGGCGGCAGCCCCATACCGGGGGTCTGGGGGGTGTCCCCCCAGCTTCCTTTCTTCTTTCGGGAACCGGCGGGGCCTGGGGTCATAGCGGCACCCGATCTCGCGCTTCCGTGGAGTAAGCGGCTTCCGCTGAAGCCATGGGCCACCCCCGCTCGGAAGAGCAGTCGAATTTGCGCCTGGCGAGGGTGAAGCGGGCGGCAGCTCCATACCGGGAGTCTGGGGGGCGTCGAATTTGCGCCTAGCGAGGGTGAAGGGGGCGGCAGCCCCCATACCGAGGGTCTGGGGGTGTCCCCCAGATTCCTCTCCCCTTTCGGGGGCGGCGGGAGGTGGGGTCCGCGGCGCGATTCGCGAAACTGTTACGCGCGGCGCACGCGGCGGCGTCTTATAATCGAGACAGGCAATGGTCATAAAGCAAGACACGCCCGCCGCGGCCGAAGCCGAATCCAGCGTCCTGGCAACAGCGCTCTCCCAGTTCGACACCGCGGCCGAGCGGCTCGGCCTCGACTTCGGGCTCCGGCAGGTGCTCCGACACTGCAAGCGCGAGCTGTCCGTCAACTTTCCCGTCCACATGGACGACGGGTCGCTCCGGGTCTTCAACGGGTACCGCGTCCAGCACAACCTCGCGCGTGGCCCGGCCAAGGGCGGCATCCGCTACAGCCTCCACGTCTCGCTCGACGAAGTGCGGGCGCTGGCGATGTGGATGACCTGGAAGTCCGCCGTCGTAAACCTGCCGTACGGCGGCGCCAAGGGCGGCGTCCTCGTCGACCCACGGGCGCTCTCCCGCCACGAGTTGGAGTGCCTGACCCGCCGCTATGCCACCGAGATCAGCATTATCATCGGCGCGACCCAGGACATTCCCGCGCCGGACATGGGCACCGACGAGCAGGTCATGGCCTGGATCATGGACACGATCTCGATGCATGAGGGCTACACCCAGGCGGGCGTTGTCACCGGCAAGCCCGTGGCCGTCGGCGGCACACTCGGACGCTCCGAGGCCACCGGGCGCGGGTTGCAGTACGTCATCCAGGAGATCGCCCGCTGCCACCACGTCGACGTCTCCGGCGCGACAGTCGCCGTGCAGGGCTTCGGCAAGGTTGGCGCGACTGCGGCCAGGCTGCTACACGAGATCGGCGCCAGGGTCGTCGCTGTCAGCGATGCCGGTGGCGGCGTCTACAACGGCGCCGGCATCGACGTCCAGGCGCTGATACCGTACCGCGAGGACCGCAATCCGCTCGTCGAATCGAAAGCCGGCGACTCGATCACTAACGAAGAGTTGCTCACGCTGCCGGTCGATTTCCTGGTGCCGGCGGCGATGGAGGGCCAGCTCACCGGCGCCAACGCCAGTGCTGTGCGGGCGAAGTTCATCGTCGAAGGCGCGAACGGGCCAACGACGCCGGCGGCGGACGCCATCTTCGCCGAGCGCGGCATCACCCTGGTTCCGGACATCCTGGCCAACGCGGGCGGCGTCATCGTCTCCTACTTCGAATGGGTGCAAGACCTCCAGTTCTACTTCTGGGACGAGGCCGAGGTCAACGACCGCCTGCACAAGGTGATCACCCGCGCCTGCGGCGACGTCATGTCGGCGGCCGCCGAGCACAACACTACCCTGCGCGAAGCGGCGATGGTGCTGGCCGTCGGCCGCGTCGCCGAAGCGGCCCGCCTGCGCGGGATCTACCCGTAAGCCTGCCGCCGCACACCGTCGTAGCTGCAGACCTTCAGACCTGCATACCTGACGAGGTACGCGTGATCGGAGAATGGGGGCAGGTCAGGTCGCCGTATCGAGTCGCGTCGGCAACCGCCTGACTTACAGTGGGCTCAATGCAACCTAACGCTGTCTACTACTATCGACGAGGCGTGGGCGCTGCTCCTCCCGCTTTTCCGGGCTTCTCTAGAAGTTCGGCGACCTCAACCCAAGTCACGTAGTCGTCGGGATCGATACCGACCTTCTCGGCAAGTCGCTCCAGCTCCCTCGCCGCCGTCCGGGACCCGGGCCCGCCGGCATCGGCGACCTCCCCAAGTTCGATAAGAGATGGGCGCTGCAGCTTGGAGAATAGTCGCTCCAGGCCAGCGACGAATTCAGCGACCTGCTCCTTTGGCATTTCACGCGCTCCGGCTTCCCCCAGTTCGGCGGTAACGTCAGCTTCGTTCAGCGAAGGGTAGAACTGCGTGAAGG
>DAINDD010000071.1:2190-9873 GCA_036732045.1 Chloroflexota bacterium
GCGTGAAGGCCTCCGTGCCTAGCCACAACCATGTGTCTCCACCGTCGTTTGGATAGGTCCAAACTGTGAACAGGCTTCGCGCACGATTTTCCTGGGGGGCAGCCGTGCAGCTTTTCTTCCGGGACTTCAGGTAGAGGCCGTGGCGTCGGGCCGCTTCGATAAGGGATCGAAACTCCGCTCCGATGCCATTGTCATCCGCTTGCGAACACAACTCCTCAATCGAACGCGGCTGTTTGTCAGCACGCTCGAGCATTGTTGTCTCGGACTCAGCGAGCTGCCTGACGAGGACACGGTCTCCGTCTTCGAGCTGATAGACCTCGAACGTCACAACGGTAATCGGAATGCCGTGCTTGCCGGACAGGAAACCTGTAAGTCGCTCAAGGCCGATGTCGCGGCTAGTGCCCACAACGGAAACGCGGAGTTCGCGTTCCCCTCCATCTTCGACCAGGTCTTCGATCGCCAATTGCGGGGTGCCCTTGCCGACATCGCGGCGAAAGTAGTCTGTCGCCAGTTGTCTCAGCGCCTCCTCAGGCATGGCTTCAATGCAGGCCGCGTAGTCCAACGCCTGGGTCAGCGTATCGCGGTAGATTGTCCCACGCTTGAGCTCGATCACGACCCATCGACCCTGGGGATCGATGGCGAGCAAGTCCAGAGGCCCGGCCTCCGTCCTCACCTGGCGCCCGACGATAATCAAGCCGGCCTCCAGCAGACCTGGGTCGCTCTCGATCCAACCCTCCAACTGCTCTTCGATGTCGATCCGACTGGCCAACACTCTCCGCGGACCGCCAGCGGATATCCTCCAAACCCCTACTTGTCTCATGACGTCACCGTGGCATTAGTGTCGTTTCGGCGAACTCGTAAACCGAGCCTCTTGTAAACAACATTCAGCCATCGAGACTCGGCTTGGGCAGTAAGCTCCCAGGACGCTTCAAGCCAAGCCAACTCGTTGTCGTCATCGTCATTGTTCTCGTCCCAGCCGTGCTTTGTCATCACTGAATCGGTGGTGTTGTCGGACACACGATACCATTGGGACCGACCGTCTCGGATCAGGTAGCTTCCATATTCGCCGATATTGTTAGCGTGATATGCGAGTACGAAGTACAGCGACGGGTATCGACGGGAGAGCTTCCGGAAATGGCCACGACCGTCACCGTGCCAAGCCGCCCGAACTTGGAACACATACTCCTTCTGAGATGTGTCGTGCCCTAGGCTCTTCATTCGTTCGGCGAACAACTCCTGACCTTCGCCGATCATCATGTCGAGCGCGAAGATATCGTTGGGTCTTGGTTCGCGTATTACGGTACCAACGATACGTCTCAGCTTGGGGGCTTCAAGGACTCGCGGGCGCGCATCCCTGGCGAACCGCGTCACCTCGGAGCGCGGGCCAAGGACCATCAATCGGTCGGCAGACCAGTCGGCCAAATCAATCTCGCCTTCTGAGGCTGCCCCTGCGTGGAGTGTTATTCAAACTTGCCTCGGTTGGACCTCTAAGGCGATTCGGCCCAGAGCAACCTTGTTGGGGGGTCGACACCACCCAGGAAATGTCGGGGGTTTGTCACAGCGCTGTCTTGCCTTTGCGTTCAAGTTCGAAGAGTGCCCGGATGCCTCGGTAGAAGCATTCCTTGCGATAGACAAGCTCCCATTCTTCCAGGCTTGTCACTTCCCAGACCCGTCCGCTCTTCAGGGCCTCCGACACGACCTTTTCCCGCGATTTCCTCGACTTCTGCGCGCGGTCGACCCACGAGGGCGAAACATTCCCGCCGGACTGTTTCATCAGCAAATAGCCTCGGACAGGACTTCCTTGAGCCTCGTCGAACAACGTTGCCTCTCGTGGCACAACCTATCTCCTGTCCGCGACCAGATCGCAGTTTCTGTAGGCTGCAACTATATCGCCGGGTACCGCCAGGCCGCAATCCGCGGGGCGGAACGGTCAGGCCACCCTATGACTCGACAAGAGATGGCCTAGCCGAATGCGAGCTGGATCCAGTAAGTGGGATTCTTGGACTCGCTTAGAGGATGTCCAGCGAGGCACCGCGGCGCAGGCCGCGCTTGATCAGCGTCTTGAGCCCGCCGTAGCCCTCTTTCGCCAGCGCTGTCCCAGAGGCGCGGATCAGCCGCGCCAGCTCCATGGGGCTCGGTGGCACCGAGGCGAAGACCGGCTCGGGCATGGCTAGCGGCAGCCGCTTCAGGCCCCGCAGGAAGAAGGCGTCGATGTAGTCGCGTGGCCACATCGTGCCGCGACTATAGGCCGTTCTGTTTTGATTCAGAGGCTGGTAGTGGAGGTATAGTCTGGGTGGCTTCTTCTTCTTAAGGGGGAGAGTAGTTCGGAGGCAGGAGTTGCTATACGAACTGAAGGTGGAGCTGCAGGGAATCGATCCTCCCGTGTGGAGGATGCTCCAGGTGCCGGGCCGCATAAGCCTTCACAATCTGCACCTTGTGCTGCAGACGGCGATGGGCTGGCACAACTATCACCTGCACATATTCTCCGTGGGCCCCAGGACATACAGTGAGCCGAACTCCGAGTGGGGACGGCAGATTCAGGACTCGGCTGCTGTGACGTTGGCAGATGTTGTCTCCGATGAGAACCGTTCGATCCTTTACGAGTACGACATGGGCGATGGCTGGGAGCACGAGATAACGCTCCAGCGGATGCTGCCAGCCCAAGGAGAGGAAAGACCGCGATGTACCGGCGGCGCCCGAGCATGCCCGCCGGAAGACTGCGGCGGCGTTGGCGGCTACGAAGACTTTCTCAAAGCGATCTCCGACCCCAAGCACGAAGAGCACTTTGCGATGCTGAAGTGGGCTGGTGGGAAGTTTGACCCCGAAGACTTTGATGCAGAGGTAGCCGACGCTGCGCTGAGACGGGCTAGGGTTTGATAGCCGCTCCAGGCAGCGGCCGGGTCCATCAGGCGGCGAGAGTAGGGAGAAGTGAGCTGTGGTTGCTTTGTAGACCTACGGCTCGGTCCTCTTGATATTGGGTACGCGGTCAAAGTCCCTGTCGTACGTGACGATCTCGGATATGTGTTGCCGCTCCATGTGAGCGACGGCTAAAGCGTCCTCGAAATCGAGGGAGGGGTAGGTAGCGTAGAGATCCAGGGCATGCAGGTACGTGCGTTTGTACCGCAACTGGAAGCTGCGGAGCGCGAGGATAGGCGCGAGCCGGCCGACGATCTCCTCGTGGCTGAGGTGGTAAAGGGAAGGGGAGGAGAGAACGTAGGCTACCTCGGCGATGATCACCTCAGCAGTCGTGACCGCCTCTTCCCCCCTCTGGACTCTTTGAAACAAGCGAAAGCAGGCTTCGCTCTTCTTCTCGTCGTCGCCGGCCAGGTAACGGACGAAAATGTTGGTGTCAATGAACTTCATGCTTTCTTGAGCCGCTTGGTAAGCCGTTGCGCGCGCTCCTCCTTGGCTATGCTGACCATCTCCCTGTCGCTCATGGGACGGGCCAGCGGCCGCACGGAGCGGTACGCTGTCTCCAGGGTGAACCGTGCCGGCACCAGCTTGACCTCTCCCTCGTCGATAGCGAAGGCGACTTTGCCGCGAAGTTTGAGCCCGAGAATGCGGCGGACCTCGGCCGGGACTGTGACCTGACCCCTTTGCGTAATCGTGGTGACTATTTCCTTCATCTGAGCTCCCTCATTGTACGATGTCATATACAATGAGATATATCATCTGCATTGTACTGTGTCAACGGGCAAATGGGTCCGGTATATCGAAATCGGGACCGGGTTAGTGGATGGGAGACTTAGGTACGCGAAGACTTCCTGAGTACCGCGACAAAGCGGTCGTCCGGGAGAGGCACGAAATGGAAGACCTCTCCACCTTTGAGACGGAGCCTCCCTCTCGCAGCGGGATATCGTGGTCCGATTTTCTTGGATTGGACCGAGGTCGGAGATCGCAGAGATCATCCACCGTTGTGAGTTGTGTGCTGCTCTGCCAGGTCCAACAAAAGGGCGCAAGCCAGGGCTTGGGGGCAAGCCCTGGCTTAGCGGAGGCGTAGATTTCGCTACAGGATGTCCAGCGAGGTACCGCGGCGCAGGCCACGCTTGATCAGCGTCTTGAACCCGCCGTAGCCCTCTTTCGCCAGCGCTGTCCCGGAGGCGCGGATCAGCCGCGCTAGCTCCATCGGGCTCGGTGGCACCGAAGCGAAGACCGGCTCGGGCATGGCTAACGGCAGCCGCTTGAGCCCCCGCAGGAAGAAAGCGTCGATGTAGTCTAGCGGACGTTCCGGGGCGCGCATGCCTCCCAGGTGCGGCAGCAGCTCCTCAATCGCGATGCGTGTCTCCAGGCGGGCCAGCGGCGCGCCGATGCAGAAGTGGATGCCGTGACCGAAGGCCACGTGCCCGTTCGTGTCGCGCGTGATGTCGAAGCGGTCGGGGTCCGGGAAGCGCGTCTCGTCGCGGTTCGCCGAGCCCAGCACTGGCCAGATCAGCGAGCCTTTGGCGATCTGCTTCCCACCGAGCTCCAGGTCCTCTCGGGCGATCCGGAAGAGCATCTGGACGGGCGAGTCATAGCGCAACGTCTCTTCGATCGCCGCCGGGATCAGCGAGGGATCGTCCAGCAGCCGTCTGAGCTGTTCCGGGTGCTCCAGGAGGGCCAGCAGCATGTTGCCGAGGAGGTTCGTCGTCGTCTCGTTGCCGGCGACGAGCAGAAGTCCAGCGAAGCTGAACACCTCGTCCACGGTCAGATGCTGGTGCTGCTCCTCGGCCTGCACCAGCGCGCTGATCAGGTCCTCGCCGGGGTGGCGGCGCCGTTCTTCGATCGCCCAGCGGAAGTATTGCTGGAAGGCGGCGCTCTCGGCCTCGTCGTAGGCGATCTGCTCGGGCGTCGCACCTTGTCGCATCAACTGGCCGACCAGGATGTCCGACCAGCGCTTGAAGTCGTTGTAGCGCTGCGGCTCCACGCCCAGCATCTCGGCGATGACGCGGATCGGCAGCGGCAGCGCCAGCCCGTTGATCGCGTCGAACTCCGTCTTGTGGCCGATGCCGGACATCAGCTGGTGGGTGATCTCGCGGATGCGCGGCTCCAGCGCCGAGATCATCCGCGGCGTGAAGGCGCGGCTGACCAGCGTGCGGAACGGGCCGTGGTCCGGCGGGTCCATCGTGATGATGCTGCGGATGATGCCGCCCTGCAGCCCCTGTGGCCCGGCCATCCCTTCTGACGAGAAGAATTGCGGGCTCTTCAGCACGTGCTGCACGTCCTGGTAGCGCGTGACAAGCCAGAAGCCCATCGGCTCCATGCGGTGCACCGGGTCTTTAAGCCGGAGCTCGGCGTAGTAGGGGAACGGGTTCTGGCGGACGGCGGGATCGAACGGGTTGAACTGCATCGCGTATCGCTTTCTAATTAAGTCCGTAGGGATTTTCACCTGTGGGCGGCAGACTCTTGGACGATGCCAGGTTCAGCAGCAGGTCGAACACGTCGCGCGGGCGGAAGATCGCCCGATCGATCAGGCCCCAGCCTCGCAGCCCTTCGTAAGCAGAGATGGCGAGCACGACAAACGTCTCGATGTCGATGTCCTTGCGGAGCTCGCCGTTTTCGCGCGCTTCGTGGAGCAGCGTCACCAGCGACTTCCGCCAGAACTCGAGCTGGCTGCGGGTTCGCTCGCGCAGGACATCGTTGCGCAGCGTTTCCGGCCGGATCTCGATGTCGAGACGGGTGTTGGTCTCGAACAGCGGGTCCTCGAACGTCGCCAGCATCGTTTGTCCGATCGCTTCGAGCACGTCCATTGGCCCGCTGGACTCGGACCGAATATCAGCGAGGAGTTCGGCGTAACGCTCCGTGTTGCGCTCCGTGATCGCGGCGAGCACGGCCTCTTTGCTGGCGTAGTAGCGGTAGATGGCGCCGGCGCTGATGCCGGCGTCGGTAGCGATGTCCTGCATCGTCGTCTGGTGGTAGCCACGCTTGGCGAAGCAGCTCCAGGCCGCGTCAAGGATCTGGTTACGGCGGGCTTCGACGTGGGCTTCGGTGACTCGCGCCATCATTAGAACTCCATGAATGAACAGTCATTCAGTTGCCTGAATCATCATTCAGTACTCACAGCGGCTTGTCAAGCGGTCCGGCTGGCCATTTGGATTGCGCGCTGGTGAACAAGCTTCGTGCGGGTGCGTGTGGCGTAAGGCCGAGGCGTCCCAAGCTGCCAGTCAAATTCACAGCCGTTCCCTATACCGTGGGTCTGGGGGTGTCCCCCCGATTCCTCTCTCCTTTCCGGAGCGCCGGGGCCGTCTGGCGAGGGTGAAGGGGGCGGCAGCCCCCCATACCGGGGGTCTGGGGGTGTCCCCCAGATCGTTTCTCCTTTCGGGAGCGGCGGGGTCGTCTGGCGAGGGTGAAGGGTGCGGCAGCCCCATACCGGGGGTCTGGGGGTGTCCCCCAGAGTCTTTCCTTTGTTAGAGGTGGGGTGGGGAGGGGGGAGCCTCAGCGACACCGGGCCCTGCTTTGGCGGAAGCAGCTCCGCCACCAGCGCGGAGAGGTGTTACGTGCTGGTGAACACGCTTCGTCCGGTGCGTGTGGCGTAGGGGCGAGGCGTCCATGGATCCCGACCGACATTGCGGCCTCGGCGCGCATGGCTATCCCGACTCACGGTGTGACGGCGTGCACGCCTCGCCCTTCCCCCTTCCCCCTTCCCTCTTCCGCCTTACCTCCTCCTTCCCCCCGTCCCTTGACGTCGCTCCGCGTCTCGTGCCTGATAGACGCGCCATGACTGAGACGTTCGGTGCCGTGATCGTCGCCGCCGGCAGCGGGACGCGCATGGAGGGGCTCGACAAGCTGTTCACGCAAGTCGGCGGACGGCCGTTGCTAGCGCACACCGTAGCCGCCTTCGAAGAGTGCTGGTCCATCGACCGTATCGTCGTCGTGCTCTCCGAAACGAACCTGGAGCGCGGCCGCGAAGTCCTGCGTGACGCCGGGTTCGCCAAAGTCGCCGGCGCCTGCAGTGGGGGCCCGCGCCGGCAGGACTCCGTGGCCTGCGGACTCGAGACGCTCGGCCCGGTCGACTGGGTGGCGGTCCACGATGGCGGCCGGCCTCTCGCCAAGCCCGGCATGATCAACCGTGGCCTCGAAGCCGCGCGGGAGACGGGCGCCGCGGTGCCGATCGTTCCGCTCGTGGACACCGTCAAGGAAGTGGCCTTGGACGGGACTGTCGTCCGGACGCTGGACCGGGGCCGCCTCTGGGCTGTGCAGACGCCGCAGGTCTTCCGCTACGACCTCCTGCAGCGCGCCCACCGCGAGATCACAGACGACGTAACCGACGACGCCGCGATGGTGGAGATGCTCGGCGTGCGCGTCAAGACCTACGAGGGCCGCCACCGCAACATCAAGATCACGACGCCGGACGATCTCTACATGGCGGAGGCGTACCTGCACTAAGCGATCGTAGCGACGACCTTCAGGTCGCCCGTCGAATTTGGCGCCTTGCGACAGCAAAGGGGGGCGGCAGCCCCATACCCGGGGGTCGGGGGGTGTCCGCCAGAGTCCTTTCTCCTTTCGTGGGAGCGGCGGGAGGTTGGATTATAGCGGCACCGATCTCGCGCTTCCGTGGAGTCAGCGGCCTCTGCTGAAGCCATGGGCCACCCTCGCTCGGAGAGCAGTCGAATTGGCGCCTTGCGACAGCAAAGGGGGGCGGCAGCCCCATACCGGGGGTCGGGGGGTGTCCGCCAGAGTCCTTTCTCCTTTCGTGGGAGCGGCGGG
>DAINDD010000071.1:9973-13429 GCA_036732045.1 Chloroflexota bacterium
GCGGCCTCTGCTGAAGCCATGGGCCACCCTCGCTCGGAGAGCAGTCGAATTGGCGTCTAGCGAGGGTGAAGGGGGCGGCAGCCCCATACCGGGGGTCTGGGGGTGTCCCCCAGAGCCTTTCCTTATTTTTAGGGGTGGGGTGAGGAGGGGGAAGCCCTCAGCGACCCGGACCCTGCTTCGGCGAAGCAGCTCCGCCACCAGCGCGGAGAGGTCGCTCACCCCGCGGTCTAGACGCAGGCTAGTCGGGGCAGCGCTGGCTGGCCCATCGCACGCTTGACCAACGGTCCCCTACCCCTGACCCTTAGCGCATATGCGAGTCGGCATCGGCTACGACATCCACCGCTTCGAGGCCGGGCGGGCCCTCATCCTCGGCGGCGTCACATTTGCGGGCGAGACCGGACTCGCTGGCCACTCTGATGCGGACGTCCTCTTGCACGCGATCATCGACGCTCTGCTCGGTGCTGCCGGCCTCGGCGACATCGGCGCCCAATTCTCGCCCGGCGACCCGCAATGGAAAGACGCCAGCAGCGTGCAGTTGCTCGAGGAGGCCGCCGGGATGCTGGTCGTGCGGCAACTCTCGATAGACTACGTGGACTCGACGGTCATCGCGGAGCGCCCGAAGATCGCCGCGCGAATCCCGGAGATGCGCCGGCAGATCGCCCGCGCCGTCGGCCTACCCGTCGAGCGAGTCAACGTCAAGGCGACGACCAACGAAGGCCTCGGCGCAGTTGGCCGCGGCGAGGGAATCGCCGCGATAGCGGTGGCCACGCTCGCGGAGCCGTAGGAGCGCCATTCCGGTATAATGTGAGCACTATGTCGGGAAAGTCACTCCCGCTCCGCGGCTGCGCCTGTAGTGCGGCCCCCTCCGCCTGAGGCGGAGCAGGGCCTGCCGCACCACGCGAACCACTTTTCTGAAGGGAGTGACGGGGCCATGGGCCTCTTAAACAGAATCAAACGCGACATCAAGGCTGCCCGCGACCGCGATCCGGCCGCCATCAACGACCTCGAGGTCATCCTGACCTATCCGGGCTTCCACGCCCTTCAGGTGCACCGCGTCGCGCACGCCCTGCACCACAATGGGATGGAGGTGCCGGCGCGGGTCATCTCGCACATGGCGCGGTTCTTCACCGGCATCGAGATCCACCCCGGCGCGCACATCGGCGAAGGCTTCTTCATCGACCACGGCATGGGTGTCGTCATCGGTGAGACCGCAATTATCGGCGACAACTGCCACCTCTTCCAGGGCGTCACCCTCGGCGGCACCAGCACCCGCCGGGCCAAGCGCCACCCGACCCTGAAGGACAACGTCGTCGTCGGCGCCGGCGCCAAGGTGATCGGAGACGTGACGATTGGCGAGAACGCCAAGATTGGCGCCGGCTCCGTCGTCGTCACCAACGTGCCGCCAAACGCCACCGTCATCGGCGTTCCCGGCCACATCGTCGCCTTCGCCGACCCGGGCGACGACACTGTGCTCCGTCTGCCCGACCCGGAGTGGGATGTCATCCAGCGCCTGGAATCGCGCATCGCCGAGCTCGAGTCGCGGTTGCAGCAGGTGGAGGCTAGGCCAAAGGTGAAAAGGCCTGTAAAAGAAAAGCCTGATGACGCTCCGCCTCTATAACACCATGTCGCGGCGGGCCGAAGAGGTCCCGCAGCGCGGCGACGAACTCAAGATGTACGTCTGCGGGATCACGCCGTACGACCACTCCCACGTCGGGCACGCCATGTCGTACATCATCTTTGACGTGCTGCGCCGCTATCTGGAGTACCGCGGCTACCACGTGAAGCACGTCCAGAACTACACCGACATCGACGACCGCATCATCATGAAGGCCAACGCGCAGGGGCTGGCCTACGACGCCGTCGCGCAGGCCTTCATCGATGAGTATGAGTCCGAGATGCGCGAGCTGAACATCACGCCTGCGCACATCTACCCGCGGGCGACGCGGGAGATCCCGCAGATCATCGAGATGGTCGAGAAGCTGGTCCAGGGCGGACACGCCTACGCTGCCGAGGGCGGCGACGTCTACTTCAACGTGCGCGGCGACGCCGGCTACGGCAAGCTCTCGGGCCGTGACGTCGCCTCCATCAGCCGCGATTACGCGCGCGTCGAATCGGGTGAGCAAAAGCGCGACCCGGCCGACTTCGCGCTCTGGAAGGCCGCCAAGCCCGGCGAGCCGTCATGGGAGAGCCCATGGGGTCCCGGGCGGCCGGGCTGGCACATCGAGTGCTCGGCCATGTCCTTCCGCTACCTCGGCGCGACGCTTGACATCCACGGCGGCGGCCAGGACCTGATCTTCCCGCACCACGAGAACGAGATCGCCCAGAGCGAGGCCTACACGGGCGTCAAGCCGTTCGTCCGGCACTGGGTCCATAACGGCTGGCTGACGCTGAGCGAAGAGAAGATGAGCAAGTCGCTCGGCAACATCATCACCATCTGCGACGCCCTCCAACGCTTCGGCGCGGACGGCCTGCGCCTCTTCGTGCTGACTGCCCACTACCGGGCGCCGCTCAGCTACAGCGAAGAGAGCCTGGAGTCCGGCAAGCGCGCGGCGGAGCGGCTGCGCACGGCGGCGACGCTCCCCGACCCGGACGGCCCGCCCTCCGACATCAAGCCCGACGAGTTCCGCCAACGGTTCGTCGACGCCATGGACGACGACCTGAACACCGCCGCCGCACTCGCGTCGCTCTTTGACCTGGCGCGCGAGATCAACCGCGCTCGCGACGAAGGCCGCTCAGTCCGCGAAGGACAGGCGATGCTGCGGATGCTGGCCGGCGTCCTCGGCCTGACGTTGAAGGAGCGCGAGACGACGGGCGGCGCCGAGCCGTTCATCGACCTGCTCATGCAGCTCCGCAACGACCTTCGCGCCGCCAGGCAGTTTCAGCTCGCAGATTCCGTGCGCGACCGGCTGGCCGAGCTCGGCATTACGCTCGAAGACGGGGCCGAAGGCACGCGCTGGCGCAGACGCGGCTGACGCGCGTCAGTAGCCCATGCCGCCGCCGATGGCGGCTGCCGGTGTGCTGCTGGCGCCGGTGTTGTTGCTGATCGAGCCGTTGATCGTAATCGTGCCCTTCATTTGCGTTGGGTGGTACTTGCAGTGGAACTCAACGGTCTGAGCGGAGGCGGTGAAGCTGCCGCTGCTGGACGCGCCAGCGGCGGCCTGAGCGACATCAGTGGTGCCGACAGTGAAGCTGTGCTGGGTGCTGCCGTTGTTCTTGAAGCTGACGTTGATCACCTGGCCTGCTGGGGCCGTGATCGTGGCCGGGCTCAGGCTAAAGTTGACGGCCGTTACCGTTATGGCCTGCGGCTGTGCTGCGCCGCCGCTTGCGCTTGTCGTCTGGCTGGCCTTGGGAGTCGTCGTGGCGTTGTCGTCGCTGCTGCTGCAAGCCGCCAGCAGCAGCAGGGGGCCAACGGCGGCGAGGGCGAGCATTCTGATCAGCATGGTGTAGTCCTTTCAC
>DAINDD010000072.1:0-12572 GCA_036732045.1 Chloroflexota bacterium
CGGAACCTCGCGGCGAACGTCGCCGGCAGCATCCACGACGACAGCCAGGCGCAGAAGCTCGGCTTCCGCGGCGGCACCGTCGCCGGCTCCATCCACATGGAGCAATTCCCGCCGCTTCTCCTGCGCGCCTTCGGACAGCGCTGGTTCGAGACCGGCAGCCTCTCCACCTACTTCCGCAACGTCACCATGGACCGCGAGCGCGTACGGGCCTTCGTCAAGCTGCCCTCAAACCCGCTCACCGGCTCGAATAGCCAGGTCAACGTCTGGATGGACCGCGAGGACGACATGCGCGTCCTGGAAGGCACCGCCTCCGTCGGCACACCGTCCGAGCCCTCAATGCTGCGGCGCAAGCTCGCCGAACCGCGCGAGCCCGGCGACCAGCGCATCCTCGGCCACCTCTCGCCCGGCGACGTCGGAGCGGCCGTTAGCGTTCGTCTCGCGGGCGAGCGTGAGGCGAAGCCGAGGCTCGCCGCGATCACAGAGCCGCTCGACTGGTACACCGGTGCATCGCCGTGGGGCGGGCCGGTCGTCAATCCCGGCTTGCTCGTGCACATGATGGTGCAAGTCCAGCGCCGGATCGCCCTCCTCGCCGACGCCGTCGGCCTCTACGGCGCGATCGAGGTCCGCCACCTCGCCGGCCCGGTCTTCTCTGACCGCGACTACGAGGTCAGCGGCCGCGTCCTCGCCATCGGCCAGACCCCAAAGACGGAGTACCTCTGGTACGAGACCACGATGCGCGAAGGCGCGAAAGACGTCGCCTCGATGCTGATGATGCTTCGCTTCATGAAGGCGTCGTCGCCGCTCTGGGCGGAGGGGTAACCAGTCCCGCGCCGCGTTGTAGTGAGCCATGTCGAGTTGCAGGGAGGCCCCAATGGATGCACCAGTAGTCTCAACAACGGCAGGCAAGGTTCGCGGGGCGCACGACGGCGGTAGTTACGCATTCAGAGGCATCCCCTACGCCGCGCCGCCAGTCGGCGCGTTGCGATTCCTCCCGCCGGCGCCAATGACCCCCTGGTCAGGCATCCGCGACGCAGTCTCCTACGGCCACTCCTGCCCACAGCCGCCCGAGCGACCTGACGGCTGGTCGCCCGAACCGTCACTGTCCGAGGACTGCCTCTATCTCAACGTCTGGACGCGGGCCCTCGCGGACGGCGTCCGCCGCCCGGTGATGGTGTGGTTCCACGGCGGGGGCTTTAGCATCGGCTCCGGCTCCTGGCCCGTATACGACGGCGCGGCGCTCGCGCGACGCGGAGATGTTGTCGTCGTCACCGTCAACCACCGTCTCGGTATCTACGGATATCTGCATCTGGGCGAGCTCGCCGGTTCCGAATACGCCAGCTCCGGGAACGCCGGCATGCTCGATCTGGTGGCCGCACTGGAGTGGGTGCGCGAGAACATCGCGGCGTTCGGCGGTGATCCCCAGAACGTCATGATCTTCGGCGAGTCGGGGGGCGGTGCCAAGGTTTCCACCCTCTTGGCCATGCCGGCCTCGGCGGGCCTCTTCCATCGCGCTGTCGTCCAGAGCGGACCCGGCCTGCGCGTGCGCGACCCAGTGCAAGCCACGGAGTCCGCTGAGCAGATCATGACAGCACTCGGGGTCGATGCCCGCGACCGTGCCGCGCTTGCCGCGCTGCCCACGGAACGTCTGCTGGAGGCGCAGAAGAAGCGGGGCCGCATGTCTTTCAGGGATTTCAGCCCGGTATTGGACGGCACCGCTGTCACGAACCACCCGGGCGCCGCGATCTCCGACGGCAGTGCGCACGACGTCTCGATGATCGTAGGATGCAATCGCGACGAGGCGTCCCTCTTCCTGGCGATGATCCCGTCTAACGACGATCTCCAGTCGCTGGATGAGCCAGGCCTTCAACAGCGAGTTGGGCACTACGGCAAAGATGCTGAGCGCGTGATCCATGCCTACCGCGACTGCCGCCCTGACGCAACGCCTTACGACCTCCTTATCGCGATGGAGAGCGACCGCATGCTCCGCCTGCCCTCGATCGAGCTGGCCGAACGTAAGCTCTCCAGGCACAAGGAACCCGTCTTCATGTACCTCTTCTGCTGGGCGGCGGGACCGCTCGGTTCCGCGCACGGCTACGAGATCCCCTTCGTCTTCGACAACGCCCGGCCGCCAGTCATGCCCGAGTCGCCGGAGCGCTCGGTGCTGGCTGGCCGGATGAGCCAGGCGTGGATCTCCTTCGCCCGAAACGGCGACCCTGCGCACGACGCACTGCCAGCGTGGCCCGCATACTCGCTGGCTGAGCGCGCCACCATGATCTTCGACGCTAACGACTGCCACGTCGCATTCGATCCCTTCGCGGAGGGACGGCTTCCTGGCAGGGTACCGGCGTCCGCACCGGTATCGCCGTCTGACCGTCACCGCGAGATGCCATCACGGCGGATGGGTGACATCAGCTTGGTATCGGCTTCGACCGCTGGATCGCCGGCTGTCGGTCAGCGAGACCGAGGCAGCGCTACCGAAGAGGCGTCGCTTCCATGACGATGTACACCGTCACGACCTGCTGCAGCATCGACGAGAGTCTGGGACGCGCCTCCGCTGCCACCCGGTCGAGCACGCTCGCGCGCGCCTCCTCGGAGAGCTCAGGCGCCCCCCGCGCGAGCCAGTAGTCGACGCGCCAGCGCTGCCGCTCGTACCAGGCGCCGCCAAAGGGCCCGCCCTCCACCTCTTCCCGCTTCGCCAGCCGGAAGCCGCTCGCCTCCATCAGCACCACGTCCCGGTCGACGTCCTCCCGCCCGTAGCGCCTCCAGTCCCGACCCGCGGCGCCGAACGGGCTGGCTGCGGCCTCCTCGCTGAGCGCGACGTCGCCGTGCTCCTCTCGCAGCAACGCGATGACCTGCTCTTGGAGCCGCGCCATGGTAGGCCCGGCTGCGGCGGCGTCGCCGGCCTCACGCAAGCGCACGTCGAACGCGAAGCGGCCCGACGGCCTCAGCACGGCACGCACGGCCGGGACGATGCGTTCCTTGTCGAACAGGAAGTTCTGCCACGCGCTCGTCGCCACTACGCAGTCGCCGGGCGTCGGCACGAGCGACGGCAGCGCATAGGCGTCGCCCTCGATGAACCGGCAGTTCCGCGCGGCCACGTTCTGCCGCGCCAGCTCGATCATCGCGGCCGAGGCGTCGACCCCGATCACTTCGCCGCCGGGGCCGACCCGTTCCGCGAGCAGCTGCGAGACCAGCCCCGGCCCGCAACAGAGGTCGATCACGCGCTCGCCCAGGGAGATCGCGGCGAGCCCGATGATCTGCGACGCCGTGGTGGCCGCGGTCTCCCTCCGGGACGATGAGAACAGCCCGGCGAACTCTGGCTCGGCGAAGTACGACGTCATCACGATCTCTCCTCACACTGGGACGCCCTTGCGCCGACTTATTGGGAGAGACATTGGCCGCGAGCGGGTTCGTCGCACCATTACCGCAACCGTCGCCGGAACGCAAGAAACAGGACTACGCTAACCGAAGCCGCGAGGTATAGCGGAATCACCGCCACGGAATTGAATTCAGGTCGATCGTGCATTGCGATCATCCCGATCGAACATCACCCGCACATCGTACCCCAAGTCCATCCGGCCGCAACTAGCATGACACTACGGAAGATTAGAGACTACTCCCCCGCGTCTTGGAGAGCGGCTAAACGAAGAGAGGCGACATCTCCGCTCGTGTGACCAAGGCGTCCATCTCCGCCTCGGTCGGGGGTGCCTTGTAGCGCTCTGTCGCGTCCAGGATCTTCGCCAGCAGGCCGATATCGGAGGCGGTGTTGAGGAACATCCCATCGTGGCCGAGGACCCAGTGCACGGCGAGGTCGATGTCCCGCTGCTCGGTCAGTGCCTCGTACCACGTGCGGGTGGTGCGCTGGTCTCCTTCGCCCCACGCGCCCACGGCTAGGCTCTTGATCGTCTGCATCGCGACGCTTTGCTGGCGGCAGGTCTGGGTTAGCACATCAAAGTCCGCGGTGTAGGTTGGGTTCTGCATCATCGTGTGGTTCAGGGGAAGGAGCACCGAGTCGAAAGGGAAGCGCTCCAAGCTGCGGCGGTGCATTTCCGCCACCGTCACGCCATGGCCCGTGACCCCGATGAACTTCACAAGTCCCTTGTCCCGCGCTTCGATTGCTGCCTCCAGCGCGCCACCTGGGCCCATCGCCGTTTCCCACTCAGCTTCGTCGACGAGGTTGTGGAGCTGCCAGAGGTCGATCGAGTCGACGCGCAGCCGTACCAGCGAGCGCTTCAGCTCCGCCTTCGCGCCTTCGTACCCACGCTCGCCCGTCTTGGTGGCGAGGAAGAAACGGTCGCGGTGGCTCTCCATCCAGGGGCCGACGTGGTCCTCCGCCTCGCCGTAGCTGGCGGCGACGTCGATGTGGCTGATGCTGTGCTCCAGCAGCATCGCCAGGGTCCGCTCCCCAATCGCCGGCGTGCACTTCCAGAAGGCGGCGGCGCCGAAGATGATGCGGGTGCTCATGTGGCCGGTCCGGCCGAAGGGCTGTAGCGGAATCACCGGTCTCGTCCTGTCATGGCGTCCCTACTCTAAGTCTGCCAACAGTCCGGCCGCAAGATTTTGGAATCGGCGGCCGCTAAGTCGCGCTTCGGAGAACGCCGATACTACCGTTTGTTAGCGACGGGTGTATAGGTGCCAATCGAGACACAACCTTCGAAGCAAAAGGGGTCGCGGTTCAATCTCGGTCTGCCGGTCAGATGTGGCGACTACACAAAATGACAAGTCGGCCCAGAAGAGGCGTATAATGCCGCCACCGGCAGCCAGGTGAACAATGTCGCGTAAAACGCCGGCAAATGCACTTAGGCGATCTCTATGTCTGAACTTCATCAAATCAGGGAATCGATCGCCTCGCTGCAGATGCAACGGGGCATCCTCGGAGATGAAGTAGTCGACCGAGCCGTGGCAGCGCTCAATCAGCAAGCCGAGGCGCTCGAACGCGAACGTCAGCAATCGACTGAGGCCGAGCGCAAGCGTGTCACCGTTATCTTTGCTGACGTGTCTGGCTTTACGAGTTTGAGCGAGACGGGAGACGCCGAAGACATCCGCAATTGGCTCAACGCCTGCTTCTCAGAGCTGGGGAAGGTCACTGCTCGGTACGGCGGCTACATCGACAAGTTCATTGGCGACGAGATGATGGTTCTCTTCGGCGCCCCGCGCGCTATCGAAGACCACGCCGCGCGCGCTCTTCGCGCCGCGCTCGATATGCGACGCGTCCTCAACGAATTCTGCGACAAGCACAAGCTACACGCCGATGTGAACATGCACTTTGGTATCAACAGCGGGCTCGTCATTGCCGGGGCTGTGGGTGCGGATGATAACCGCGAGTACACGGTGATAGGGGATGCCGTCAACGTTGCAGCCAGGCTCGCAGCTCGAGCGGAAGCTGGGCAAATCCTCGTCGGCGGCGCTACTGCCCACGTAGTGGGCGATGCCTTCGCCTTCCGCGATCTCGGGTCGATGGAGCTTGAAGGGCGGGTGGGGAGCGTTCCCGTCTTCGAGCTTGAGGAAGCCCGTGAATCGCTCGCTGTCTCTGCAGAATTGGACATTCCGTCGGGGCCGCTTGTCGGGCGGGAGTGGGAGAGCCACGTCCTCCGCGAGGTATTTGACGAGGTCGTCACGCGGCGGTCTGCGCGTTCGGTGACTATCGTCGGCTTGGCTGGCATTGGCAAGTCGCGCATCGTTCGCGAGTTTCGCAGGTGGATACAAGCCGAGCGCCCGGACACGCTGGTGCTCCAGGGTGAAGCTTTGCCACATATGGCAACTACGCCTTACTTCACTATGGCCTCCGTGATCCGCAATGGCTTTCGGCTCCGCGAGGGCGAAGCTACCGAAACCATCCGGCAACGTCTTGGCGAAGTCCTGGCTGCCGCCGGCATCCACGATGTTGACGTTCTCAGCGGACTGCAAGCCATCGTTGGCGCCGAAGCAACGACTCAGGACGTCGCACCCCACGATCGCAAGGCGCAAGTTTTCGCAGCGTCTACGAAGGTCCTGAGCGAGCTGGCGACAAGATCCCAAACGGCCGTCATCGTGGTGTTCGAGGACTTGCATTGGACCGATGACCTTTCGCTTGAGCTCATTGAGCATCTGATGACCAGTCTTGCAACGACGCCGGTGCTCTTCCTGATGACAATGCGCCCGCTCCTCGACAACGAATCGAAGGGACGGGAATTTGAACTGCGTCTCCCCAAGGAGACCCATACTCGGATCGCACTTCGAGAGCTTGACCACCGCGCAAGTCAGACGCTCGTCCGTTCCCTTGTCCCGGCCATCCAGGGCTCGCGACTTGCGGTTGATGCCATCGTTCGCAAAGGCCAGGGTAACCCCTTTTTCATCGAGGCGATCATTGGCTCGCTCCTCGACCGCGGAGTGATTGCCAAGGCCGGCGATCAGAGGATCGTCGAGCGCTCAGTCGAGACTGCAGATGTCCCTGACACTGTGTGGGCTGTGCTGGCCGAGCGCATAGACCGGCTCTCCCGCGAGGAGAAGCGGGTCGTCCAGATGGCGTCGATTGTTGGCCGTTCGTTCTGGGAAGGTCTCGTTCACGAGCTGTCAGCCTTGCCTGCCGGCAAATACCTGCAGGCCCTCAACCAGCGTGAGTTCGTGGACCGTCTGGGTCCGGCGGCGTTTGCCAACGACTGGGAGTGGACCTTCAAGCATGTGCTGGTTCAGGAGGTCGCCTACAGCGGGCTCTTGCGTGAGACGCGCAGGGCGGGGCACAGCGCCGCGGCGGAATGGCTGGACCAGCGTCTCGGCGGCCAGCGTCAGGAATACGCGACGCTGCTCGTTTATCACTACGAGCGCGCGGAGAACTGGGACAAGACTGCGGAGTTCGCCGAGGCCGCCGGCGACCGCGCCGTCTCGCTGTTCGCGCACCGCGAGGCAAAGAACTTCTTTATCCAGGCCATCGATGCGCTGGAGCGGCTGTCCCGGAGCGACGATGTTTCCAGGCGTCGGATTGACCTCGCTCTCAAGCTGGCCGACGTCACCTTCTACGCGCCAATGGAAGACGTCCACGAAAGGCTGGTTGTCGCCGAAGAGCTGGCGAAGAGGCTGGGTGAGCCAGAACGGAAGCTACGGGTCGGTGCGGCGCTCGCCTCCTGGCTCTACGTGGCGGGAAAAAACGCGGCCGCTGTACGATTGGCCGAACAGTGCGTCGCAGCCGCCGGCGAAGACTTCGAAGAGTTCCTGGCGGTGCCGCTAAATATCATTGGCCGGACCGAGTTTGCACTGGGAAACTTCCCGCGTTGCATCGAGTTCCTTGAACGCTCACGGAACGTTACACAGCGAGTGCGTGAGCAGCGTGCTTGGGCGGAGGGTCCGGGACAAATTCAAGGCTTCCTTGGCCTCGCGTATGCCCTCTCCGGCGAGGTTGAGAAGGGTGAGAATCTCATCCTGGATGCGCTCGCGCTCGCCGAAGCAAATGACGACCTTAGACGAATTGCGGCCGGCCATATGTACTTCAGCATCTTCAGGGTTGCCATAGGCAAGCTCGAAGGCGTCCGTCATCACCTTGAGGAGGCTATCCGCCTCTCTGAAGAAACGGGAGATGCCACGATTACATATGTTTGCCTCGGATACCTTGGCGCCATGCATTCACTTCAGGACGAGCTGCACGAAGCGGCGGAATACCTCGATCGGTCGATAACAATTGCCACGCAACTGGATACGAAAGCTTACGTTCCACTCTTCCTGGCCTTTCGCGCCGAGGTTGACTTGCGGGCAGGACGCTTCGAATCTGCACTGAACTGGGCGAAGCGGGCCGTGGATGCCGGCCGCCGCACCACCGAAGCGTTGCGCCTGCTGGGCTGGGCATTGCACTTCTCGACGCCCGATTCCCGGCCCGACGCAGAGGCCGCTTTCCGAGCCTCAGCGGATCTGGCGAAGAAGGGTGGTGCGCTAGTGTTCTACGTACGTACGATCTCTGATTACGCGGCCTATTTGCGAATGATCGGCGATGACGCCGGGGCGGCGCCCTTAGAGAGAGAAGCGTCCTCTATTATCCGCGAGCGTGGCCTCACGACGATGCCGATCCGGCCGCCAGTCCCACCGGGGTTGGCGCTACCTTCCAAATGAGCGCTCCCAGAGTTTCCGCAACGCAAGCGACAGAAGATCACAGCGGGACTGGCCTCCGGCGCGTCTACTCTGTCGAGGGGGATCGCCAGCACACCAACGTACATTACGAACAGCCGCCGCGCTTCTTTACTGCCATCCTGGGGGACCCTTGGAGCACCTACTCCTGCAATCTGTGGGAAAACGCCTGCAACGAAGCTGAGAGCCAGCAGCATAAGTTGGACCTGCTCGCTGACCTAATGCAGTTGAAGCCCGGGCAGCGCGTGCTTGACGTAGGCTGTGGATGGGGTGGGCACCTGGTCTATTTCGCGAAAAAGTATCGAGTCAGCGGGGTCGGACTAACCCTCTCCCCCCTGCAACGCGAGTACGCCCAGAGCCGCGTCGACGAAGCGGACGTTGATGTTACGATCCTCGAACACCACTGGAAGGAGTTCGAAGACGGAGGGTGCTTCGACGCCATCTATACGGACGAAGTCATCGTGCACTTCAACGACTTGGAGGGCTACTTCCGGAAAGTGGCCTCTCTGCTGCGGCCGAACGGCCGGATGTTGAACAAGGAGATCCACTTCGCCAGCACACGCTGGATGCAGGTAACGCCCGCCATGCTCTTCCTCAACGAGATATACGGCGAGACAGGCAACTACCGGACCCTGCACGAGGAACTTGAGATTCTCGACCAGGCCGGTTTTTTGCTGGAGCGCCTCCACCAGATTCCTATGCAGAACGGCCACCGCACAGTAACCCAATGGCTGGAGAACATGCAGGTCCATCGCAAAGAACTCGAGCAGCTGGTTGGACCGGAATTCTACCGCAAATTCCGTCTGTACCTGCGTGTCACCCGTAAGATCATGGGAGGCCCCTCAATGAAGCTGGACGTTGTGGTCGCCGTTCCGCACGCGAAGGCTGATGCCGATGCCCTTTCGGAGACTGGGGACTAAGGTTGGTCTGCACATCGCCCACCCGAGGGACACACTTCACGCGTGACCGACGCTTACAGGATGATCCTGATCAGCGACATTTGACCGCCTCTACGGTTCGGGTCGCGACTCACCTTTCCTCAGCGTGTAGTTGAGTGGCCACGCTACGGTTTGTTAGCGTCACCGCTATTGAACGCCCGCGCCTGCTCATCCTGCAGACGGGGGAATATATTGCAGTAGCCACTCCGAAGTGGTGAACCCGGCTGCGCCGAGCGCCTCAAAGATTGCCTGGCGTCCAAGAAGTGCCTCGGCGCCAGGAGCGAAGTTGACCGGGACAGTGACGCGCCGACCATGGATATCGACTCCGACCTCGAGCTGGTCCATAGTCACAGAGCCACCGGCAGTGTCAAGGATGACGGCTACCGCGCCGCTGAGATCGATGCCCACCTCTTCCGCTGCCTCGGTTGGGAGGTGCATGTGATCCGCGCCGGTGTCAACGATCGCGTCGAGGTGCACTTCCTTCGTTCCGTAGTAGCCACCGGGTCCTAGTAAAGTGACCGTCTCGACGGGTCGATTCTCGACGTCGTATACCGTCCCGTCGTCGAAGTCGAGCGTGCGGTACGCCACGCTACTGGGCCAGACGCTCGAAGTTCACGTAGGTGAACACGGCTGACGAAACTGGTCCGCGGTTGCGCACCTCCTCAATGACCGCGCGCAGGTCATCAGAATGTGCGACCAGCCCTTCGCCGTTTGACGCTACCCATTCGAAATTGAACTCCCGACGGATCATGGCCATATTCTCACGCAGCCAGCGCGCTCCGGCTGGGGGTTCCAGTGGCAAGAATCAGCCCACTTGCTTACGGCCGAGCCGAGGGCCGGCACCTCGCTCCGTCGCCCGGTACGCTATCGAGCGAAGCGGCTTGAACTTGAGGCGGATCGTGTTCGCTTCCGTCTTCTTGGCCCCACCGCCCAACGAAAGAATCCACACCTTGAGCCCGGCGTTTTGCGACATCCTCCGTGCGAGCGATGTGCCACAGCAGCCAGGCTATCGAGTTAGCACCGCTGCCCGGGCGCTCAGGGAGCCGGGCTTCCGGAACTGCGGATAGCAAGTTCATCTTAAGAATCGTCGAAATGCCGCTGTGCTGGCCGATGATCCATTCGCGCAAGTCCATCAGGGCACCCCTTCTTGTCGATGTGAGCGCTGCTTTATCGCTAAGATGGCACCCGCGTCACGGAGTGTGAGGTCTCATTTCCCGTTGTAGTCTGCGTGGTCGAGGTTTTCGGCCTCGTTGACGGCGGCCTCGACGACGATCCTCCTGCTCGCCGTCGCCGCTTGAATCGCGGCCAGCTCAGCATCCTTATATTCGACACAATCCCGCTGACCTACGACGCTGCCTCCATGCGCGCCGGCCGCCTCCAACTCGTATTCGCGGAATAAGCCGCCGAGCACCGGCGTGTATGACGTGAGCTGGCGCCACACTACTGCAAGTTAGCGTTGCGCCACTGGCACGGAGACAGGATGTGACCCAGCGAGCGCTATAATCGGCGCGCAATGGTATCAGGCGCGCGCCCTGATCTCACCGGCCCTTTGACCGGTCTGCGCGTGCTCGACTGCACGCACGTGATGGCGGGCGCATGGTGCTCGATGATCCTGGCTGATCTGGGAGCTGACGTCGTGAAGATCGAGCGGCCCAAGGGTGAAGTGACACGTGGGCGAATGGGGGCGTTCAGGGCGTACGACTTCCTCAACCGAAACAAACGGGCGATCGCCGTGGATATGTCTAGGTCGGAGGGGGTCGACCTGATCAAGCGGCTTGCTAAGGATGCGGATGTCTGGGTCGAAAACTTCCGGCCGGGCGCGCTCGATCGCCTCGGTTTGGGATACGAAGCGCTTGCAGGAGTCAACCCGGCATTGATATACGCTTCGATTTCCGGCTTCGGCCAAGATGGACCATATCGCGAACGCGGAGGTCTCGATCTCGTGGCGCAGGCGATGAGCGGGATTATGAGCTTCGTCGGAAATGCAGGCGCTGAGCCAGCATCTACAGCCGTGCCCATCGCAGACCTGAACGCTGGTACCTTTGCGGCCGTCGGCATCCTTGCCGCCTGGGCGCACCGCGTCAAGACGGGGCAGGGACAGCGAGTCGAGACTTCGCTACTCGAGTCTGCGTTGGCCTACACCGCCTGGGAGTCGGGACTCTATTTGACCATCGGCGACATCGCCAAACCTCAGGGATCGCGACACAGATTGGCTGCACCCTACGAAGCGTTGAAGACTAGTGACGGTTACATCGTGGTGGGCGTTAACCACCAGGGCCTCTGGTCACGATTCTGCGAAGCGATCGGCGAACCGACACTTGCTGAAGAGCCACTGTTCGCCAACGGGTTCGTGCGCGTTGCTAACAGAGAAGATCTCAAGAATCGAATCGAGACGATCCTTCAGAAGGATACGACCGCCCACTGGCTCGACAGGTTGCTCGAGCGAGGAATACCGGCCGGTCCGATCAACAACATCGCGGAGGCGCTGAACGACCCGCAGGTTAAGGCGCGAGGGATGCTCCGTACGGTTGGTGATCGCCAGTTCCTGCGCACTCCCCTTACCCTTTCGCGAACGCCGGTCGAAATCCAGCGTGGTACCGCCGAGGTCGGCGAGCATACACGCGAAGTCCTCCTTGAATCAGGTATGACAGAGGAGGAAGCGGACGCGCTTTTCGCACGCGGCGTGGTTTCTGATCATGTTGTGAAGGAGAAATCATGAGTACGGGCACCGTGCACTATGAGCAGGTCGGCCAGCATGTAGAGTTGCTGGAGATCGACAATCCGCCAGCGAATACGATCGGCAGGGCGATGCGCGATGCGCTTCTCGATCGCTTGACCATAATTGAGAACGACACGGATCTCAGGGCGGTCATCCTAACCGGGCGGGGCACCGCCTTTTGTGGCGGAGACGACCTGCGTGAGGAACGCCATTCGGAAGGCGGTGACGCTAAGAGGACGGACAATCTCGCAAACTTTGGCCGGCTCCTCAATGCCATCGAACGCTTCCGGGTGCCCGTTATCGCCGCCATCAATGGCTGGTGTGTCGGTGGAGGATTCGAACTCTCGCTCTGTTGCGACATCCGCATTGCCTCGACGGCGGCTCGATTTGTATGCGCGGGCGTCAACGTTGGGCTGACGGCGTCGGGATACCGGCTGCCGCGCCTCATCGGGGTGGGTCCCGCCAAACACATGTTGCTAACCGGCCTGCCGAACGATGCTGAAACCGCATATCGTTTCGGCCTGGTAACGGCTCTCTACTCCCCCAACGAGCTTGTTCCAGCTGCGCGGGCGCTAGCGGAGCGCATCAGTACCCGAGCGCCACTCTCGGTCGAAGCGACGAAGCGCATAGCCGGCCAGGCTCCGGACCTCACTCCTGCGGAAGCCGGCCAGGTGCTACTCGGTGAGCTGATTCCTCTCGTGAGGAGCGCCGACCACGCTGAGGCGGTCGCCGCCTTTCTTGAGAAACGCGAGCCGTTGTTCACGCGAAGCTAGTGTAGTGCTTCTTATTTATCGTTAATTATGCTAGACTGCTGGTCATGAGAA
>DAINDD010000073.1:0-12254 GCA_036732045.1 Chloroflexota bacterium
TTTTGTGGCCATGTTTGCCGTGAAGCGCCGTCACGAGCCGGGACGTAAGCTCTACTTGACCGCCGTTATAGATACAAAACGACACATAATGGGTTAAGGTGAAACCTGTTGGGACGGCTTCTTTGGAACTCTCAAGGCGGAAACACGGGTTCGACTCCCGTATGCGCTACCAGTTTAGGTGGCCATTTTGTGGCCATTTCGCAAAGTGGATGCGATCTCACCAAGCGCATTTTGGCGGAGACGTCACGTCGCTAGAAACGCCTTCCAACGATTGCGAGGGCGCCACCAGATCATCGTACTCGGGATGTCGACGGATGTACTTTCTCGCCACCTGAGGACGAGAGGTGCCCAGTCGAGCTGCCCGGCTTTTGGCGAGTTAACAGATTCCGTTCGTCCAACGAGCATCTTGAGTCGGCGGGCCGTTCAACTCTGGCGCTGCTGACGTCGCTGTGAGCGACTCGTCATTGTCACGCGCCCGTTAGGTAGGGAACTCCGGGTTTCACGCGCAAGTGATGATTCGAGGCGGACGATGATCGCATGATTCGATCATTAATCGCTACAGCCTTTGTCGTGTTTCTCGTGATAGTGCTGGCTCTCACCGGCCTGCGTTTCCTGGCGCTCCTGGCCAATGCTAACCGCGACGGTGACCTTATCCACGACCTTTATCGCTACAGCGAATTCTGCGTGAAGCCGTTCTTCTCAGTGTTCGGGTTGAAGAATCGGGACGTCGACGGTGGCGGCACCTTCGAGCCGGCATCGTTGATCGCGTTCTTCGTCTATCTTGTCGTCGGCGGCTTGGTCGGAAGCGCTCTCAGCGGGATGTTCGCCGACCGCTTTCGCCGAACGGCTTGACGGCTCGCTTCCGCGACGGACCGCTGGCACTATTGTTCAGCGCGATCGTTGCCAGGATTACCGACGGGTCCAAAACCCGCGCTTTGATCCTGGCCTTTGGAACGGCCGCGGCGATCGGGCTGCGGCTGTTTCTTGCCGATCGGCCCGGCTTCATCGGCGATGGGGACATATTTCGTGCGTGGTCGCGGGCGCTGGCGACGGGTCAGCCGTGGCACTTCTACGACTCGATCTCATCGTCGGATTACGCACCCGGCTACCTGTATGTTCTGTGGGCGTTCGGTGAGCTCGATCGCGTCCTGCACTTCGATGCCGGTCAGTGGAACTTCCTGCTGAAGACGCCGGCGATCGTCGCCGATTTGGCTTCCGCCTGGCTCCTCTATCGTCTCCTTGAGAAGCGCGGAGCCGCTACGCAGCTTGCTACCACGCTGATCTACTTGTTCTTTCCGCCGGCGCTGTTGATAGGAGCCTTCTGGGGCCAGGTCGACTCGGTCCTGGCCTTCTTCCTGCTTCTTACCGTATACTTCCTCGCCAATGACCGGCCGGTGGCGGGCGCGACCGCCTTCATGCTCGGATTTCTCGTAAAGCCCCAGGCCGCCGCGGCGCTGCCATTCCTGGCCTTCTGGATACTGCGCCAGCGCCCGTTGCAGATGGACAACGGCCTGCCACGGGTCCCTAAGGTCTGGTTCGAATGTGTGCTGATTCCGCTACTGTTTCTGATCTTGTTGGTAACGCCATTCTTTCCAGACGAACCCTGGCGGTTCCTGACGGTGCTCGACCACGCCGCTAACATCGACAGATATCGCGTTAACTCTTTCTGGGCGTTCAACTTCTGGTCTACGGGAGGGATGCTCAACATGGGACTGCACTGTGACCTGCCAGGCCGGTGCGCCGCCGGCAGCGCCGCGGCTACCACATTCCTCGGAGTTCCGGCCCGCTACTGGGGGCTGGGGATGTTCGTCGCGGCCATAGCCACGATCGTTGGCCTGCTCCGCAACGCCAAGGGCACCGGATACCTTGCGCTGGGGACCGCGCTGTCCGTCATGGCTTTCTATCTTCTGCTTACTCGCATGCATGAGCGATACGCGTTCGCTGCGTTCCTTCCGTTACTGCTGGCTTGTGCGGCCCTCAAGGGCCGAGTGCTTTGGGGGGCTTTTTCATTAACGGCGTCTCTGCACTTTGCAAACCTGTACTACGTCTTCGGTGTGAACTACCTGTTCAACGAAAAAGGGCGCTCCATGTATCCCGACTACGTGCGCTGGTCGCCGCTGTATCGGTGGCTGGGCGGCCACACCAACGTCCCCCTGATTGGTCACGTGGAAACGGTGCAGGTCCTCTCCGTACTCTTCGTGGCAGCATTCGCGTTGCTTCTTAGCAACGCAGGTTATCTCGCTCACCAATCAGCAACGCGTCCTGGCGATCAAGAACGACGCTACCCCCGGACCGACCTTTGGGATGTTCCGTCCTGTCAGAGCACCAGATCGGGCCGCGTCCGGACCTCGCCAGGCCTGTCTCGCTGCGTTGGTCCTTGCACACTGGGAGCGTCCGTTTGCCCCGAGAATCGTGATCCGTGAAAGGCTGCCGACATTCGTCGAAAAGTTAGTGGGAGAAATGCTACGAGACCGGGCTTTCGCCCGGCCTCGATCAGTTGCGGTCGCTTTGGTCAGCGTCTATACCCGTAGCCTCCGCCGACGGCGAGTACGACCACGAGGACAAGCAGGATGAAGAATAGCGGGGAAACTGCTACGCCCAATCCGCCGAACAGGAGCACGAGAAGTACTGCCAATACCAACAACGCTATCATGTCATTTCACCTCCCTACTGACCCGGGCTCTGGCCGGCTCCGCCGACATTGATGTCATTGCCCGAGATATTGACGTTGGGTTGCGTAGGATTCTGCGTTGCGGCCTGCCCGCCTTCTTGACCTGACTGCGTGCTGAAGGGCCCCGAGTTAGTGGTGACGCCACTGGAGTGCCAGGGTGCCCAGATCAGCAGTCCGATCACCAAGGCGGCCGCAACGATGAGGGCGAACATCGCGACCATCCACGATGCGGCTCCGGCGGCGTCTGCGGCTGCGTGATCTTCCGCGTGATGAGTGTGCATTTCTTACCTCCATCCTTTCGCTTGTTCTCAGCCCAAAAGTACAGTGCCCTGGGCGTCGGGGGCGTAACACCGGACGAAACTGACGTTTCAGCAACCTAGCAAGCACCGCTTAAGTTGCTCGCCTGGGGCTGCTTCGTTGGCATCTGCCAGCGAAGCAGCGCTATGCAATGTGGAGTTTAGGAAACGGAGGCGGGAGTTTAGGTATCTTCGACATGCGCTGGGGAACAATGGCCTGGCTATGAAGGACCCTAAAGAACTTTCCCCCAGGATTCAGGTAAGCGGCGAAAGCTTGCGCAGGCTAAGGGGAGCAGCCGGCTGGACGGTTGCCTCCCTGGCTCTGCTTTACCTACTCTTGGTCGCCGCCGCGGGCGCCTTTGCCCGATGATCCCATTGCCGAATGTCGGCTTTGCGCACAGAGTCCGCCAGAAGCCAAAGACTGAACTGCAATCGCGTGACTGCACGGGGTTCTAGCTGAGCGGCCGTGGGTTGAGTCCCGGGTCTTCAGCAAACCTTGGGCAACGTCGCAAAAGAACCGGAGCCAGGCCATTTGGCCCAGCTCCGGTTGGTGGCGCCGAAACCGGCGCGCGTAGCCGTCAGCCTCCCTACTTATCGCCGCGAGAGGCGGCAGTCTCCGTCGCGCCCTTCGCCGCCTGGTTGAGGTTCTGGACGACTTGCTGAGTGCTGATGTCAGCGGCTTGGGCGGCCGCCTTCAGGTCTTTCAGTGTGAGGTTGCGGTCGTCGCCGTGGTCCTCTTCGAACTTTCCGCAGCCGCATGAAGCGCACATGATGTCCTCCTTCTCTGATGAACTCAAGGGTGATTCTTAGCATGACATCCTATCTCAGGCATTCGGCTGAAGGAAGTACGAATGTGGCATCACCTCCCTGGATGATTTCTTGTGGGCGTCGCCGTTCGGCTTCCTTGTGAACCGTGGCCCAGGCGACTCGCTCCTCGCGGCCTTTGTAGCGGCCTTCTTCGCGGGCGTGGTTCTCGATGTGCTGCGCCATGCGGTTTGCCTTTGCCGTGCGCTGATGCTTACTTCGCGTGCCGGGCATTTGCCACTTCCCGTTCATGGGTTACAGACAGGAGCGTAAACGGGCGGGAGTGGCATGAGCGTTAAACGCCTGGGCGAGACTGGTTGCAGAACCGTAACGCGGAGTGCGCAGCGAAAGGAGAAGTGTCAGGTTGCCCGAGTCGCGCGCGGGCTAGGAGAGGTAGGGTTCTACGAATTCGGCGAGATCCGCGATATCAAAGGGCTTCGCCAGGAAGCCGTCGGCGGCGTGCCCCTCGGGTTCGCCAAAGGCACTAATGAGGAGGATGGGTGTGCCGTTCAGGTCCTGGCTTGACTTCACTCGGTGGGCGAGCTCAACGCCACTCATTGCGGGAAGTTTTACGTCCGATATCACGAGACTTGGACGTTGCCGTTCGATGATCTCTAGGGCGGATTCGGCATCTTCCGCGAGGTAAGTCTCGTCGCACCCCATTTGCGCGAGCGCCGTAGCTACCACCTTGCGAATCGCCGGTTCGTCGTCTACCACCAGTACCGAGGTGTTCGTCGTTCTTCGGTCAACACTCATGCCGTAACTATTGTTCCATAGAATACCGAGGAATGCACTCAGGGCTCTCACCGACAGCCCTTACAAGTGCGTAACAGATCGCAATGTCGCACCAAGTTCCGTTGTAGGCACTAACTAAGAAAGTTAGAATTCTAGCGCACAAAGTACGCAACAGCGTCTTGATGAGGAATTACAAATGAGTATGCAGCGAGCTGATCTGAGAGTAAGACCTGCGGACGGTCGCGCGTTCGACTCCTCCCTGAAACTGCTGCCTCCTGCCCGATTCGATCCGCTGCAGCCACAGAACGAAGTCGGCCTGATTGAGGCCCTGGGGGTAGCCGTGTATACGACGGATGCCGCCGGGCGGATAACGCAATACAACGAGGCGGCCGTGGAATTGTGGGGCCGGCGACCGCAACTGGGGAAGGACCTCTGGTGCGGATCGCTGGATCTCTACTACCCCGATGGAACACCTATGGCACACGATGAGTGCCCGATGGCGATCACCCTCAAGGAGAACAGACCGGTCCGCGGCGAAGAGGCCATCGCGCTGCGTCCGGACGGAACGCGTGTACACTTCATGCCGTTCCCAACGCCGCTGCGGGACGCTTCAGGGAATCTGACCGGGGCGGTCAACGTCCTGGTAGACCTCACCGATCGCGAGCGGGCGCAAGAAGCGCGCCGCGAAGCGGAAGCCAGATATCGCAACATCTTCGAAAACGCTGTCTTCGGCCTCTTCAGGGCCGACGCCGAGGGGCACTTCAGTACGGCGAACCAGGCCATGGCGAAGATATTCGGCTATGGGACAGTCGAAGAGCTGATGGAACACATCGATGATATTGCACAGCATTTCCAGGTCAGCTCGCCGAACTGGGCGGACTTCCTCGAGGCGATGAAGACATCGGGCGAGGCTCACGGGTTCGAAGCACAACTCCACCGCAACGATGGAAGCACACTGTGGGTTTCGCTGGCTGCAAGAGCGGCCGCCGACGAATCGGGCAAGATCATCGGATACGACGGAATCCTCGAAGACGTAACGGCTCGAAAGCAAGCTGAGTTGGCCCTGCGCGCAAGCGAAGGACGATTCAGCACCGCGTTTCACGCTAGCCCGGCCGCAATGTGCATCGTGCGCGCGGGTGACCGGCGGTTCATTGACGTGAACGAGGCGCTTTTGAAGATGCTCGGGTATGAGCGACAGGAGTTGATCGGGCGAGATGCCATCGAGCTCGACCTCTGGGTGGACGCGAAGGACCGCGCAAAGATGGGACAGGTTCTGCTCGGGAAGGGTGTCATGCGGAACGAGCTGCTGTGCCTGTTCACGCGGTCCCGCGAAATACAACACGTGGTCGGCTCCGCCGAAGTCATCACCCTGAGTGACGAGACGTGCGTCATTATCCTTCTCCACGACATTACCGAGCGCATAGAAGCGGAAACGGCCCTGAGGCGGCTGAAGACGGACCTTAGTCGACGCCTCTCGGAAGAGCAGGTGGTCAACCAGATCTCCGGCCTTTTGCGCACGGCTCTGGACCTCCAGACCGTCTGCGAAGCGGCATTGAGTGCGGTCTTGAGCCATACCGGAACAGAGTTCGGAATGCTCGCGGCGAAACGGGGCAACGAGGCTGGATTGATCGCTTCACTGGGACTCCCGCGGCGGTATCTGAAGCCGTACAGGCGAATGGTTGCCACAACGCCGTCTCTGCTGGCGGGCGCGTTGTTCAATGGCCGCGCTGCGTTCTCTCCGAAGAAAGCCCTGCCGGCGCTGACCGCGCGCATGTTCCAGGCAAACGAGACTAATCGCTTTGCGGTCGTGCCGTTGGTCGCTCACGGGTCGGTTGTTGGTGCGCTCCAAGTGAGTAGCCAGCGCTCCGGCAGTTGGAGCCGGGATCAGCGGCGGTTTCTCGTGCGCATCGCCGACCAGGCAGCCATGGCAGTTGCGAGCGCGCTGCAATATGAGCAGCTGGAGCAGGCGTTCAGATCGCGCGACGAGGGGGTGCGCACGATCGCCCACGAGATTCGCACGCCTCTAACAGCGATTAAGGGCTTCGCGCAAATAGCTACTAGTCAGCTGGAGCGGGATGATGTCAACCGGGAGCAGTTGAAGGACTCACTAGAGGAGATCAACGGGGCGGCGGAACGTCTGGCGAAGTTCGCATCCCACATGATGAGCGCGTCGAGCATCGAAGACGGTCTGAACCGGATCCAAAAGGAGGAGTGCCAGCTGGGACCCTTCCTGCGCGACGCCATTCGGGAGTTCACAACCCAGGAGCTTACGACGAAGGTGCTTCTTCGGCGCGTGCCACGACTGAAACTGCAATGCGATCCGCAACTCATGCGTCAGGTCCTCTGGAACCTGCTTAGCAACGCCGTCCGCCATTCGCCTCCTGGAGGGGAAGTCGTGGTCAGCGCAAGGCAGGAAGAAGGGCATGCAAAGATCTATGTGAGCGACTCGGGTCCAGGCGTGCCGCTCCGGGGACGAGCGCGGCTATTCGAAAAGTTCTACCGCGGTCGAAACAGGGATTCCGAGCGGGATCACCAGGGGCTGGGCCTGGGCTTGTATCTTGCCCAGCAAGTGATGGAAGCACACGACGGCAGGATCTGGTATGAGTCGGCCGAGCCGCAGGGTGCGACATTCTGTTTCTCCTTACCGTTGGATGGGAGGTGTAAGAATGGCCGATAACGCTCTTGTACTCGCAGTTGACGACGAGCCCGGGATCCTCAAGCTCTTCAAACAGATTCTTTCGGAGCACGGCTTCCGCGTCACAACAGCCGGGGACGGCGCCGAGGCTCTGTCGGCGGCGGAACAATACAGGCCGGACGTCATCCTGCTGGATCTTTCGCTGCCCGACATGGACGGCATCGAGGTAATGCGCCATCTCAGGGAACGTGCCAACACGCCGATCATAATGGTGACAGGGCGCGGCACCGATAACGACAAGATTATCGGCCTGCAACTCGGAGCGGATGACTACCTATCCAAGCCTTTCAACCCCCAAGAACTGCTCGCCCGCGTCCAGGCGGTAATGCGACGTTCGCACGGGGCGACCCCGACGTCGGCGACCGTAGTTGTTGGAGACGTTGAGGTCGACCTTACTAAGCGAATGGTCTCGCGCTCGGGAGAGCGGGTGAAGCTATCGAGGACGGAATGGCTGCTCCTACAAACGCTTGCGGCGAACGCTGGGCGCGTGGTACTACATAATGAGCTTCTCAGCAAGGTTTGGGGCCTGGAGTACCGAGACGAACTTGAGTACCTCCGCGTCTGGGTGTCACGGTTGAGAAAGAAGTTGGAGACTGATCCGTCGGCACCGGTCATCATCCGAACGTTCCAGGGAATCGGATACCTGTTGGACGTGGACTCGCCGGCGCTGGTTGAAGCCGGTCGGGTAGAGGCTTCTTAGCTTCACACGTAGCTCGCAATGGAAAGCGCCGGCTCAGTGGAGCCGGCGCTTTGTTACGAGTCGAACGGCCGGGTTCCAGGATTCCACCGTCGACCGGGGTTGCGTCACATATGGCGATACGACCGAGTGGAAGGCCCCTCAGCCAGCGGGTATCCGCTGCTGCTGCGAATGGTCGCGCCACAGTGGATACAGGCAAGCACCCAGCCACCTTCGACCAGGGCCACGGCGAGATCGCCGCAGCAATCCGGGCATGTCCCGCCGAAGACACGTGCCAGCAATGATCGGGCGGGGGCGCGTTCCACGATTTGCATCAGGACTGCCTGTCGATGTGCGCTGAGCGCTCACGGCTGACCGTTTCTGTTTCGAACGGTGCCGGCGCTGACGTTATCACGTTGATGAACACGACGAGCAGGAAGGTCACAGCCGCCCACACAGCCATCGCTATTACCGTCTCCGGTTCGAACACCGTAGAGCCGGATGTCGAGTGGCTGGCTATTCCCTCGAACGGCACTTGGAACGGATGGCTTACGTCGTAGATGAAATCCACAAAACCGTTGGTAGAGTTAGCGCCACCCAGCTGGAACGCGAGCCGAAAGGCCAGTACTGACTCCACGACAAGCAGCAAGAAGCCTGCTAACAGATTGAACGTCCGCATCCAGCCTCGGACCAGCGTGAAGCTATCGGGTCGCCTGGTCCGCACTTCGTCGGCATGAGCGAATCGATCCACGTGATCGCGAACAGCCGGTTCAGCGTCCTCCTGGATGACCGTTACAGTCTTGCCGGCTTCTCCAGACTCGACATTCTTTCGAATCGTCACAGTCTCTTCTCCTTTCCTGCGCCGCCGAATGCGGCGCTGGCCTTTAACGTAGGCCCACAGCCATTGAACCCGCCTAAGGAACCGGGCTTCCCGCGTAACAAGGGCGTTGCGAGGGGCGATCTACCTTCTTCGCGGGCGCAAAGGAAACGCCGCCGCGCAGGACTGGCGTCTTGCGCGGCGGCGAACACTGAGCGTGATCGGATCCAGCTAATCTTTGTTCGCCATGTCTTTGGCAGCGCCGGTGGCCTTGCCCTTCGCCTGCTCGGCCTTCCCCTTCGCCTGCTGAGTCCGGTTCCCGGTGGCCTTGCCCATCGCCTCGCGAGCCTTGCCCTTGACCTCGGTCACCTTGTCGCCAATCGTGTTCGCCATTTGTTTCCTCCTTCTGTGGCTTGTTCGTTGTGTTCCATGTTATTGATTAGGCCGTCACAAGCGCCTTGCAGAGGCCACACTCCGCATTGCGGTATCCTTGCGCCAGCATCAAGCCGACCGGCTGACCCTATGAAGCCCAACATCGCCTTTGGGGCGTGTCGCCTGCCCGCTTACTGGGCGGCCCTGGCAACCGTTCCGCGCCGGCCGTCAATCTCCTCCCCTCGAGACTCGACGAACTCCTTGAATCGCTTAAGATCGCCTTCGACCCTCCGGCTTACGAAGCCCAGCTTGTCGCCGAGCTCCTCAACGATACCTTCCGGGTCGTAATCCATTTCCAACACGACCCGCGTCTTGCTCTCGTCCAGCGGGCGGAACGTGACCAGGCCTGTTGTGAACGTCCCTCCCTCGGACATCCAGGCGATTCGCTCGTCAGCCACGTTCTCGGTGACCCTCGCGTCCCATTCCTTGCGCTGACCGCCGATGTTCGCTACCCAGTGCTGTCTGGCATCGTCCAGCTGCGTCACTTCCTCAACGCCATCCATGAACTTCGGGAAGTCCTCCAGCCGCGTCCACTGGTTGTAGGCGACACTGGCCGACACGTCCACATCGAGTGACTTTTCGATTTTAGCCATGACTTTCCTCCTTCTTATCTCTTGACTCTGGTTGCCGGGGCGATGCGTGCGCGGCACGTCCGCCTATCAGCGGATTCACCGCAACGACCTATAGACTACGCCGACACACTAGGGCGTTGGGTGTGCAGCCATCGCATAATCCCGGCGCCGTCTCCGGCGGCGGTGCGGCTGCGGGCAGAGGTGAGGGTGCGGCGGAATCCGCACTGCAGGCAGACGAGGTCAAAGTGGTCGATGTCGTCTTCGTCGTACATGTCGCCACCACAACGGACGCAAGCCTTGAAAACCATAGATTCCCTCCTTTCTTGCGGGCTGGTCCCTTCATTGATTGCGTCCGACGGTAGGCAATGTGTCGTTGCGCTGGTGTAAAGGACCGAGGATGTCGCGAGTTGCAACAACCTAACAGGGCAAAGCAGGGAGAAGTGTGGTGTTACGTGTCTGTTAGGCGACGATGGTCCGTATGACACTCCGGGGTTAGGTCAGCGCCCCTAGAGTCTGGACAAGAGAAATCAGAAAGCGAGGAAGACTATGGACCCCTTCAAGCTGCTGAAGCAGGATCACGACAAGGTGAAGGGCCTCTTTCGAGAATACGAAGAGGCGGGTGACCGAGCCTACCGAAGGAAGGAACGGATTGCCAACACAGTGTTCGAGGAGCTATCGATTCACGAGCAAATCGAGGAGGAGATCTTCTACCCGGCGGTCCGTGATGGCGCGTCCAAGGAGGGCGTGGAGATCGTGCTGGAGGGCTACCAGGAGCACCACGTCGTCGACGTCCTCATTAAAGAACTGAAGGCGACAGACGTCGAGGATGAGACCTACGACGCGAAGTTCAAGGTGCTCACGGAGAATGTCGAGCACCACATTGAGGAGGAGGAGGGGGAGATGTTCCGGGAGGCGCGCAGGGCGCTGGGGGACACGGAAGACGAGGTGGGCCAGCGGATGATGGAGTTGAAGGAGAAGCTGACGAGTGCCACGGGGAGTCCGTCCAGCTAGCGGTGCCCGTATGGGCAGCGAGCGAAGGTATTCAGGTGAGTTTCTACAGTGAGTGGTGGCTGGCCGTATACAGAGCGGTTTGGTTCCCGATGCACTGGTGGATGGGCCTGGAGAGCCCCGGCGTTCCGGTGCCGATGCTGGACGAAAGTGCGCCGCCAATACCAGGGACGAGGCGACCGGACCGGGGCCAAGTCATCCCGCCCGCTAACCCGCCGGCTAAGTTCAGGGGATGAGGCTCGACGCGCTGGATCAGAGCCCTGCAGCGCCCGCTTTGCAAATCGCCGAACCGGGGACTGGTGTCAGTTGGAACGGTCTGGAGACGATCTCCTGGTCGGCCTCCGACCACCGACGGCGACGCATTGAAGTACGTCGTGATGTACAGCCCCGACGATGCCAGCACCTGGCTCCCGGTCGAGTGGACACCACGAGCACTTCCTTCTCTCTGGACACCTAGCGTCCTCGCGGGCGATCACGTGCTGGTCCGCGTCCTCGCGAGCGATGGCCTGAACACGACGACTGTGACAACAGGGCCTGTGACACTTACTCACCCAGGCCCGCCGATGCGCGGCGACGCGAGTTGTGATGGCCGGATCGATGCGGTTGATGTTGTGGGTGCTTTGAGTCAAGTCGCCGGCGTCTCGCCGGGCGCACCGTGCGGGGACGGGGCTGACGTGAATTGCAGCGGCAATCTGGACGCCGACGACGCACTTCGCATTCTGGCCTTTTTCAGTGGGGCGCCGCTGGAACAGCCGTCAGGCTGTCCCGAAATCGGCACACCTGTGTAGTCTGTCGTCGACAGATCAACGGACTACGTTTGTTGCTCGTCAACGGCGCTTGCGCCTCTACAGCGCGGTAATAGGCACTCCGCGCGGCTATGTCAGACTGGCGGCGGCGACTGGCCTATCAGAGTGCCAATAGGGGACAGCCGCCGCTGGACTGGGCAGCGCGTTCAAATCCGCAAACGCTGGAGCTCCATCCGGCCGTGTTCGAGGACCCGCCGGAGCCGCTGGGCGGGATTATCGTGGAGATTTCCATTTCGGCGAAGACCTCACCTGACAATCCCAAAACGATTGTCTTCGGCAAAGTACTCCGTGAAGTTGACATATCGGCCATGTCCGTCACGGAACTGTCGTCGATTTTGAGGGTGCCCTCGGATACTCTGAAAACCGTTTCGCAAAAGCTGCGCCGGGTCCGCACTGTATCATAACTGGCTGCGGTGCTCGACTTCGATCGCGCTACTCGAGAGCGGCTGAACAAATCTATCGTGATCAGAGAGGCGCCTGTCAAACCTCAGGCTCCGAACGGGCAGCCGACTAAACCGGCAAACCGGTCTCCAGCGCAAGAAGTAACGGCGAGTCACGCAGCAGGTGCTGTGAATCTGGTCCGGCATGACGCGTTCACTTTGATCGAACACGATCAGCGGTGTGCGCCCAATTGTTACTAGCTTGCAAACGTGCCGACCACGAAAGCAGGCAGAAATCCGAGATAAACTAGTGTAGTGCTTCTAACGCTTCGTTAGCTCTGCGGACCTTCTCCAAGATGGTC
>DAINDD010000074.1:0-12226 GCA_036732045.1 Chloroflexota bacterium
GGCGTGACAGGGTGCGAGCTTATGCTGAGGCGCTGGCATCCGATTCACGGCTTCACGTCTCATTCAGCATTCGCCCCGCCTGGGTCGGCCTGGGCTACAAGCGCGCCGATGCCTGAAGCCACGCCGACGCTGCTCATCGTGGAGACGACCGCGGGGGAGCCGCCGGTCGAGTTCCTCGGCGACACCGCCGGCATCGTCTACTTCATCTCGATGGCGCACGGCGTCCGCTACGGCGCGGACCACCCGCTGGCGAAGGCGGCCGCGATCATCAAGACCAGGATGAAGATCAAGATCGCGCCGCTGCTCAACTTCGGCGACGCCCGCGCCGACACCTCAGAGGAGATCGAGCTGCTGGAGCGGATCTGGCAGGACGCCGGGCCGCTGGCCGAGGCCGCGCGCGCGACCGCCTCCGCCATCGAGTCGACGCCAGAGCTGCGAGAGCTGACGTCCGCCTTCCCGGAGCTGCCTGACCGCCTCCGCGAGATGGCGGAGATGGCGGACTGGGCGGCCTCGCGAGGCGCGCAGGTGCGCCTTACCTACGCTTTGTAGTCAGCGGCTTACTGCACCGTGAACTCGGCGGCCATCCCCTCGGAGGCGAACGTTTGGCCGTTCGGGTCGTTGGCGTCCGGGGTGAAGTCGAAGAAAGCGTAGCGGCCGGAGCCCAGCGGTTGCGCAAACACCATCGTCGCGCTCTGGGACGGCGCAGCGGAGACGGAGCCGATAAGCTCCTCGAAGCCGCTGGGCAAGTTGGACGAGTTGGTGGCAGCGGCGGCGCTCGCCTCAAGGTCTGTCAGCGACGGGCCGGCGTCCACCTTTGTCAGCACCATCTCGTGATGCTGCGTGCCGTTGTTGGTCAGGACGAAGGCGATATTGCCGCTGGTCACCTTGCTCGCATCGAAGTCGTACTTCGCTTCGGTTGCGCCAACGCTGAGGCTCGCCACTCCTGGCGGGACGTTCGGCGCAACCTTGGTATATCCATCCACCAGCGTCTGGCCGTTCTGCTGCACCAGGACGAACTGCTCGCGCTCAACCGTGTTCCCCTGGATCGAGGTGAGGTAGAACGTCGTCTTGCCGTCGGCGCTGCTGAAGCCTTCGACGCCCTGGACGTTGATCTGAGCGCCGCTACCGATGAAGTTCCTGGCCTGAGTGCGAAGATCGCTTGGGGGCGTCACGCTGTCGCCCAGGAAAGCGGCCAGCCCCTGGTCCGTGAACTTGCCGAGGAAGCCGTCGGCGTTGCTGGTGTTGTAGTCGTCCGCCACGCTGCGCATGAACGTCTCGGCGTCCGCCTGGGTCAGCACCACGCCGGCGATGGCTGCGCCGCTGCCGGTGGCCTGCGTCCCGGAAGGCCCGGCCGTCGCGCCGCCGTTGTCGCCGCCGCCGCAAGCGACGATGGTCGACGCCAGCGCTGCAATCGCGGCGAGGACGGCGGTCCACCAGACCTTGCGAGTCATCGGTTCTCTCTTTGCGACACCGACGGCGCCCGATACAGCCCGCGTTCTTCGATGTATGCAGCGACCGCGTCCGGGACGAGATAGCGGATCGAGCGGCCGTCGCGGACGTTCTCCCGGATGGCCGTCGCATTGATGTCGACGCGCAGCATGTGCAGGTGGCAGAGACGCGCGTGGACGCCCGGCAGGTCGGCCTCCGTCTCACCGGTGAGTGCCGCGTCATCTCGCTCGGCAACGGCCAGCGTAGCAAGCTCTGCGATGCGCTGGGGGTCATGCCAGTTCGGGAAGTCGATCAGGGCGTCGCGGCCGAGGATGAAGAACAGCTCTGCGCCGGGATTCTCGCCCTGCAGTGCCTCCAACGTGACCTCCGTGTACGACGGGCCGGGGCGGTCGAACTCCAGGCTCGAGACTTCGACCTCGGGGTTGCCCGCCGTTGCCAGGCGCAGCATCTGGAGCCGGTCCGCGCCGTCAGCGATCTCGCGGCCGCTCTTGCGCCAGGGTTGCCCCGTGGGAACGAAGATGACTCGGTCGAGGGCGAGCTCCTGGCGGGCCACCTCGCCGAGAATCAGATGCCCCAGGTGCACTGGATCGAACGTCCCGCCGAGGACGCCGAGCCTCACCTCTCCATCTCCAGATCGACGCGTCCCAGCAGCACGCGGTCGCCCTCCCTCGCGCCGGCGCGCCTCAGGGCCCCGGTCACGCCCCAACGCTGGAAGCGGCGCCAGAGCTCGGCGCGGCCCTCCTCGGTCTCGACAGGCATCATCTCCGCAAACGCCGTCTCCCGTTCGCCCTCGACGCGGTAGGCGCCGTCTTCACGGTGGACGCGAACCCCGCGTTCCTTCGGGCGCAGGATGGTGAGAGGCGCGGGCTCAGCGATTGCCGCGTCCTCGCTGCGTGTCTCGGCCAGCCTCGCGGCCACCACCTCCATCACTTCGCGCACGCCCTCGCCGCCGGCGGCCGACATGAAGTGCAACTCGATACGCCGTTTCCGAAACGCCTTCTCGAGCTCGGCGCGCCGAGCAGCCACTTCCGGGATGTCGATCTTATTGATGACGACGATCTGCGGCCGCTCAGCCAACCCTTCTCCGTACTCGCGCAGCTCTTCGTTAACCGTCTCCAGGTCGCGCCAGGGGTCATCGCTGCTGCCGTCCAGCAGGTGGATTGTGACGCGAGTGCGCTCGATGTGGCGCAAGAAATCGAGGCCCAGGCCCGCGCCTTCGTGCGCCCCCTCGATCAGACCGGGGATATCGGCGACGACGAAGCGGTCCCAGCCGACATCCGCGACGCCGAGGTTGGGCTCTAGCGTGGTGAACGGGTAGGCGCCGATCTTCGGACGGGCGGCGGAGATCTGCGTGAGCAGCGTCGACTTGCCGGAGTTGGGGAGTCCGACGATACCGACGTCCGCCAACAGCTTCAGGTCGAGCCGCAGGCGTAGCTCCTGGCCCGCCTGGCCGCGCTGGGCGATTCGTGGCGCCTGATGCGTGGACGTGGCGAAGCGGGCGTTGCCCCAGCCGCCGCTGCCGCCCCCGGCGACGACGATCCGCATGCCAGCCTCAGTTAGATCGCCGGCCGACTCCTCGCCGACGTCCGCGTCGAGGCGGGTCAGTTGCGTCCCGACCGGTACCTTCAGCACGAGGTCTTCGGCGTTGCGGCCGTGCTTGTTCGACCCCTGGCCGTGACGACCGCGATCTGCTTTGTAGATGCGCCGCCGCCCGAGCTCCTTGAGGTTCCGAACGGAGTGCGACGCTTCGAAAACGACATCGCCGCCTTTGCCACCGTCTCCACCGTCCGGCCCTCCCCGCGGAATGTACTTCTCACGGCGGAAGCTGACGATGCCGTTTCCACCATCCCCACCTCTTAGGGCTATCTCTACGCGATCAATCATGCATTCATTATATGTTTGAGTGTTATTGGAGCCTTAGTAGTCGTAGGTAGTAGTGGTGTGGGTAGTGTTGGTTCGCCGTTGCCCGGCGCTTGGGGGAATCGTGTGGGCAGGCCGGTCTGTTACGTTGATTACAGTGGAGTAACAAACTCACCCCAAAACATAACACGGGCGTAACAGGAAGAGGCCGGGCCAATCGTCTTGATAAGCCCGGCCTCTGTTGGTTTCGTCGGTTGGGTGTGGGTGGATTAGTGGGTAATCTGCGCGCGTATTTCGGACATCTGCGCGCTCAGGCGGGGGTCGTTGATCAGCAGGTGCGCGATCTTCTGGACACCGTGAATGACTGTGGAGTGGTCGCGGTGGCCGAGGAGCAGGCCGATCTGCTTCAGCGCAAGCTCGGCGTCCTCGCGAAGTAGGTACATAGCCACGTGGCGGGCCTCGGCGATCTGCTTGGCGCGGCTCTTGCCGGTGATCGCCTGGATCGGCACGTTGAAATAGGACGAGCACGCTTCCAGGATCCCCTGCGGGTCCGATGGCGAGGCGATCGTCGGCGTCAGCGCGGCCAGCGCTTTGGCCGCTGTCTCGACGGTGATCGGCGCCCGCGTCAGCCGTGCGTAGGCCACGATGCGGTTCAGACATCCCTCAAGCGAGCGGATGTTGTCGCGGATGCGGTCCGCCAGGTAGCGCGCGACATCCGGCGAGAGGTCGACCCGCTGATCGCGCGCCTTGGCCTGGAGGATGGCCAGCCGCGTCTCTTCGTCGGGCGGCTGGATGTCGGCGACGAGGCCCCATTGGAAGCGGGAGGCCAAGCGCGACTCAAGGCCGGGGGTGGCGGCCGGCGGGCGGTCGCTGGCGATTACGACCTGACAGCCGTTGGAGTGCAGGTCGTTGAAGGTGTAGAAGAACTCCTCTTGCGTGCGGCCCTTGCTGGCCAGGAACTGGATGTCGTCTACCAGCAGCAGCTGGACCGAGCGGTAGCGCCGGCGGAACTCGTCGCCCCGGCTCTGCGCGATGGAGGTGACAAAGTCGTTGACGAACTGCTCACTGGTGACGTACAGGGCGTTGCGGCCGGCCTGCCCCGCCCGCAGAGCGATCGCCTGCAGGAGGTGCGTCTTGCCCAGGCCCGGGCTGCTGTAGATGAACAGCGGGTTGTAGTCCTCCCCCGGGCGCTCCGCCGAGGCCATCGCAGCCGCCGCCGCGATGCGGTTGCTGTCGGCGACGACGAAAGTGCGGAACGTGTACTTGGGGTTCAACCGCTGCCGGAGCAGGGGGCTGGAGATGATGCTGTGGACCGGCGAGGCCTCCGCCAGTGCCGTCTCTTCTTCGGCCACAACGCCGCGGCCGTTCCCGACGGAGGCGGAGGGGCCGGTTGGGTTGTGGCCATTACCGCTTGCGACGAGGATCTCGAAGGAGACCTCGGTTGGCTGGCCTAGAATTCCGCCGATGGTCTGGGAGACCAGGCCCCGCATGCGGGTGCCGAGCCACTCCTTGACGAACTCGGTTGGGACGCCGACGACGAAGTGTCCGTCTTCGACGCGGAGTCCGCGAGTATCCTTCAGCCATGTGTCATAGTTAGGACGCGTGACGTGAATCTGGAGCTGGCCTAAAGCAGCATCCCAGACGCGCTGTGCAGTGGGGTCTGCCATGGAAAAGCGCCTCCGTGAAAAGTTGGTGGGCGTGGAGCGGGATGGCGGGAATTTAGCAAGTCCCACGCAAAGGCGTCAATAGCTTTATGTTAATGTCTCCGGTTAGTTGTTGGGCCTTACCGAACGCCTAAAGAATGCGCGGTTGCTGGCCCTATTTCTGCGCGAATATAATGACCTGACCCCGCCCCGGAAAGGCCTGGCTCGCTACATGCTTCTCACCCTCGACGTAGGCAACACCAACGTCACCCTCGGCGTCTTCGACGGCGAAAAACTCCGCGCCACCTGGCGCTTCGCCACCGACGTCGAAAAGCTCCCGGACGAATTTGGCGTCCTCATCCTCAGCCTCGTCCACCACGAGGGCCTGACCGAGGCGGACATCACTGAAGCCGTGATGGCCTGTGTCGTCCCGGACCTGGAGCCCGTCTTCGAGCAGGTCTGCCAGCGCTACTTCGGCACGAAGCCGCTGCACGTCACGGCTGGCGTCCGCACTGGCCTGCGCATTCTCTACGACACTCCGCGTGACGTCGGCGCCGACCGCGTGGCCGACGCCGTCGCCGCGATCAAGGAGTACGGACCGCCGCTGATCGTCGTCGACCTCGGCACAGCTACTGTGTTCGACGCGATCACCCGTGAGGGCGACTACCTGGGCGGGGCGATCGCGCCGGGGCTGGGGATCGCCGCGGAGGCGTTGTACAGGCGGGCCGCCAAGCTCACGCGCGTGGAGCTCGAACGGCCAAAATCCGCCATCGGCCGTAATACAATAACCGCGATACAGTCCGGTATCATCTTCGGATACGTCGGGCTGATCGAAGGGATTGTGAGCCGGATGAAAGAAGAGCTTGGAGGCGAGGCGAAAGTCATCGGCACCGGCGGGTATGCCGAGATCATCGGCCGCGAGACGCAGGTGATCGATCACATCAACCCGAACCTCACGCTGGAAGGGTTGCGCCTGATCCACGAGCTAAACACGGCCTGATGTACAACCTCACCGGCCGATCGATCATCCTGGGCGTGAGCGGCAGCATCGCCATCTACAAGGCCGTCGACCTGGCGAGCAAGCTAACGCAGGCCGGCGCTCTCGTTGACGTGGCGATGACGCCCGAAGCCACGAAGTTCGTCGCGCCGATCACGTTCCAGTCGGTCACGACGCGCCCGGCTTACTTCGATATGTGGAACCCCGGCTCCGACATCTCGGAGCTGCATGTCGCGCTAGCCCGCCGCGCAGAGCTGATAGTGATCGCCCCCGCCACGGCGACGATCATGGCGCGCCTCGCGCTCGGCCTCGCCGAAGACCTCGTCAGCCTGACCGCGCTCGCCACGAAGGCGCGGCTCATCGTCTGCCCCGCCATGGACGGGAACATGTGGGAGCACCCGGCGACGCAGGCCCACGCCGACACACTCTGGTCCCGCGGCGTGGAGATGGTTGGCCCAGAGGAAGGGCGCCTCGCCTCGGGCCAAATGGGCACCGGCCGGATGTCCGAAGTCGACAAGATAATGGGCGCGGTCCGCAAGGCCGCCGGGGCCGCCGGCGACTTAGCAGGTAAAAAAATTGTGATCTCTGCCGGCGGCACGCACGAGGCGATCGACCCCGTCCGCTTCATCGGCAACTCGTCCTCCGGCAAGATGGGATTCGCCCTCGCCGAAGCCGCCCGCGATCGCGGAGCAAGCGTCGTGCTCGTCGCCGGTCCGGTCGCCCTCGCTGACCCCTACGGCATGCGCGTACTCCGTGTCCGCAACGCCGTCGAAATGCGTGATGTCATCGTGCCGGAGTCGGCCGATGCCGATGTCCTGGTGATGGCCGCCGCCGTCGCGGACTACCAGGCCTCGGAGCCGGTCGGCGAGAAGATCAAGCGAGAGGGCAGGGAAGGCTTGTCGCTGTCGCTGTCGCGAACACCGGACATCCTCGTCGAGGTCGGCACGCGCGCCGGGCTCGTAAAGGTCGGTTTCGCCGCCGAGAGCAGTGACCTCCTCGCGAACGCCGCGCACAAGCTGAAGGCGAAGGGGCTGGACTTGATCGCCGCCAACGACATCACAGCGACGGACGCCGGCTTCGGAGCCGATAACAACCGCGTAGTCCTTCTGGATCCCGCCGGCGGCATAGAAGAGCTACCGCTGATGACCAAGTACGAGGTGGCCTGGGGTATACTCGACCGCGTAACAGCTCTCGTGAGGAGTAAAGCATGACGACGACCGACGGAATCGACCCTGGCGGGCAATCGTCCGGCTTGTTTACGCTGGACAAGTTCGCGCAGCACCCGTTCTACCAGGAGGTCAACCGCCGCTTAGTGGCGCTGACCGGTCTCCGCACCGGGCAACACGTCGTCGACCTCGGCGCGGGCACCGGCGCCGTCACCCGGCTCCTCGCCGAGCAGGTGAAGGACCACGGCGCCGAAGTCATCGCCGTCGAGCCGTCGCAGACCGCCATCGAAGTGGCCACGCGCAACCTGGAGAACCTCCGCGACGGCCTCGTCCGCTTCATCCAGGGCAGCGCGGAGCGGCTCAGCCAGCTGGTCCGCGGCCCGGTGGATGCCGTCTTCTTCTGCAACGCGATCCACCTCGTCCAGGAGAAGGAGCTCGTGCTCAACGAGATCAAGCAAACGCTGCGTGAGGACGGGACGTTCTCCTTCAACACCTCGTTCTACCAGGGCGCGGAGCCGCCGGAGTCCCAACTGTTCTACCGCAAGTGGATGATCAAGGCGCTGCGCGTGCTCAAGAGCGAGTACGGAATCTCCCCCGACAAGACCAAGGTTGAGGCCCGCCACCGCCTGACCGAGGCCGAGTACGTGGCGCTGCTGGAGGACAACGGCTTCCGCATCCGCAACCGCGAGGTCGTACAGGTGGAGATGCCCCTCAGCGGCTTCGAGAGCATCAGCGAGTACAGCCTCTGGATCGAAGGTGTGCTGCCGGGCGTCCCGCTGGAGGCCGGCGCAGCCTCGCTCCGAGAGGGCGCGCGCCAGGCGTTCCAGGAGCTGGGCCTCAAGTTTTCGCCCCGCAACTGGCTGCTCGTGGTGGCTAGCCGCGCGTAGCTCTGCCCACGTTGTGGGTCAAGGCCTCAGCCCTGATCATCGCCAACCGCGCAAAGGAGGTCGCACATGCAAGACACTAACTGGACTGGCGAAGGAGTCGTCAATTCGATCCTGGACCGCATTCGCGCCACAGCGCGCGTGGAGCTGGTCTATGGCGAAGAACGGCGCATCGGCGAGAAGACGATCATCCCGGTGGCCGCGGTCGCCTACGCATTCGGCGGCGGCGGTGGCGGCGGCGCTGGCAGCGGCCCGGCGCACAACGGCCACTCCGAAGACGCGGCTGGGGTCGGCGGCGGCGGTGGCGGTGGTGGCTCAGTCCGGGTGCAGCCGGTCGGCGTGCTCGAGGTCACGGAGGACCAGACGCGTCTCGTCCCGATCATCGACTGGACGCGGATCATCACGACCGGCCTGACGGCGTTTGGCGTCTGGATGATCGTCCGCACGATCTTCCGCCGGCGGCACTAGGCCGCGCTTCTCTGGGCTACCCCCGTACGGTTTACGCCGAAGCGGGCCGCGCCTCTTCGCTGAGTTCGATATCCAGCCCGTCGCCGCCGCCTCGCTGGCGTAGGTCTACCACGCCCGCCTCAAGGACGGCCGCGAGGTCGCTGTGAAGGTTGTCTACCCGGCCATCATTCGCCTGGTCAAGCGAGACCTCGCGATCCTCCGCGCGCTCATCTGGCTTGAGTCCCGCGTCCAGAACTACCAGCTAGACCCGGTCTACCAGGAGCTGGCTGCGAACGTGCCCAAGGAAGTCGACATGCTGCACGAAGCCGGCAACATGCAGACGCTCAGCGCGGCTCTGGCCCACCGGGACGACGTCGTGATCCCGGCCGTCATTCCCGAGTACACCCGCAAGCGCGTCCTCGTCATGGAGTTCGTGCACGGCACCAAGATATCCGACCTGGACGGCCTGCGCGCCGCAGGCATCAAGCCCGAGCAGCTATTTGAGCTCCTCACGGACGTCTACTTCGAGCAGATGTTTGAGATCGGCACCTTCCATGCCGACCCGCACCCCGGCAATCTACTGGGGCTGCCCGGCAACCGGCTCGCGATTCTGGACTTCGGCCTGATGAAGCGCTTCACGCCGGAGTTCCACCGCGCCTTCACCAAGAGCACGCGCGGCATGTTCACCGGCGACGACGCCCTGATGATCGAGGCGATGCGCGAGATGGGCTTCGGCATCTGCGTGACGCTACGGAACCGTTCCTCGCCGTCGGCGACTTCTTCCGGGCGATGAGCGACCCCAAGACCTACCAGGATCGTGATCTTGTCGCCGCCGCTAACCAGGCCTGGGCCGACTCCATGAAGCGCCACCGCGTCACGCAGATGCCGGGTGAAATCGTCCTGCCGATGCGCGTCTTCGGCCTGCTCTTTGGTTTCGGCGCCGTCATCGGCACGGGCGTCGATATGGGCGGCGACGTCATCCGAGATCGCATCCTCTACCACACCCGCGAAGCTAAGCCGATCCGCGCCTCCGCCCCGAACAAGCCGCCTAGGCGGCCGCGCTACGCCATTCTTCGAAGCGGCGGCCCAGCGCGGCCAGCACACGGTCTCGCACTTCGCGCTGGCCTGGCCGGTAGAGGCGTGAACGCAGCGCCTCCTTCGCGTCGCGCAGCGCCTCGCGTGGGACTGACCAGCACGCCCGCCCTCGCCGACCGCGATCAGCATGTCGGTGCGCCCGTCCCAGTCCAGCGTCCCCGGCAGGCCATGCCGGATCAGCACGGGATCCCACGTCAAGTCGACGCGGAGCGGCCCCGCCCACGGCGGCGAACCTCCAGTTTCATCCTGGTGAAGCATGGCAGATAGAGTATGCGAGCCTCGCGCGAACCGGGCTGTGCGGACCGCTGAGACATTCTGAGCTCCGCGTCGAGGTGGTCTCCGTCGCCTTTCTTCCCGGGCCGGGTAAAGCATTTCGTGGCCTGCCAGCATGTAGTCTTCGGCCAAGGATTGAATCAGAGCCAAACTTCGTACCCCAAGTCCTATGCTCCCGCCTTCGCCACTGATTCCATCAGGCTGACGTAGCGGTCCAGCGCTGGCAGCACCTCGTCGGCCGGCGCGGAGGGCAGCCAGAAGATGCAGCGGTCGACGCCGATATCGTGGTAGTGGCCGACGACCTCGTCCCGAACCATCGTTCCGTAGACGGTCACCGGGATCGGCCCGCGCCCGGCGTCCGCTGCCATCGCCTGCAGCTCCTTCATGCGCTCGCCGATGTTTGCTCCGCGGCCGGGGATCGGCATCCAGGCGTCGCCGTACTGGATCACGCGGCGCAGCGTATGCTCGCCGTTACCGCCGACGTAGACAGGAGGGTGCGGCTTCTGCACGGGCTTGGGCCAGGACCAGAGCGGGTCGAAGTTGACGAACTCGCCGTGGTACTCGGCCTCGTCCTTCGTCCAGATCTCCTTCATCGCCTCGATCCGCTCGCGCATCACCTTGAAGCGGCGCTTGGGGTCCGTGCCGTGGTCCTCCATCTCCTCCTCGTTCCAGCCGCCGCCAACGCCGAACAGGAACCGCCCGCCGGATATCAGGTCGAGGCTGGCGATCTCCTTGGCCAGGACGATCGGGTCGTGCTCCATGACGAGGCAAATGCCCGTGCCGAGCAGCAGCTTCTTGGTGACCATGGCCACGGCAGTCAGGGCGAGGAAGGGGTCGTAGGTGTGGGAGTACTCCTTCGGCAGAGGGGCGCCGCCGGGCCAGGGTGTTCGCCGGCTCGTTGGGATATGCGTGTGCTCGGGGAAGAAGACCGAGTCGAATCCGCGCTCCTCGACTGCTTTGCCGAGCGATGCCGGGTCGATTGAGTAGTCAGTAGGGAACACCGTGACGCCGTACTTCATAGGAGACCTCCGCCTTGTGGTGAGACGGATGATAGCAGGCGGGGAGCGGGTTAGGGGACAGGAGACAGTGGACAGCCGCGAAGGCCTGGCCCTTCTCCCGTGCACGGGAGAAGGGAGCACCCCGCGCGATATCTATCTGTGGTTCATCTGTGCGTATTTGTGGCCAAAAACAATCTGCCTCCGTCTGCGGCTAATCCAATCTGCGGCTAATATGGTGCCCGGAGGCAAACATGGACTTCGAGCAGATCATCTACGAGAAGAGCGATGGCATCGCCACCATCACATTGAACCGGCCGGAGCGCATGAATGCATTCACGGCGACGATGATCGACGAGTGGTACCGGGCGCTATGGGACGCCCACACTGACCCCGACACGCGAGTCGTCATCGTCACGGGTGCGGGGGACCGCGGGTTCTGTGCGGGCGCGGACGTTGGCCGTGGCGGGCCGTTGGGGGGGCTGCAGGACAAGACTCGCGCCCTGGTGGAGAACCGCAACTTCCTGCGCGACGGCGTGCAGCGCATCCCGAGGCTGGTCGGACTGATGGAGAAGCCGTATATCGCGGCTGTTAACGGGGCGGCCGTCGGCGCGGGCATGGACATGGCCTCGATGTGCGATATCCGCTTCGCCTCCGAGAACGCCCGCTTTGGGATGACCTACGTACGCATGGGGATCATCCCCGGCGACGGCGGCGCGTTTTACCTGCCGCGCATCGTCGGTACGGCGCGCGCCCTCGACCTGATCTGGACCGGCCGCGTGATCGACGCCCACGAGGCTCTGGCGATGGGTTACGTCAGCACCGTTGTGCCCGCCGCTGAGCTCGCGCAGTTCACGCGAGAGTACGCGCTACGCCTGGCTGGCGGGCCGGCCGTCGCGATCCAGCTCGCCAAGCGCCTGGTCTACCGCTCGGCAAACGTCGACCTCGACGCGGCGCTGGACCTGGCGCAGCAGGCGATGTACGTCGCCCAGGGCACAGAAGACGCGGTGGAGGGACCACGCGCGTTCTCTGAAAAACGCGAGCCGCAGTTCAAGGGCCGGTGACGCGGGGCGACACGTTGTAGGGGCGTCGCGTCCACGCCAAATGTAAATTCGCCCGGTCATCCGTTTAACATTCGTGAATCGTGAGGCGTTTGCCAACGATAACGCCACGCCCTGGACGCCGCGACGTTGCACAGACTGGCTACTTCTGTGCGGCGGGCCAGCTTGGGTGGGCTTGGCGCTATCGCAGCACAACCGCCGGTCAGGTCGACGCGCTGCAGTTGAGGGGGCCGGTGACGCGGAGCGACACGTTGTAGGGGCGTCGCGTCCACGCCAAATGTAATTCGCTAGGTCGTCCGTGAACATTCGTGAATCGTGAGGCGTTTGCCAACGATAACGCCACGCCCTGGACGCCG
>DAINDD010000075.1:0-12189 GCA_036732045.1 Chloroflexota bacterium
TTCTCATGACCACAGTCTAGCATAATTAACGATAAATAAGAAGCACTACACTAGAGGATCGGCAGATAGCGCTTCGTCTCCCAGTCGGTAACGTGGCTGCGGAAGTTCGCCCACTCAATCCTCTTGTTCAGAAGCAGGCTTTCGAGAATGTGATCGCCCAGGCAGCGGCGCAGTAGCTCGCTCCCCTCGGCCGCCTCGATCGCCTCCGACAGGCTGCCTGGCAGGTGATCGATGCCGCGAGACTTACGCTCCGCCTCCGAAAGCTCGAAGACGTTCTGCTCCATCGGGTCCGGCACCGTGTAGCCCTTCTCGACGCCATCCAGGCCCGCCGCGAGCATGCAGGCGAAGGCGAGATACGGGTTGCAGGCGGGGTCCGGCGCCCGGTACTCGATCCGGGTGCCGGCCTCCTTGCCGCGCTTGTACTCCGGCACCCGGATCAGGTCCGAGCGGTTGCGGCGCGCCCACGACATGTAAACCGGCGCCTCGAACCCCGGCACGAGCCGCTTGTACGAGTTCACCCACTGGTTTGTGACGAGCGTGATCTCGCGGGCGTACTTGAGCAGGCCTGCCATGAAACCGCGCGCTACGCTCGACAGGTGGTAGGCGTCCTTCTCGTCGTAGAACGCGTTTCGCTCGCCCTGGAAGAGCGACTGGTGCACGTGCATGCCGGAGCCGTTTTGGTCGGAGATTGGTTTGGGCATGAACGTGGCGTAGACGCCGTTCTTTAGCGCGATCTCCTTCACCGTCAAGCGGTACGTCATCGTGCTGTCCGCCATCGTCAGCGCATCCGTGTAGCGGAGGCTGATCTCGTGCTGAGAGGGCGCGACCTCGTGGTGCGACGTCTCGACGGGGATGCCGAGCTCCTCCAGCGTAAGGACGGTCTCGCGGCGCAGATCCGTGCCGGCGTCGAGCGGCGTCAAATCGAAGTAGCCGCCGAGGTCCAGCACCTGCGGGGAGTCAGAGTTCGCGAAGTAGAAGTACTCGATCTCCGGCCCCACGTAGAACGTGTAGCCAAGGTCGGCCGCGCGCTTCAGTTGCCGCCGCAGAACCCAGCGTGGGTCACCCTCGAAAGGCGCTCCGTCCGGCTCCAGTACGTCGCAGAAGACGCGAGCCACCCGGTTGGCCTGCGGGCGCCAGGGCAGGATGGCGAACGTGGTCGGGTCCGGCATCGCCACTTTGTCCGACTCATCGACGCGGGCGAACCCCTCAATCGATGCGCCGTCGAAGTCGATGCCTTCCTCAAGGGCTTCGGGCAGCGCCTCTACGGTGATCGCCATGCTCTTGAGGCTGCCGAGGATGTCTGTGAACCAGAGCCGGATGAACTTAACGTCCAACTCGCGGGCCTGCTGGAGGACGTATTCGCGCGATTCGTTGAGGTCGTTCATGGGGAAATCTCGTCGCCTAGAGAGGAACAGGGAACACGGTACTTGGAACAAAGAAACACGCAGCGGTGTGCCCTTCCTTGTTCCCTGCACAGGTTCCCAGTTCCATTCTCCTTAGACCGCGAGAGGGAGCCCTCGCAGACCCCCTCCCACTGATTTCGTAGCGCTGCCTAATTGTCGAAGTAGAGCATGAACTCCCACGGGTGCGGGCGCAGACGGACCGGGTCGATCTCCGCCTCGCGCTTGTAGCTCAGCCACATGTCCAGCAGGTCCTGCGTGAAGACGCCGCCCTCCAGGAGATAGGCATGGTCCGCTTCGAGCGCCGCCAGAGCCTCTTCAAGCGAACCGGGCACGGTCGGGATCTTGGCGGCTTCCCGTGCCGACAGTTCGTAGGTGTTCTTCTCCAACGGGTTGCCTGGGTCGATTTTCTTCTTGATGCCGTCCAGGCCGGCCATCAGCATCGCAGAGAAGGCAAGGTACGGGTTGCAGGTCGGGTCCGGCGGCCGGAACTCGATGCGCTTGGCCTTGGGGTTCTCGTTGAAGACCGGGATGCGCGCCGCGGCGGAGCGGTTGCGCGCGGAGTAGACCAGGTTGACCGGCGCCTCGTATCCAGGCACAAGGCGCTTGTACGAATTCGTCGTCGGCGCGCAGAACGCCATCAGGGAGCGGGCGTGCTTCAGAAGGCCGCCGATATACCAGCGGCACATCTGGCTGGTCAGGGCGTAGCCGCTCTTGTCGAAGAACAGTGGCTTGCCGCCCTTCCAGAGCGACTGGTGCACGTGCATGCCGGAGCCGTTGTCGCCGAAGAGTGGCTTCGGCATGAACGTCGCGACTTTGCCGTGCTTCCTCGCGACGTTCTTGACGATGTACTTGTACCAGAGCAAGTCGTCGGCCTTCTTCAGCAGCTTGTCGAAGCGCATGTCGATCTCACACTGGCCGGCGGTCGCCACCTCGTGGTGGTGTACCTCCACCGTAATGCCCACCTTCTCCATCGTCAGCACCATCTCGTTGCGGATCTCCTGCAGCGAGTCGGTCGGCGGGACGGGAAAGTAGCCCTCCTTGGGGCGCGGTTTGTAGCCAAGGTTCGGGCCATCGGCGGAACCGCTGTTCCAGGAGCCCTCAACGCTGTCGACGAAGTAGTAGCCGCTCTGCGTGTTCTGGTCGTAGCGGATGTTGTCGAAGACGAAGAACTCCGCCTCCGGTCCGAAGTACGCCGTGTCGGCGAGGCCGGTCTTGACCAGGTACTGCTCCGCCTTGTGAGCGATGTAGCGCGGGTCGCGGCTGTAAGGCTGCTGGGTGATCGGGTCTTTGATGTCGCAGATGACGGTCAGCGTCGGCGTCGTGGACAACGGGTCGATCCGTGCGGTGGAGGCGTCCGGGATCAGGATCATGTCCGATTCCTGGATCTCCTGGAAGCCGCGAATGCTGGACCCGTCAAAGCCGATGCCCTCAGTCCAGATCGACGTCTTGTAGCTGCTGTAGCCGGTCATCTCGGCCGGCAGAATCGTGAAGTGCTGCCACATTCCGGGCAGGTCGGTAAACCGCAGGTCGATGACCTGGACGCCGTTGTCCTTGATCAGCTTCGTTATTCGTTGCGCGTCTACTTCTGTCAACTAGGTTCCTCCTCGTCAGTCTTGTGGCGTACCAAGTATAGAAAGCCCTTCCCATGTGCGGGAGCGCAACGGCGTTACGGTTGTGTTACGCCCATGAGGCGGTCAGGCTCGCGGCTTGCGCAAAAAGTCACGTCCGTATGTATAGCAGATTCCGGCCCGGCGATGGGAACATTACCCCGCTTCCGGAGTAAGATATCAGCCAAAACCGGAGGACACCTTGATCGCCAACGCCGGTACTCCCGAACCCCAGGCCAGCGACCGCCTGCGCGAGGCCGAGCGGCGCGCCGTCGAGCGCTGGCGCCCCGCACCGCGCTGGTACTACCCCGCGATCGGCCGCGTCGTGATCACCGCATCGCTCTTTATCACACGTGTGATGAACCGCCTCGACCTCGACGGCCGCGAGCACCTTGCTGCGGTGCAATCGCGGGACGGACGCGGCCTCCTCACGATTAGCAACCACGTCTCGTTGTTCGACGATCCGCTGCTCACCAGCAACTTCGTCCGCGGCTCCTACAAGCGCGTACGCTGGGCGGGCGCCGACGCCCTCAACTTCTTCGGAACGCCGTTCAAGGCCTGGTTCCTTCACCGCTCGCAAAGCCGCGCCGATCGTGCGCGGTGGCGGTATCGACCAGCCCGGCATGCATTCTGCGCGAACGATTGCTCGCCGGTGACTGGGTGCACATGTTCCCGGAGGGCGGACGCACGTGCGATCCAGAGGCCCGCCTCGGGGCGAACTTCAAGCCCGGCGTCGGCTGGCTGATCGCCGAGACGCACCCGGTTACGCTGCCCTTCTACCACCTCGGGATGCAGCGCGTTCTGCCCGTCGGCAGCAGCCGTCCGCGTTCAGGCCACCGCCTCCGCGTTGTCTTCGGTGCGCCGCTCGATTCCACGTCCGGCTGGGCGGACGAGGTCTGCGCCCGCCGCGCCGGCGACACGACGGACGGCCCCCGCCTCTGGGACTCGCTCGCCGCCGAGCTCCACGACGTTCTCGCCGGGATGGAGCGCGCCGTGCATCCGTCATTTGCTGGCACTGACGCCGCACAGCGCTAGTGTCGATCATCCCACTCGCCCTCATCGGCCTCGGAACCGCGGTCGCTTACGTGACGCTGGTCTGGCTGCTGAGCCTTGTCCTCAAGAACGCCAGCATCATCGACATCTTCTGGGCGCCTGGCTTTGCCGTCCTCACGATCGTCTACTCGCTGCTCTCGAACGACGGCTACTCCGGGCGCCAGATTCTCGTCTCCGCGCTAGTCATCGCCTGGGCCATCAGGCTTGGCGGGCACATACTGACGCGCAACGCCGGCCACGGCGAGGACTTTCGCTACCGCAAGTGGCGCGAGCAGTCGCCGGACACGTTCTGGTGGGTGTCGCTGTTCCGGGTGTTCTACCTGCAGGGCGCCCTTCTCTGGATCATCTCCGCGCCGCTGCTCGTCGCCGTGCACAGCGATTCGCCCGACCAATTCACCATCGTCGACTTCATCGGCGTCGCGGTCTGGGCGACCGGTTTCCTCTTCGAGGCGATCGGTGACTGGCAGCTGACGCACTTCAAGGCGAACTCGGACAACGCCGGCAAGGTGATGAACGTCGGCCTCTGGCGCTACACGCGCCACCCCAACTACTTTGGCGGCGCGACGCTCTGGTGGGGATACTTCATCATCGCGGCCGGCACCCCGTGGGGCTTCGTGACGGTCTTCGGCCCGGCCATCATGACGTTCATGCTGGTGCGCGTCTCCGGCGTCGCCCTGCTGGAGCGCTCGCTAAAGAAGCGCCGCCCCGGCTACGAGGAGTACATCGCCCGCACCAGCTCGTTTGTGCCGTTGCCGCCGAAGAAAGCGTAGACCGGCCCGTTACCGAAACGAACGGGCTCCCTCCCACGTTTAACTGACATGGCCTCCTACAGGATTGATCCGGACAACCCCGGCATCAAAATGCTCACGCGCAGCTTCCGGACTGTCGGCGTGCTGTCTCTCGCCGGCAGTGTCCCCCTATTGGTGGAAGGGGACGTAACGAGTGCGCTAATCTGGCTGATCTTCCCCATCGCGCTGTTCACCGTCATCCCCTGGATGTGGGGAGGCTACGGGCGCGGCGAGGTGATCGTGAGCGAAAACGACGTCCGGATGAAAACGCGGCGCGGCACATTCATATTCCCCTGGGAGGACATCACCGGCGCACGCGAATTCCTTCCCGACGAGGAACCCAAACGCGACCACTTTATTTACCACTTGCTTGGGCGTCCAACATACCCAAGACAGGCCGTGGAAGTTCAGCTAGTCCGCTCAATCCGAAGGTCTCTCTACCGCGATCAATTTGGAACCAGTTTGTTTGGGATTCCGATCGGCATCACGAAGCAAAGGTTCTTCGTGAGCGACCCCGACTCTCTGTTCGCAGATATTTCGCGAGCACTTGAACAGAAACGGCGCGCCGAGCCGGATCGTGACGAGCCGACTTAGCGCTCACGCCATCGCGCGGAACCGATACCCCACGTTGCGCACCGTCTCGATGAACGTGTGGTGCCGGTCCTCGATCTTGCTGCGCAGACGCCGCACATGGACGTCCACCGTGCGCGCGCCGCCGTAGAAGTCGTAGCCCCAGACCTTGTTCAACAGCGTCTCGCGGCTGTAGACCCGGTCGCGGTTCGTCGCCAGGAAGCGGAGCAGCTCGTACTCCTTGTAAGTCAGGTCGATGCTGTGGCCGCCGATCTGCACCGTGTAGTTGCCGAGGTCCATCACCAGGTCGCCGCACTGGAGGACGTTGCGAGAATCGACGCGGTGCCGCTTCCAGAGCGTCCGCCGCACCCGCATCACCAGGTCGTCGGGCGCGCTGCGGGACCGCACGTAGTCGTCCACGTCGCGTATCGGGTCGAAGGCCGCGAGCTGGTCCGGCCCAGCGATCACGATCACCGGCATCGCCTCCCCGCCGCCGACTGCATCGATCAGCGAAGCCGCAGTCCAGTCCTCGCCCACCGACGCCAGGTCGATGATCGCCAGGTCGTACGCTACCTCAGGCGTTTTGTCGGCGCCGGGTGGCCGCAAGGTCGGGAAGAAACCGTCGGCCTTGAGCGCGTCCGCGTAGGGCGTCAACGATTCGATATCGCCTATGAGCAGAACGTTTCGCATAGAATACGTCAATATTGCGCGCGGCAAACCGCGCCGTCAAGAGTTTGCGCCCGCAAAAATCCGGAGTTCTCCGGCATGACATTCGACGCTCGATAGGCTACTTCGCGGACATGCCAGCGGCCACGCGATCAAGGTGCTGTCGCAGAGCAGCGTTGAACAGCTCCGGCCGCTCGTATTGCGGTGAATGGCCCGCCTCCGGGATCGACTCCAGGACAGCGCCGGGGATCAGCTTCGCCATCCGCTTTGCCGCCTGGATGAGCAGGAAGAAGTCGAACTCGCCGTAGACCACCAGCGTCGGCGCCACGATCGAAGCGAGCCGGTCGACTGTGCCCGGCCAGGCGTTCAGTCCCTCCTGCGCGCCGATGTACCCGTCAACGGACATGCGCTCCATCCGCTCTCGCGTCTCCCCCTCGCGCTCCTTTGGCATATGCGGCGGCAGTGGGAACGGCGACGGTATCGCGGCGACGGCCGCCATGCCCTGCTGCTCGGCGATCTTTCTGCGGATTGCGGCCAGCTTGGTGATCATCTCGTTCCGGGAAAGGTCGAAGGAGTACGCGGTGTCCTCCAGCGTCAGCGAGAGCAGCCGACCCGGGCTTGCCAGCGCGATCTCCTGTGCGATCGCGCCGCCCATCGAGTGCCCGGCCAGATGGTATCGCTCGAAGCCAACCTCGATCGCCAGCGCCTCCGCGTCGAACGCCATCTGCTCGATCGTGTAGGACGCGCGGTCCTTCGGCGCTTCCGAGCGTCCGTGACCGCGATTGTCCAGAACCAGCACTCGGTTCGTCTGCGCGAACGCCTCGATCTGGAAGCGCCAGTCGCTGATGTCGCCTGTGTAACCGTGAATCAACACGAGCGGCTCACCGGCCTCGCCGTGCCGTTCGAAGTAAATGTCGATGCCGTTGATCCGTGCGTGCGGCATAGTTCCTCCCACAGCGTGCTGCCTGCGCACATATTAACGCCTATTCGCAACCAACATCTGGCTCCAGTCGTGAGACAATATGCACGTGAGCGACGCGATCGACTGGGTCGCGGACGGGCGCAAGCCGCCGTGGCTGAAGGTGCGCTTCCCGGGCGGACCGAACTACATGCGCCTGAAGGGCATCATGCGCGAAGGCCGCCTTCATACCGTCTGCGAGGAGGCTCGCTGCCCGAACATCGGCGAGTGCTGGGAGGCCGGCACCGCCACGTTCATGATCCTGGGCGACATCTGCACCCGCGCCTGCGGCTTCTGCGCTGTCACGACCGGCCGTCCACAGACGATCGACCGCCTGGAGCCGATGCGCGTCGCCAACGCTGTCCGCGAGATGGGGCTGACGCACGCCGTCGTCACCTCCGTCAACCGGGACGACGAGCCGGACGGCGGCGCTTCGATCTTCGCGCGGACGATCCGCTGGATTCGCCGCCTCTCACCCGAGACCAGCGTCGAGGTGCTGATACCAGACTTCCTTGGCAACTGGGACGCCCTGGCGGCCGTGGTGGCCGCGCGGCCCGAGATCCTGAATCACAACACGGAGACCGTCCCCCGCCTCTACCGCCGGGTGCGCCCGAAGGCCCGCTATGAGCGCTCGCTGGAGCTGCTTCGCCGCGCGAAAGAGCTGGACCCCGGCACGATCACGAAGACGGGACTCATGGTCGGCCTCGGTGAGACCGAGCACGAGTTGCTCCGCGTCTTCGAGGACCTGCTGGAGAACGGCGTCGAGGTGCTAACGCTGGGACAGTACCTCCGCCCGAGCGCCAAGCACCTGCCGCTCGTACGCTACTACGCGCCGGAGGAGTTCGGCCATCTGCGGGATGAGGCGCTCGCCCTCGGCTTCAAGCACGTCGAGGCGGGGCCGCTCGTCCGCTCCTCGTACCACGCCGAGCGCCAGGTCAGCGGCCTGCGCGTACGCGGCGACCTGCCGGTGGCAGACTGACCCGAACGGCGCCGCGGAATCCACCATTGGGGGTCAGGCTTCAGCCTGACTCACCAAGCACCGCGCCGTCTCACAGCGGATACGAGCAGATAAGCGGATTGGCGACCGGGGCATCATCTGCTAAGCTCTGCCGTCGTAAGGCGGCGACCCGCCCACAGCAAGCGTGGTTCTAGGCCCTCGGTTCTAGGTCCTGACGCGGGTGTCCACCCGCGCCTCCGCAACAACAGTCGCGTTTTAGAACCTCCACGGCAAACGTGGTTCTAGGTTCTCGGTTCTGGGTTCTGACGCGGGTGTCCACCCACGCCTCCCCACCACAGTCGCGTTGTCTTTACGACTCAGCGATCGTGATCGCGATGATCTTGTCGCCGGGCGCGGCGTTCGGACTCTGGCTCGGATCGCGCGGCGTCAGGCAATCGACAACGTCCATCCCGCTTGTTACCTGCCCGAAGACGGTGTACTGGCCGTCCAGGCTCGGGGCCGGCGCGTAGGCGATGAACCATTGGCTGCCGGCGCTGTTCGGATCGGTCGTGCGAGCCATGCCGACGACGCCCGCCGCGTAGGGCAGGGACGTCGTAGCCTCTAAGGGGATCATGTAGCCGGGACTGCCGGACCCCGTGCCCGTCTGGTCGCCCGTCTGGGCCACGAAGCCCGGGATCACTCGGTGGAAGGTCACATGATCGAAGTAGCCGTCGCGAGCCAGGAAGACGAACGAATTCACGTGCTTGGGGGCAAGGTCCGGCCGCAGCTTGATCGTGAAGTCGCCTCGTACTGTCTTCACGGTGGCGGTGTATGTCTTCGAGGGGTCGATCGTCATCGCCGGGGCGGCGGTGTAAGTCTTCATATTGGGCACTCCAGTATCGACAGCCGACGCCGGGCAGTTCGCCGTCGCAGCGACGGTCTGCGAAGCGGAAGCGGTGTTTGAGGCGAACGCGGTCTTCGAAGCAGTAGCAGTAGCGTTGTCGCCGCTGCTACTGCTACTGCTACTGCAGGCGACGGCCAGCGCAGCCACCGCCGCCAGAAGCAGGCACCACCATCCGCGAGTCATAGGCCCCTATTATCGAAGCGCACTCTGTTACGGTCAAAGAGCGCCGGTATCCCCGGCACGTCCGACGCGTTCTACACATTGACAGGCCGCCGGGCCGTTCTTAGCATCAACGAAAGAGCAGCGCAGAGGGAGGCAGTGATGGACAACAGGCCGGTTGGTGCGTTTGATTCGGGTGTGGGCGGCCTCTCCATCTGGCGCGCGATCCGCAAGCTGCTGCCCCAGGAGAGCATGGACTTCCTCGCCGACAGCGGCCACGTCCCGTATGGCGAGAAGACGACCGCCCAGCTCGAGGACCTCACGTCGGGCATCACTCGCTTCCTGCTTGACCGCGACGCCAAGATGATCGTCGTAGCCTGCAACACCGCGACCGTGCACGCCATTGGCTACCTGCGAGAGACGTTCCCCGAAATCCCGTTCGTCGGCGTTGTGCCCGTCGTCAAGACGCTCTCCCGCCGGACCAAAACCGGCACGATCGCGGTACTCTCTACGCCGGCAACCTCGAAGAGCCCGTACCTCGCTGGACTCATCCAGGAGTTCGCGCCGGACATGCACGTCGTCAACGTCGGCTGCGACGGTCTGGAGAACGCGATCGAGTCCGGCCAGGTTCGCACTCGAACGACGACCGCGCTGCTGGAGCGTCATCTCGCCCCAGTCCGGGACAGCGATGCGGACGTCGTCGGCCTGGGCTGCACGCACTACCCGTTCCTGCGCAGCCGCATCAAGAGCATGCTGGGGCCGGGCGTCAGGCTGTACGACCCTTCGCGGCCGGTCGCCCGCCGCGTGCGCCAGCTTCTGGAGCAGCGCGACGCCCTCGCTTCCAACCAGCAGCCGTCGTTCCGCTTCTACACCACCGGCGACGCCGCCGTCTTCAACTCGGTAGCCAGCAAGCTCCTGCGCACGGCGGTGACAACCGCCGAGCACGTCGACCTGTAGGACGGCTGTCAACCAGATAGGCGCCGCGTTGCCGCCCCAGATGGGGTTCTCGTAAGATGTTGGTCACGGGGCCAACGTAGCTCAGTGGTAGAGCAGCTGTTTCGTAAACAGCAGGTCGTGAGTTCGAATCTCACCGTTGGCTCCAGTTTTCGTATCTAAAATCCGGGTTGTCGCGACGCGACGACACAGCATCGCCCCATAGCAACGGCACGGACGCTGAGTGGCCTGACAAGACACGGCTGGATCAGCTACCATCTGATCCATTAAGGTTTAGGTCAACCCGAAAGCAATGCGTGTCAGCCGCGATGGCTACGCAGGTGGGCGACCTGAGAGTGGTCGCAAGAAACGACCATCAGCCAGATCCCGAAGAACGAGATCCTAAGGCGTGTAAGGACTCGAATTGCCGACCTGACCGACCAGCTGCCTGACGAGGCAGCGAATCGAGATGGTCAGCTGCTGATTCACTCCGCTCACTGAGATCTTCTGAAGTCGATTCAGAGCGGCGGGAAGCGCGTCTTGGCCGCCAAAGTGCGGGAGCTCTGCTGAAACGAGTTCATTGAATCCGCTATGGCGCTATTAATCGCGTGCCCATCATGGAGCCGCAATTCCACTTCTGTACCAGCCCTAGACGGCACGCGCATCGCCTACGCCATCGCCGGGAGCGGTCCACCTATCCCGCTGCAGCGACGATCGTGCGTGCTGCGGCCTCATACGTCACAGATTCGGTGCTGACGACCAGGTCATAGTGGTCCGGGCGCTCCTCGTCGACGCTATAGAACCGGCGCAGGTAGCTGCGGCGCTCGTCGTCGGAGTGCCGGAGGGCCTTCCGCGCCTTGCCCGCATCCATGCCCTCTGCCTGCGCCAGCCGGCTTACTCGTGTCTCGGCCGGCGCCATCACCAGTACCCGCAGCAAACCGCTCGTTCCCGACAGGGGAATGCTGGCCGCATGTCCGACGATGACAACGTCACCTTGAGCGGCTGCCTCCCGCAGGACTTGTTCGATCAGTCCGCTGTAAGCCACCGGCGCTTCCACCAGCACAGGTGTAAAGGCCATTGTCTCTCCGGTGAACGGCACTTTGCCGAGCGATTCAAGTATGCGCTCGACGAGGCCGGGACTGGACTCCGCCTTCGCTACTGTCTCAGATGAGACGCCAGCCTTTTCCGCCGCCCTGGCGATGACCTCGTTGTCGGCATAGCGCAGTCCCAGCTGCGCTGCGACCATACGCCCGATCTCTTCGCCTCCGGCACCGATAGCTCTGGAGATTGCGATCACCCGCCTTTGCGTTTCTGTCACTCGGACCCTCCCTCTTCAGGCTTCTCTGCACCAACGACTGGCCACACTTGCTGAGTGAAAGAGAACCCCTTCGACTGGTTCCGCATCACGCGTTCCAGAGTATGGCCCGCCCCAAAGTGTGGCAATAGACACCTCATGCACGTCGTGTATCATGCCGCTTCGGCGACTCAATAAGGGGGAAAGTGGGTTGATTTCGTTTGGTAATTTCGTGTTTTTGGGATTACGGAGGAATTCTAGAAGCGCAGTGCGTGTAAAGCGGGCAATCTCGACCGTCCGTGTAGCCAATAACGTGTCTAATGGCCACGATTTAGGAAGGAAAAGTGATTTTATTTGGCAGTTTCGTGTTTTTGCGATTACGGGGCTATTCTAGAATAGCACCACGCATGTAGGTGATTGACAGGGGAGATTATAGAGCGCGTTTGTGAGGCTATTTGCGGCGATTATGTATACAGGAAACGGGGACGGGGTAACAACGTGGAGTGGCCCGACGAACGCTCGTAAGGGCGAGGCGTACACCTTCTCGGAACCCGATTCCGACTTTGATTCGCCTTCGCTGGGCGTGACGTCAGCTTGCCTAAATGGACGCTTCGCCCCTACACCACGGTTTCAGGCTCGCCCGCTCACCGCGCGTCCCACTCCACGGCCCAGATCTCGTGCTCGCCAGACAGTCCCTTCAGCGCGACCATCCGCGAATCGCCCCACGAAACGTCCGATCCCGAGAGCAGCGCCTTCAACACACCCGACGCCAATATCTCGCCGCCCTGTGCTTGCGAGGCCACTCGCGCGGCCATGATGACGTTGCGGCCGAAGAAATCTTCGCCTTCCTTGATCACCTCGCCGGCGTGCAGGCCCATGCGGACCATGACCTTCTCCCCCGCCCCACCCCTGGGCGC
>DAINDD010000076.1:0-11998 GCA_036732045.1 Chloroflexota bacterium
AGCTTTTCCAGGTGAGCGCCCGCAAGCAGATCGCCACCGGCCGCGACAAGCCGCTCGAAGTCCCCGGCCGGCAGCCGGTCGACGTTCGGGTCGGGCGTCGCTGCCAGGACCTGGCTCAGATCGACGGCTGCGTGCCGCGCCATGGCGAAAGTGAGCCGAGCGGCTCGCTGCGACCCCTCCATGCCGCCGGCTATAACCAGCGAAGACACATCGAGGATGAACGTCAACGATGCCAACCACGATTGGCGCTCGTGCTGTGAGCGATACAGGGCGAGCACGGGGTATGAGAGATGTATCTCCAGCAGCTCAGCGGCCCAACGTTCCCACTCCTGCAGGAACGCGTTCAGGTTCTCCACGCCGCCGCTAGCATTCAGGCGCCGAAAGAACTCGCCCGCGCTTGGTGGCGAACCGGCACGAGCATCGAGCAGCGAGACGTTCAGCTCGCGCCGGGAGAAGGCCTGGTACAGCACCGGCAGGTAGGTGATTACGAGAGCGAGGAACCCCAGGCCCGCTCCAGCCTCAACCACCGCGATCACCCGCGAAAATGACGAGTGTGGGCTGACATCGCCCAGGCCCAGCGTGAAGAACGTCGTCCCGCTCATGTACATGTCGCTGCCGAATCCAGCGTTGGCCCCCGACGCGGTCACCGCGGAGCCCAGTCCCCAGTTGATAAGCCCAAAGCCGGCGATCAAGAGCCCCGCCCAGAGGATGATCAGGAAGATCAACGACAGCGGTCCGTAGAAGCTGAGATAGGCCTCCCGGGAGGCGGAAGGCATGCGCGGTGCGAGCGCTGCCCAGGGCCGCCAGGTGGAGCGGAAGAAGAGCCGGGCCAGGCGTAGCTGCCGGGTCACGCGCCTCGGCAGGACGATCGTCTCGAAAGCGTCCAGCAGGGCGATCGCGATCAGCAGGACTCCAAGCGCTACCGCGAGTGCTTCTAACATGAGTTGATTATGCCGGATCGGGGTCGGGTTGCGGTGGTGCGCCCTTTCGTTCCGATGCCCGCCTGGAAGGCCCGCGGTGAAGGGCCGCGCGAAGCCAACCACCATCCACCAGCGTCGAGTTGTCGCTCAGTAACTTGCCGACGCTAACACCACGTAGTACACAGTCAGCCCCCTGCTGGCCGCCGAAGGCGCATGACGTCGCTGATATACTCTCAACGAGCATCGCCCATAACCCACGTTAAGGAGAATTCCCTTGCCTAACATCGCACAGCGGCGTCTCGGCCGGTCAGGACTAAAGGTGTCGCCCATCTGCCTGGGCGCCATGAACTTCGGCAACCAGGACTTCGGTTGCGACGAAGCAACATCGCTACAGATCATCCACGCCTATCTCGACACTGGCCACAACTTCATCGACACGGCGAACGTCTACTCAGGAACGTTGTCGGAGACGATCGTCGGTAAGGCGGTCAAGGGACGCCGGGACAGCACGGTCATCGCTACGAAAGCGGGAGGAGCGCTCGGCCCCGGCCCCTTCGATGGAGGGACGAACCGCAAGCACGTGATGAAGGCGTTGGAGGACAGCTTGAGGCGGCTCGGCACCGACTACATCGACCTTTACCAAATGCACCGATACGACGACAGCGTCCCGATGGAGGAGACCCTCAGCACGCTGAACGACCTGGTTCGGCAAGGGAAGGTGCGGTATATCGGCGTCTCCAACTGGAGCGCGTCACAGATCGCCGAGGCCGTGCGCGTTATCGACGCGCGAGTTTGGGAGCCGTTAGTGAGCCTGCAACCGCAGTACAGCATCATCGGTCGTGACATCGAGGTCGAGATCGTTCCTGTTTGCTTGAAGTTCGGCCTGGGCATCATCTCCTGGAGTCCGCTTGGTGGGGGGATGCTGACTGGAAAGTACAAGCGGGGCGAAGAGCCGCAAGACAGCACTCGCTTCGGCGCCGCCGGCCCATTCCAGGAGATCTGGCGCCGGCGTGTCCTGCGCGACCGGAACTTCGAGATCGTAGATGTCGTGCTGCAGGAAGCTGATCGCCTTGGTGTGACTCCCATCGCGCTCAGCCTGGCCTGGAACCTCGGGCGCCCCGGCGTCGTAGCCCCGATCATCGGCCCGAAGACTGTTCAGCAGCTCGAAGAGAACCTCGCCGCGTTAGAAGTGGACCTCCCTGATGAGACGGTCGAGCGGATCGATCAGGCGAGCGCGCCGCGGATACCCTATCCGCAGAGCTTCTATCAACAGCCGATGCCGCGCACTCAGCCTGCCGCGCGAACCTGAGCGTTTGTTTGGAGCAGTTCCTTCCCGGTCGCAAGACCAACGGAAGACCCGACGCTAACCCAATCCGGCTGTTTTCGTAGCCAGCGATGGAGACTCGCTGGGTCTGTCGGCGTCTGCAATAGCGGCGGCAGCATGGCCCCGCGGTTCAATGATTGCCTCGAGAACTTCGTGGGGACGAACCACTTGCGGGCCTGCGCGCCACATCCACGCCGAACGACGAGGCGGTCGACGCGATGCCCGCCGACTGCAACGACGATCAGCGGGTGAACGTCACGGACCGCACGCGGCTGGTGCTGGCGCTTAAGGCGGGACCTACAACCAGCGCTTCGACCTGAACGCCGACGGCGCGATCAACGTCACCGACCGTACTATCGCCGCGCCCTACATCAGAGCCACCGGCGGCCTGCCCTTGCACCCCCTGGGCGATGTGGGAGGGCAAACGCCTTCATCGGCGACCTAGTTCACGTCCGGGTTGCAATAGGCCAGCCAGCCGTCACCAGACGCGATCTCCTGGAACCCGAGCGTGGCATGCAGATAGAGCTCGGCGTCGGTCGTAACTCCATGAGTTATGAGCGCCGAGGGCTCGCCTTCGAACGTCTTGAGGTTCACGACGACGTACTTGATCTTCAGCTCGGAGAAGAGAGCCCGCACCCGTTGGGTGTCGAGATCGATGTCACGTGGGTATCCGTCGCAGTCCAGGCACGCGAGATATCCCAGGCCCGGCTCCTCCGCCAACCACTTGAGGTTCTCGTCTGTAACCCGCGAAAGGTAACCGCCGATCGAAGGCTTACCGTCTATGACCTGCGCATAATCGGACATCGCTGCGCCCACGGGGTCCCCTGCGTGGCTGTTAACGACATTGTGTCGGCAAGACGACACGGCTGCGGGTCTCCGGCGGGTGAACCGTAAGTTAAAACGCCGTCAAGCGGGGGTTTTTGTATTGACAGGCAGAGGAGAACACCGGTAGTCTACTTCTAGAGTATCCGTACTAAGGATCTCGTGGCCAGCCCAAATGGGAGGGGACAAGGTGGGGCTTCTATCCAGATGGGCCTCATTCGGGAGGCTGGCCGCGAACGAATAAGAGGAGACAGCGGCCGGCAATCTCCGAGCGAAGCCCCCAGCTACCGGGGGTGGCAAATGGCTGTACGTAGCGTCCAGCGCAGGCTGTGGCGACGGGCTCCGGGAGCTTTCGCCTTCGGCTTTGCTCTTTCATTGGCAAAACAACCAAGTGTGACGCACAAACTCAAGCTTCCCTTCTCACTTCGCGGGTCGACGGGCAACGTGGCTGTGACCGTCGCAAGCAATCCGAGTGGCGATCCGTACGAAGTATTGCCAGGAGCGCTTGCCAAGGACGTCCCCAGGGGCTTTCCTATCTGCACGGCCCAAATCGAGTACTCCCGACAGGGTTACGCCGCGATGTTCGGCTGGAGCCAGATGGTCAAGGCATCAGATGGCGCTTCTGCTGAGGACTTCGAAACAGATCCGATTGCACTCTATCGGAATCTGCAGACGCCGTACTGTTGGTTCGGAATTAAGCCAACACTGTTCGACGCACCGCGGAGACTCAAGCCAGACGACATGGCTTGGATCTGCCAAAGCTATCTCTGTTTCACACCTGATGCGGTGGTCGGTCCTCACGTGAGAGCCGTTGCCGGCTTCGAGTGGGGTTTCGTCGTGCGAAGAGATACGGTGACGGTTTGGAAACCTTCTCGCCTATCCGAAGATGCCTGGAACGACCGCGTTCCAACGCTCCGGAACAGTTATCCCGGATGGACCTTCGACCTGGGCTTTCGCGACGAGTGAAGGCGGAGCCGGAGCCCCGACGTACTCCTCAGCCTCTACTAACTAGCAGTAGTGTCGCGCCACCTCACCTCGAACACTCGCACAGGCTCCACGAACCCCCTCGCGACGAAGTCACCACGATCCGCGAACAGGAAACCCTTCCCGGAGCACAGCTCCCGGACGCTCATCGAGGCCAGTTGTGGGGTGCCAAAATTACATCCGGCAACTATGGAAGTGGCGCGAGCAGTAGCCGAACAAGAGGACAGACCCCCGAAGGGGCCTGTCAAGCGGGGTGGCCTGGCAGCGCTAATCCGGTTCCGCCTCGCCTCCTAGAGCACGTTCGGTTATCTGCGCGGCCGGGGACTCTGGCTTCGTCTGCGACCTAGTTCACGTCCGGGTTCCGATAGGCCAGCCAACCGTTACCAGACGCGATCTCCTGGAGCCCAAGCCTGGCATGCAGATAAAGCTCGGCGTCGGTCGTTACTCCATGCGTTATCAGCGCCGAGGGCTCGCCTTCGAACGTCTTGAGGTTCACCACAACGTACTTGATCTTCAGCTCGGAGAAGAGAGCCCGCACTCGCTGGGTGTCCAGATCGATGTCGCGGGGATACCCGTTGCAGTCCAGACACGCGAGGTAGCCCAGGCCCGGCTCCTCCGCCAACCACTTGAGGTTCTCGTCTGTAACCCGCGAAAGGTAACCGCCGATCGAAGGCTTGCCATCCAGGACCTGCGCATAATCGGACATCGCTGCGCCCGCGGGGTCCCCTGTGTGGCTATTGCCTGTGGCGCGACCGAGTGGCAGGTCAAGGACGGAGAACTGCCCGTCTTCCTGTCCGATTTGCGCGTAGATCGCCGGTACCTGGTAGCTCGCCAGGCTAACGGGGGCGTTCCAGTACTCGAAACAGATGACCGCGAGTGCCATACAGGCGATCAGCGGTCCCGCGTGCCGGAATGAGTGTGCGTACTTCTTGGCCACTACTGAGACGCCGATCGACGCCAGAACCCCCAGGGCCAGCGCACCGACGATGATCATCCTGGCCGGCTCTCTTCGTTCACCGACGAACGGCAGCAGCTGGAGGAGCTTGAACGGTAACGGGACCGCCAGGCTGAGTCCGAATGCGTTCAGTTCGGGGCCCAGGGACATCACGGCGAAGAACCCAAACACAAGCGACCAGAACCGAATACTTGTTCGCAACGGAGACTTCCGGCGATTGGCGAGCGCCACGATCGCGAGGGCGAGAGGTGAGAGGCCCAGGAACATGGTCGTCTCAATGCTGCCCGCCCTCGTGGAGTACGGCTTCTCGAAGTTATTGGCGAATTCGCCGGGCCCCCAAAGAGGACTCGGGATGAAGTAGGCGAAGGCGTCCGGCGAGTAGTAGCCAGCCTCGTTGCCGGTCGTCGTAACCGTGTAGTCGCCGGACTGAATCGCGAGGACTGTAGGTATCACAACCGGCGCGCTGAGAACGGCCCAGACCACGATCGCGGGGAGGAGGCTCCTGACCATCGGCGGAATGTCAGCGCGTTCGCCCCGGCGAAGCTTCACGATCGCCCAGAAGGAGAAGAGCAAGAGCGCGAACCAGCCGGCGTCGATCGCGAACTCGACCCAGTTCCAGGTCATCAGCGCGCCGAGAACCGCCACCAGCAGGATGTCCGCCCTGGAGCGGCGTTCAAAGAATCGCAGGAGAAAGAGGGCGAAGAAGGGGATCGGCCACGTCGTCGCGATGTCGAAGTGCGCCGCGTTCATGTGCATCATCACGAACGGCAAGAAGGCGAAGAGAAAGCCCCCGAACAGGGAGGCCCAGCGGTCCTTTGTCACGTGATAGGCGAGGGCGTAGCCACCCGTTCCGGAGAGCGCCAGGAACGTCAGCATCAGGATGTTCCAGGACAGCAGGACGTTGCCGGTAATCAACTGAAGCGGCACGGACAGGACGCCATTCACCGGGATCAGCGTGTGCAGATAAAGATCGGTGCCCTGCGGGTAGTACAAGGCGCTCGTGTGAAAGGGGTTCGACAAAGCAAGCAGCGACTGCTTGAGCGAGACCAGGTTCCACCACATGACGTAGGAGTCACCCGCCCAGCCCAGCGCGTGGTCATTCATGTGAAGCGCGAGCGGGAGCGTTTGCACAACCGCCAACGCCAGGAAAAACACGAAGACCAGGGGCCAGTTCGGGCCGGGCACTTCCGACCGAGAGTTCTCCGGCCACTGACCGGTCAGCCGCTCTCCGTCGGGCCGACTTGGGGTGTCCTGGCCGACCCGCGGCAGCTCTTCCTCGACCGCTGGGCCGCTTTTAGGAGGGACACGATCCCCTAACGCTCGCAGACGCGTCGGCGGCGAGATGGACCGCAAAACCGAGGCCAGACTAAAAGCCATTGTTCGCCCAGAAAGTGCCCCAGAAGCCCACGAGTATCGATATAGCTACCAGGTCGACCTGAATTCGGCGATGCGCCGGCGAAGTGTTGTCGTCGAACCCCAGCGCAGTCAGGATCAGCAAGAACGGAGCGAAGTCCAGCAGGAACCGGTAGCCAAACTGAACCCATCCCTGGCTGTAGTGCATGAACAGCAACGCGCTCACCAGGCCTATCGCCAGCCAACACGCCGGCTTGAGGGCCGTCTTCCGCTTGACCAGGAAGGCATAGACGAAGGCGGGCGAGGTCAGGAGCACGCTCATGCCGTAGGGAGAGGGCCGGAAGACCGTCCAGTCGGCGTGGAATTGCGGCGGCATCAAGAATAGCGTGTAGAGATGCAGCGGGATGTTCCTGACATCGAACAGCTTGAACTGAGCAGCATCCGGGAAGAGTGAGCGATAGTAGCTGTACTTGATATCGCTGTTGACGTAGGTCTCGTACACCGCCTGGTATCCACTGTTGAAGGGATCATGGAAGCGCGCATAGTTGTAGCCGAGCATCACGAGGCCGAACGGCGCGAGTCCGGCGCCGAACGCCGCGACGTCCTTGAGCCAGGCGCGATCGGTCAGTCCTGCGATGGTCAGCCGTTCGCTGTGCTGCCGGTAGATGTAGTAAAGGAAGAAGGGCGCCGCCAGGAGCGTTGGCGATCGCGAGATCACCGCGAAACCAAATACGAACGCGGTGAGGGCAAGTGGCGCATTGCGCAGTAACAGCAACACCGCCGCCAGCATAAAGAACACCGCCGCGACGTGGCTGTATTGCCAGACCGCGCCCTGCGTCGCGCAGTAGAAGTGGACGGTGCCGAAGGCGAAGAACGGCAGAACCAGCGCCTGGGTCCGCCGCGAGATTCCGAGCGCGACTAGGACTTGCCAGAACACGACGACGTTGACGGCGCCGAGCACGGCCGCAAACTGCGACTCTGAAAAGGCTGTTCCCCAGATCGCGACGAACGGGAGCAAGAGAATGGCCGGCCCCGGGGGGAAGGGTATGTATCGGCTGGCGCCAACAGCGACCGCGTCGTTGTAGATCGCAGGCATTCCAGCCGCCGCTACGTCGAAGTTGCCGTGCAGCATGGCCTCGGCCAGATAGACGTGGTGCTTCGCGTCGATGTTCAGCGGCGTGAAGAGCAGGTACACGAAGTAGACGCCCATGAAAATCGAGGCGCCATACACGTAGCCGCGGTACCGAAGCAGGATGCTGCCAAGCGTCTCCCTGCGGACCATTTCGGATTCAGTCATGCCCATCTGGTTTATAGACGCATCGCTTCCCGGTTTCGATACACCAATTTCTCCCTATTGTTACACAATACAAACGGCCGTCCGCGACTGAGCCGGTAACACTCCCGGCGGGTTGTCGTCAGAACTTATCGGAAGGCTCTGCCCAACGACCGAGGAGGACTCATGGTCCAGGCGCCGACACGGACATCGGGAATGCAAGAGATCGACCGGGGCACAAGCGCTACCGCGCTTCCCGCCTTCGATGTCTCGCTAATCATCCCCACTCGCAACGAGGAGCAAAACTTGCCGGCGCTGCTCGCCAAGCTGGCGGACGTACTGCGCGAAACTAGCTATGAGATTATCCTCGTGGACGACAGCGACGACGCCACCGCGCAGGTGGCCCCACAGCTCGCGGCCGAACACGGCTTGAACCTGTCAGTAATCCACCGCGAGGGCGACGAGCGCCAGGGCGGTCTTTCGACTGCTGTGCTGGCGGGCGTGGCGGCGGCATACGGCGACTACGTCTGCATCATGGACGCCGACCTGCAACACCCACCGGAGCTGATCGCCGACATGATCGAGGCGGCCAGGCGGGGCGACACTGACATCATCATTGCCAGTCGCTACGTGGAGGGAGGCAGCGACGCCGGTCTGAGCAGCAGCTCTCGCCGCCTGATCTCCTTCGCTTCGAAGAGGCTGGTGAAAACCGTGTTCCGCGGACGCCTGCGCTCGGTGAGCGATCCTCTTTCCGGCTTCTTCCTGGCGCGCCGGTCTCTCCTGAACGAGACGGCCCTGCGGCCGATCGGCTTCAAGATCCTGCTGGACATCCTCGTCCGCAGCAACTGGCGCTTGACAGAAGAAGTCCCGCTGAGGTTTGAGCGGCGGGCCGCCGGCGCCAGCAAGGCTACGCTCCATCAGGGACGCGACTTCCTTTCCCACGTGACGCGGCTCTTCTGGGAAGTCAGGGCAGGTACGATTCAGAACGGACAGCCGGAGCCAGTGTCTGCGAAAGCCCCGGTTACACAGGCGCAATCTTAAGCGCGCGTACCATCCCGCCCAGGAACCGCTTGTCCTGAAGCACCCGGAAGCCTGCGTTCTTCACGATCCGGTCCAACGACTTGCCCCCGAAATCCTGGACGTGGGAGTGTTCCCAGACCTTGCCCTTGGCGAACTTGGTCCAGCAGAACCAGAGAAGCTTGAATAGCGGCGTCTCGGCCGGGACCATCACAACGGCGTAGCCCGCGGGGGCCAGGCAGCGTCTGACTTCGGACAGCATCCTTTGCGGGCTCACCAGGTGCTCCATCACCTCTGAGCAGAAGATCGCTGCGAAGGTGGCGTCGCCGAACGGAAGCTCCTCCGCGTCGCCCACGGCAAGGTCGAACTGCGGGCGTTTGGTGATCGTGTAGGCCAACGATTTCGCCGAGATGTCCACCCCGACGACGCGCTCAGGCCGCGCCCGGGCGGCGACTTTCTCCGTCAGCGTGCCGCCGTCGCAACCGACGTCCAGCAAACGCCCGTCGACCTTCGTGGCCAGCTTGGCCACTTCCTTGAACCGGCGTCCGTGCCAGTACCGTTGGATCAGGTTGTCCTTGACAGACGTATCGTAAAAGTCCGGCGGAACGTCTTCGTGGATCTCTTGCAGGTCATGCTTGTGCTCGTGCTTCTCGTGGTCGTCGTGGTTTTCCCGTCGAGGGGCCTTGGTGTCGATCGTCATGATACGTGATCCTTTCGCCAGGCGGCTGTGCGTCGTGAATGTTGGGGGAGAGTCCGCCTGCCGTGGATGACTCCGGCCAGACAGTTAACTGGTACCCTATCAATGAATGTATAGCAGACAGCGTGCATACCAGGGAATCTCCCTCAACATGACTGGACGCAGCCTGCCGGCCGATTGTTACTCTTCGGACTGCTTCTCGGTGGCCTGGAAGTGCCAGTAAAGCCGGGCCCCCGAGCGCCCGCGAAATCGGGCCGGCGCGTGCCGTTGAGGACCGGCCGCAGGGATTGGCTGTGGGCCGTAGCAATCGTCACAGTCGTCCTCTGTGTCCTCTTCGCCGTCTTCATCTGGCTGAAGGGCAGCAGCGTCAAGACGTACGCCACGGTAGATGGCGTCGATTGTCAGACCGGCGAACGCCTGGAATACCACGTACACGCGGCCCTGGAGATCCTGGTCGATGGTGCGCCGGTAACTGTTCCGAAGAACACTGGCATCCGCAGCGATTGCTTGTTCTGGCTGCACACGCACGACGATACCGGCCTCGTTCACATTGAGGCGCCGGACAACCGCGGCTTCACCCTCGGGCAGTTCTTCCAGATCTGGGGGCGGCCGCTCAGCGCCACTCAGCTCCTAAACTCGACGGTGGACGCGGATCATAAGATCACGGCGACCGTCAACGGAACGCCGTTCACGGGCGACCCCGCTTCGATTCCACTTGCTGACCGGGAAACGATCGTCCTCCAGTACGGCCCGCCGTTCGGAACTCCGACAAAGTCCATTTTTTGAGCAGTGACCCGAGCGCAGTTCCAGGAAAGATCGCTGAAGAGATCCACGGCGATGGGGACCCAGGATCACGATGAACGTTGAAGGCGTTAGAACGAGCACAGGCGGGAAAGCCATCTTCGCGGTTGCCTGGCGAGCGAGCTATTCCGCGCGTTGGCGCCGCTGAGGAGCAATCGCTGCGTCTGAGCCCGAAGAGTTGCGCCAAGGCTCGTGCCCATCTGCTGGGACTGAATCATCGCGTTGACGACCACGCCCACCTCAGGTATTGAGGCCGCGCTCCGCGAGGTCCGCTAGCGCATTGCGCCGTGGCTTGCCCAGCTCCACTTCGTTCAGCATTTGCTCGATCTCGCTGGCCAGGACCCACCATCTCCTCGGAGACGTGGCGGAAGGCGGCGTCCAATCCAAGCCCGATTCGACGCAGAGTATGAGCAGGTCAAGGAGCCACCCCCGGGCGCTTGAACGAAGGGAACCTGCGCTCTGATCGTCGCCTGATCCTGCGTCCCCCGTAAGTCGCGCCGACTCCGAAGACCAGCAGAGTCGCGAGCAAACTGACAAACAAAGCATTCGGGTGAGCAGAGCCATCCACGCCGCTGCTTAGGCAGTGCGATGGCCGAGCTACAAGATCGGGGCGATTCGCATAGGCCTTGCCGCCCATGACTGCGCTGCCGGCCAGGGACGGGCTCTACAAATATCGCGGCAATCCGGGCGGTGGCGGCGCCAGAGCCGAGTGCGGCCCGCTGCGACTGTAGGGCCCGTACTCAGTTCCACGCCGCGCCGCGTTCTCAGACGGTGTGGGGCGCCAAAACCTCATCCGTGGTGGTCAAGCAACATCCCGCCGGAGGCGCGGGCCCTCGCTCGCCGCGGGAGGCGCCCGCTCGCAGGCCGTACTACGACGCGGCCAGGCGCGATATCGCCCGGCGATTTGGAACTAATGTGACCCGAAGCGATCCGCGCTGTTAGGCAACTGCCATTCGTTAACTCCCCCTGCACGGTCCCTTTACGCGCCCGTGCAACTGGTCAAGCAGCTCTTGCCGTCAGTTTCTCTGGAGCCGCCTCGCAGGAAAGGACCTAAACATGCCTCGCAAAGTTACATGGCTCGCTCTGCTCGCGAGCGTCGCCCTGGCGCTAACGTTGGCGCTTGCCTGGCCCGCTGCCAGGACCTCGGCCGCACCCACGCCTAGCCCGACTCCGATCGCCACAACCTATGATGGGCAGTATGATAACGGGGCTATCGACACCGAGGAAGCGAACTTCCTGGTGCTGATCAATAACTATCGGGCGCAGAACGGCCTTGGTGCGCTCACCCTCGATACCCGCCTTGACCCCGCTGCCGACTGGAAAAGCAACGACATGGGCGTCTACAACTACTTTGACCACAACCAGCCCGCTTGCCCTGCCCCTGATAAGTGCGGCGAGACGTGGATACAGGTTATGTGCGATTTCGGCTACTGCTATAACACCTGGCTGGCGCAGAACCTCGCCGCAGGATACATCACCGCGCAGCAGGCGTTCGACGCCTGGCATGCATCGCCCGGCCACGACGCCAATATGCTTGGCCCGAACTACATAGTGATTGGCATCGGGCGCGTGTATGTGGCGGGCAGCCCCTATAGCTGGTACTGGACAACCGACTTTGGCGGCGTGCAGTCGGGCGCGACCCCGCCACCCAGTGCAACACTTACGCCGTCTCCGACACCGTCTCAGGCCGCTTCGCCCACGTCAACGCCTAGCCCTACACACACCCCTTCGCCGACGCTGACGCCGACTCCAACTCCCACACCCACGCCAAGGCCCAGTCCCACCCCCACGCCGACCCCAACCGCGTCACCCACGCCGACGCCAACCGCGTCACCCACGCCAACGCCAACCG
>DAINDD010000077.1:0-11964 GCA_036732045.1 Chloroflexota bacterium
CCCTACTTTTGAGGCAACGCTTTTCCTTCGGTAACCGTTTAAGTGAGGCAGATCGGCCGCTTGACAGCTTCGGCGAGCGCCGCTAATCTGCGATAAACGTACTGACACGGAAGGAGGGCCGCACAGATGAAGAGCACTGTTGCCGCGTACGCGAGCGGGCCCGTCCTTTCGTCGCTCCGCGCTTAGCCGCGAACCGTTTTTCAGGCGAATCCACGGGTTCCGCTCCTGCTTGCCCTTGTTCACCCATGCAAGCGTTCCAGGAGGAATCCGTTGTACACACTGGAAGACCTCGGCTGGGGTCCCTTCTTTCAATCGCAAATCGCAGACACAACTGAAGAGCTGATACCGGCCCGCGTCGCCGAAGAACAGCGCGGCGCCTACCTTCTGCTCGCCGAACGCGGCGCCCTCGAAGCAACAGTCACCGGCCGCATGATGTACGACGCCGCCACCCGCGAAGACTTCCCCGCCGTCGGCGACTGGGTGCTGGCGCGGAAGCTGCCGGACGAAGAGCGAGCCGTCATCCACCGCACCCTCGAGCGGCGGACGAGGCTCTCCCGCAAAGTCGCTGGCGAACGCACGGACGAGCAGATCATCGCCGCCAACGTGGACGCCGTGTTCCTCGTCTCGTCGCTTAACCACGACCTCAACTCGCGTCGCATCGAGCGCTATCTGACCGTCGTCTGGGAGAGCGGCGCGACGCCGGTTATCGTGCTCAACAAGTCCGACCTGGCCGACGATCGCCAGGCGCTCTTGGCCAACGTCAGTGGCATCGCGCCGGGCGTCGACGTCCATGTCACCAGCGCCGCCACCGGCGAGGGCGTCGAGGCGATCGCGCGTTACGTCACGCCGGGCCGGACGATCGCCTTCATCGGCTCCTCGGGAGTCGGCAAGTCCAGCCTGGTGAACCGCCTGCTTGCCGACGAAGTGCAGGCCGTGCGGGAGCTCAGCTTCTTCGACAAGGGCCGTCACACGACGACGAGCCGCCAGATGCTGGCGGTACCCGGCGCCGGCCTGATCATCGACACGCCGGGGCTGCGCGAGTTGGCACTCTGGGACGCCGAGGCAGGCATAGGGCAGACGTTCGCGGACGTAGAGGAGCTGGCGGGCGCCTGCGCCTTCAGCGATTGCCAGCACCGCTCGGAGCCGGGCTGTACGGTGCAAGACGCGCTCGCCGCCGGCGAACTCGATCTCGGCCGGCTGGAGAGCTACCGCAAGCTCCAGCGAGAGCAGATCTTCATCGAGAGCAAGAGGGACGCCGGCCTGCGCCAGGCTCAGCAGCGCAAGTGGAAGCAGATCGCCAAGGCCAACCGCAAACGCACGCGCGCCATGGGGCGGTGAATTGGCCGCGGATTGACGCAGATTAGACGCAGATTTTTGAAGACACCAGGAGGTGCGCCATCAGGAAGTCGTCCGACCAGGACTCGTTTTGAAATCACCAGCAAGTGCCGGAAGGGCTATCCGTCTGAATCGCGGGTGAAGCGGGAATTCCGCGAAGTTCGCGGCGAGAAGGAACTAATCGAGAAGCTCGGCAGGAACGATCTCTGTCCGTGCGGATCCGGTCGCCGCTTTCAAGAAGTGCTGCATCGATTCCGGACGGTACGACGGATCATCCCGGAACTACTACTTTCAGGGACTGACCCGAGGTTACGTCAGCACAGCCGTGCCGTTCGGCCCTTCGATCGTGGCGATCAGGGCCGAGCGGGCCGACTCAGTCACCGTAAGCTCGACACCGAGCGCCTGCAGCATCACGCCGACGACGTTGGGACGCGGGTGCTCGGCTTCGAGGTCGGCCAGGCGCGCGCCGGCGGGGGCGCTCTCCGACGGGTGCGGCCCGGGCTCCCACTGGATCAGGAACGGCACAACGCCGTCGCCCGGCAGCTCGAGGTTCGCGCTCAGCTGCCAGCGCAACTCGTCACCGTTCGGTAGGCGCCGGCTCATCTCCAGCACGACGCCGGGATCGTACCCGGCCGCGCGGGCCTGCTCCGCCCGGTGTTCGACGTCCGGGACGCGCGCGGCCCAGGTGACCAAGCGTGGCTGGCGCTGTCTGTCCAGGCCGAACGGCCGCGGCATTTCCGGCGCGGACTGCTCGGGGTCCGGCGCGATGATCTCGAGGTAGGTACCACCGCTCAGCGAAATGAGTGCGTTGTGCGTCCCGCGGCCGGGGTGCTTCCCGCCCGGCGCCGCCCGAACACCGAGTAGCCGCTCGATCTGGACGATGCCGGCATTGAGGTCAGGGACGGCGTAGACCAGGTGATCGACCGACCCCTGTCTGATGTACGCCATCGCCAAACGCGCGGCGCACTCAGGCCGGCGTCTTGCTCCAGGCGGCCTCGAGCCTCTTGGCCAGCTCGCGGCCCTGCTCCACGCCGACGTCTGCCGAGACACCGCGCCGCGTCGAGTCCATGCGGTTGAAGCCCATCGCCTCCAGCGCGCTCTTGTCCGGAAAGATGAGCTCGACCTGGGATCCCCGAGCGCGCAGCTCGTCTGCCTCGCGGCGCGTTGTGCGGCCCAGCAGCGGGTCGATGGAGTCGTCGCGGGCGCCGATCGGGGCGATGATCAGCACGGCGTCGTAGCCGGCGGCGAGGTCGGCGTTGGTGCCGGAGCGCACACCGCCGTCCTGGTACAGCCGGTCGCCGGCGCGCACGCACGGGAACATGCCCGGCACAGCACAGCTTGAGGCGACGGCGCGGCGGATGTCGACGCCGTCGTCGCGCGTCCAGGCGCGAAACTCGCCGCTCTCCGCGTCCACAGTCGTCAGGCGAAGATCGCGCTCCGGCCATTCGGGGCCGATGAACTCTTCAAAGGAAGCTATCCACGCCTCTTCGCTCGCCGTCTTGGACGCGATCGCCAAGCGACCGATTTCGGCGCAGCGCTCCACCGTCATTTCCGGATACGCCGCCCACTTGGCGAAGACAGCCATCAGGTTCTGTACGTCGAAGTCCATCGGCATCTCTGTGCCAATGCGCCCGTTGTGGTGCTCGTCGAGCAGCTCGGCCAGCGTCGAGCCCTGCGCGATCTGCGTGCCGACGACGGAGCCCGCCGACGTGCCAACGATCAGGTCTGCGCCGGTCACGTCGACGCCCGCTTGCTGCAGGCCGGCGAGGACGCCCGTTTCCCAGGACACGCCCAGCGCGCCGCCGCCGCCCAGAATGAGTGCGTTCTTGGTCATTGTCATCGCCTCCCTCGTGCCGCGAGTTTATCACGCGAGCCGGACGCGATTGATCGCAGATTAACGCAGATGAAACGCAGATTATTTTTTTGGCCACAGATGCGCACAGATGACGCACAGATTATTGAACGGCGCGATTTGCCGTAGGGGCGAGTGGCGCTCGCCCAGAACGCCCCGATCGCGCACATCATCGCATGAGCCACCACCTGCCCTCCCCGCCGGTTCTGGGTTCTCGGTTCTAGGTTCTTGCCCTACGGCGCCAGCGCAATCACGATAACCCCCGCTACGACGAACGCTGATCCCCAGATGCGCGACAGCCCGTAGCCTTCGCCCAGCAGCAGCACGCCCATCGCCGTGCCGAGGACGATCCCGATCTCCCGCGACGGCGCGACGTAGCTGACGCGCGTGGTCGTCAGAGCGACGAGGACAAGAAGATAGCCAACAGGCGCGAGAATGCCCGCCGCGACGATCCTGGGCCAGTCTCGACGCCACTCGCAGTTCAGCGCGGCCGCGCCGGCGGTCGCCAGCGCCGGCAACAGGCCCAGCACGTTTCCAAAGGTGTCGAAGGTGCTGAGACTGACCGGGTTGAGGTCGTGATTGAGCGCCGCCTTATCGGAGATCGTGTAGGCCGCGATAATCACGCCGGTCAGAAAGGCAATCCGGGTGCCGGGCGCGGCCAGCGCGCGCAGCGGGTGCGAGAAGTCCCGCAGAAAGCGGGAGTCGATGTGCGTGGCGTAGATACCGGCGACGACCAGCACGATGCCGATGACCGCGACCGCCGAGATGCTTTCGCCGAGCAGCAGGACCGCCAGCACCGGCACCAGCGCCGGCCCCATCCCGCGCGAGATCGGATAGACGGACGACAGATCGCCCAGCCGGTAGCTCCTGGTCAACGTGACCGCGTAGCTGGCGTGAAAACAGACCGAGATCAGAGCGAAGCCGAGCATCGTCCAGGTGAAGCCGTCGAATACGGCAAAGGCGACGCCGGGCACGGCCAGCCCGATTAACCCGACAGCGGCCATCGCCCAGAAGAAGAGTGATTTGTCCGAGCTGCGCTTGACCAGGTAGTTCCAGGTCGCGTGCATACAGGCCGAGGCGAGCACAAGCGCCAGTGCGGCGGTAGTCATGGCCCGACATTCTAACCCGTACGGTCGCTACGCTCGCCTGTCAGCTCTTCGGTTTGCTGTGCGGGATCGGCTGCGTCTTGAAGTAGTCGACCGGTGTAACGCGAATGGCGACGCGGCCCTCTTCTTTCGCGCGCTGCTCGAAGAACGGGCGCACAGCGTCGTTGACCGGGCTGCCGGTAATGATCTCGACCGCCTTCAAGTTCGCCTCCAGGGCGCTGGCCTCATCGGCGCGGGCGCGTCCGAAAATCGTGAGGTACGGGTAGGGTGGGTTCGGATCGACGATGCAGAGAGTCAACTCCGGGTTGCGGGCGACAGCGCGGCCCTTGCCACGCGTCTTCGTTGTCGAGAAGACGATCTCGTCGCCGTCGAGGTAGTAATACACCGGCGAAAGCGAGGGAGGCCCGCTCTTACGCGCGAAGCCGACGATGCACACGTTGTGGCTCTCCAGGAACTGGCGGTGCTCATCGGGGATCATGGCGTCCTCCTTCGATCTGACCAATTCGAAAGGCTAGCCTATCGATCGGGCGTGAGTCTCGCGCGCCAGCACCCCAAACCGGACAATGTCCGCCAACCAAACCCAACTCGCGCCAAACGTCCAGCGTTACGCCCGCGCCACGATGTTGCGCAGACTGACGAATTTCCGGGCGGGGCACGGATGTGGGCACATGAGGATAATGGCCGGTGTGGCGGGAGAATCGGAAGAGGGAAAGCGGGCAAAACTGGGATTTTGTTTGGTAATTTCGTGTTTTTGGGATTACGGAAGAATTCCGGAATTACACGGTATGGCGACGTAAAATCATATCTGCACGGCGAGAATGGTCTTTTCGTATTGACTGATTATAATTGCAGTTTCGGCGTCAAAAACAGCACATTATGTTGAGCGGGAAGGTGGCTGAAGGCGCCCTACTTGTGGGGCATGTTCAACTACGCAAAATCAACTTGCCCAGACTGCAATAGGTGGTGTCACGTCTACGTCTGTATACAACGGAGACGGCTTGCGTATGAAGCACATTGTCGACGTCACTGGGACCCCGGTGACGGCTAACTACGTCTGGGACGTGAACCGGAATGTGCCCGAGATCCTGCAGGACGGCACGAATACGTACGTCTACGGCCTCGGCTTAATCTCATCGACGGACGGCTCAGGGGTTCAGACTTACTACGACTCGGACGGCCTCGGCTCGACGAGCGACCTCACGAACAGCTCCGCCGCGAAGACAGACGGCTACACCTACGACGCGTTCGGGACGCCAACGCACTCGCCGAGCAGCTCGACGCAGCCGTTCCAGTTCACCGGCCAGCAGACGGACGCCGACAGCGGGCTGCAGTACTTGCGAGCACGGTACTACGACCCGAGCACGGGGCGATTCCTGAGCCGCGATCCGCGGCCAGGGTCAATGCGCGCTCCGCAAACTCAGGATCGTTACGTGTACGCGTTGGGAAACCCTGCTACGCTGGTTGATCCGCTCGGCCTTTGCAGTCCGTGGGACCCCGGCGATTGCATCGACGATCTAGTTCCCGTAGTGCTAAACGGTGTACAGGTGGCCGACCTTTTGCCGATACCGGGGCCCGTCGGATCAGTTCTGGATGTAGCAGCGGCTATCGCAAGCCAAATACAGATTGTTACGAACACATGCATTTCCAACGGTGAAAAAATCGGCCTTACACTCACGAATGGTCTCAATCTCGGCGTCGGGCTGGTCGGAAATTATACCGCTGAACTTGGTGGGTGGGTGACTGCATTCGAGGTAGGAGCCTTCGTTGGATCGCAGGCCGACATGAGCCGCTGTTCAATCGCATCTCTCGCAATTACCAATGCGGCCGCGGCGAATAGTTCATCGCCACACCCGACTCACGGCCGCAAGGAGTGAAATAAGTTATGGTGGTGTTCTTAGGCATGTCGATATTCCTATCGCTCTCTTCTGGTCTATTTGCATTGTCAAGAACACCTGCTAGATTTTCGTCTTCGGGGCTCATAAGGTCGATGGCCGTGACGGCAGCGGTCGTAGCAGCTTTGGCGGGGATTACTCCGCTGGTATACGACAGCCTAGGTTCCCACTCCACCGCAGTCCGGATTGCGTATTTGCTTGGGGGTGCGACTTTGGTTGTATTTCTAGTTCTCTGTGCGCGAATTCTCTCCGGCGTCACGCCGGATGAATTTCGTCGTTCGGTTGAAGGCACGACATTCTCAGGAATGGCCGGCTCTCCGGAAAGCGCGGCCACGTCAGCGCACTTAGTCGCCATAGTGCTACAGATCATCGCAGTGGCCGTCGTGCCTCTGGCGATCTGGCTGGCCTTGTCTCGTGCATGACTTGAAATAAGTTCTTGTCCCCTCACTACGTCTAGCTAGATCGTGGGGGACTAAGGAGACGGGTTGAGAATGAGCCACACGGTGAGCGGCCAGACGGCGAACGACGTCTGGGACGTGAACCGGAGCGTACCCGAGGTCCTGCAGGACGGGACGAATACGTACGTTTATGGCCTGGGGCGGATTTCAGCGACAGACGGTTCGGGGAATCAGACGTATTACGACGCTGACGGACTCGGGTCGACGAGCGACCTCACGAACAGCGCGGCGACGAAGACTGACGGCTACACCTATGACGCCTTCGGCACGGCGACACATTCGCCGGGCGGTTCGGCGAATTCGTTCCAATTCACCGGCCAGCAAAGCGACGCGGACAGCGGGCTGCAATACTTACGGGCGCGATACTACGACCCGAGCACGGGGCGCTTCTTGAGCCAGGACTCTGCCCCCATGCCACTGACTAGGCCCGCTGCCGGTAATCGCTATGCCTACGTCGGGAACAACCCTGCCTCGTGGATTGATCCAAGTGGGCTTTGGTGCCCGGCCGATCCATCAGACTGTATTCCCCAACCGGTGAAGGACTGGGGCCAGGATCGTGTTGACGATGTCGCGAGCGCCGCGACACACGTGGTCCATAACCCCACTAACTTATTGAATGGCGGCGTGGCGAACGAGGTATTGGGCGCCACTATATCCGCCTTTTCGTCTTGCCATCGACAAGAGAAAGAGGGCGGCATCGTGATCTACGAAAACTGTACTGGCGGTCTCGCTCATCTGATCTCCAAGATCAACGGAGGCAGGGCATTTACCGTAGGCTCATTCATCTTCAGTCCACGCCCGATCTTGCCGGATGTGCTTCGACACGAATTGTGCCACGTAAGGCAATATGATAATTGGGCATGGCGTTTTTGCCAGCCTACTTTCTCGTTGACCAGCTTCCAGGCACAAATCCGTTCGAGTCCAACGCTGACAGCTGTGCGGCTACTCACCTTTACGGCTAGCATAGTTCTGCTCACCTGCGCTGTTCTAGGCACAGGCTGTCAGGACAGTGCGGAGAAGGGGATTACGTTTGTCAACGCGACCCAGCAAACGCTCTTGTTAGCCGAGAATGGAGTCCAGTTCACCACTCTAATGCCGGGGCAGAGCGCAGTCTTCCAAGGGCGAGAGAGCCTGTTCCCGGAGCGCTTCCAAGCCTACAATGGCGATCAACTGGTTCACGACCATACCGTCACTTGGGATGAGCTGAAGGCGAACAACTTCGTTTACGTTATAAACGGCACCATCGACCAAAGGGCAGAGACCACCGCTCCCACGAGCACACACCAGCAAGAATAGTCATACTTACATTGGAGGACGGCCAACTGTTTTGGCGGGCCATGTCTACGGTCGTTTTGGCGGCCATGTCTACGGTCTCGGTCGGATTTCGTCGACGGACGGCTCCGGCGTCCAGACGTATTACGACAGCGACGGCCTGGGCTCTACGGCCGATCTGACGAACAGCTCGGCCACTCGCACCGACGGCTACACCTACGATGCCTTCGGGGCGCCGACGCATTCCCCGGGTAGCTCCGCGAATCCGTTTCAGTTCACGGGACAGCAGACTGACGGAGACAGCGGGCTGCAGTACCTGCGCGCGCGATACTACGATCCGACCACGGGAAGGTTCCTGTCGCAGGATCCAGTGTCGGGTCTCGCGCAAGTGCCGCAGACTCAGAACCGATACCCGTATGCGCTGAACAACCCGACGACCTTCGACGATCCTACCGGCCAGTTCTGTCGCTCTATCGGAGGCTGCATTAAGTCGGTTGCCGGAGTTGCAAGTGATGTCGCTAGTGCTGCTGCTCCCTGCGCGTTTCAGTGCGTGACATGGGGTGCGGCAGGTTTTGCGTTCGGCGGTACCGCTCCCGGCGCAGTCGCTGGATGTGTTGCCGGGGCCAGTAGCTACTACATTGATCAGCATGTTAACGGCCCGATCGGCGCTATCTATCAGTGCGCGATTGGCGGCGCAGCCGTTATCGGAATCGCGACCTCAGCGGGGAATCTAGGGGCTGCAGCTGGCTGTGTCGCTGGCGCAGCGACTTGGGTAGACGAGCACTATGGGGCAAATAACGCCGTCGACCAGTGTGCATTCGCCGGGATGGCGGGATTCGTAGCCGCGACCGGAAAAATACAGCAGCAAGCCGGGGTCGCTGGAGCGGCCTGTGGGGCCGCAATCGTATCGAATCTCTCTCGGTACATTTGGTCGTCTGGGCAGGACACCTCTGACCTCAACATCAACTTGTTTCAAACGAGATCGGGTGGACCAAAGGAGTAGGCAAGATGAACCTCTCTCTCTTTCTTTGCGTGCCGATCCTACTTGGGTTCGCTATCTTCTTCGCCGTTCGCCGGGAAGAGTGGGCTGGCATCCTCTACCGGTATTACAACTCTAGACCAGAACCTGAGTGGCGCCCCAAGTGGTTACCGTGGGCTTTCAGACCCACACATCGGCAAGCGGCTGTCTTGTCATGGCTGGCGATATTCTTCTTCGGGGTTCTAGCGCTAGTCTGTGCGGTTCTGGCATTTGTCTGATCATCCAGACTGAATCTTCAGTTCTCGTCGAAGGAATGGTGAGGTGTGAAGATAGGGATTAAGTTCGTCGTACTTATCGCGATAGCAGGTTTCGCGGCCTCATGTGGGGGACCACCACGGGCACTTCAGGCTCTTCTGCCACGGTCAGGGGAGCCACGAAGGAGGCTCTCGCGATTATGCCTCTGGCCCAATCCGCGCTCGGAAGTGAATACCAGGCTTTCCCCGTGGACAGCGGTTCAGGCTACCTGACCAGCGCAGTCATTGCTGACAATACGACGGATCCGGCCGATACTTCTGCCGACATCGAGAATGCCGGCTGGGTTACCAGCTACGGCATAAGCTACACGGACCCCAACCTCACCGCGCTAACCACAGTAGGCTCAATCTGTGATTGAGACAGGCGTTGCGCCCCTACGTTGACGCGGCCGGTGACCAACCCAATCCGCCAATCCTCACCCACAAACGAATTTCCACTTCCAACCTGGACGACGAAGCAACGATTTGTGATTGAGACAGGCGTTGCGCCCCCACCTCGCGATGTCGAACCAGTCGGCGATTGTCTGTGCCACGCGCCGAGGTTGATGGGCGCAGCGCTTGGACGCCGCAGATGAAATCGAATTCCAACGGTGGACGACGAAGCAACGATCTGTGATTGAGACAGGCGTTGCGCCCCTACGTTGACGGCCGGTGGCCAAGAATCCGCTAGTTCGTCGCGGCGCAGGCCAGCCGTTGACAGCCTACGCCTGGTCCTCCAGCGTGCGTGCGTTCTCCTCTTCCCGCTCGGCGGCCTGTAGCAGCGCCTGCTTGCGAGCCTCATCCGGCTCCTGGGCCGCTATCATCTGGTAGACCGCCGCGCCACCGTGCTCGAGCTGGGCGAGGAGCGCCTTCTGCTCAGAGAGCGACTTGCCCTGAAAGAATGAAGCGATCGCCTCCTCGGGCGGCGGCGGACCGGCCAGCACCATCTGCGTCTGCGTGACGACCGCGACCAACCTGCCGTCCTCGCGTGCGACGGTCGTGCGCCAGACCTGCGTGGTCTTTCCCTTGTGCACTGGCTCGCAGGTCGCGCTCACCCTGTCGCCGACGCGGGCGGGCGAGATGAAGTTCGTCTTCGACTCGAGCGTGGTCGTCCCGGCGCCGGGCGGCAGGTTGAGGAACGTCCCCGAAGCGCCGAGGAAGTCGGCGAGCGTCATGATCGCGCCGCCGTGCAGCGTCTGGCCCGTCGTGCAGATGTCCGGCGTAACGACAAGCTCTGCGCGCACGCGGTCCGGGCTCGCCTCGAGCAGCTTCATACCGAGCACCTTCGGGAACATCTGGCCAAGCACTCGCTCGACCAGCGCTATATTGTCAGCCATCGCTTCTCCTGATTGTGATGTCGCACAGCTTGCAGGCAGGTCTGAAGACCTGCAGCTACGACGTTGGCTTATGGCTCACAGCCGGCGAAGCGGTCGCCTCGACCGGGCCGCAGGCCGGAGTGGTGTTGTCGAACGCCCAGTCTAGCAGAGCGCCGGCGTCCACGTACTCGTCGCCGCCGTGCATGACGGAGACGACCAGCGTGCGGCCGTCCCGTTCGGCGGCGGCGACGATCGTCTGGCCGGCCGTGTCGGTGTAGCCCGTCTTGACGCCGATCGCGCCGGGGTACTGCGTGAGGAAGAGGTTGATATTCTCCAGCGGCCCGTTCGTCCAGCCGGCCGAGACTGGTGTGTACTCCTTCGTCTTCACGATCTGCGCCAGGTCCGGGTTGCGTAGCAGCTCGATGCCGATCCGCGCGATGTCGTAAGCCGACGAGTAGAGACGCGGGTCGTCCAGGCCGTGCGGGTTCGTGAAGTTGGTATCTTTGAGGTCGAGCGCCTTGGCCTCGTCGTTCATCATCTGCACGAAGCCGGACTCGCCGCCGCCGATGGCCACGGCGATGGCCAGCGCGGCATCGTTGCCTGACCGCAGCAGCAGGCCGTACAGGAGATCGCGCAGACTGAGCTGCTGGCCGACCGTGAGTCCGACGACGGTGCCATCGGTCGCTGCCGAGAGCTGCCCGCCGTCGATCGGCGAGGTGACCAGTTGGGACATGTCGCCCTTCTGCGCGGCGACGAGCGCGGTCATCATCTTGGTCAGGCTGGCGGGCGGGTACATGGTGTGCTCGTTGAAGGCGTAGACGGTCTTGCCGCACGGCTCTTCCAGGATCGCCGCGGCGAGGCCGGTGACCTGGGGAGGCGGTGCCGGCGTGGGCCTGGGAGTCGGAGACGCTACCGCGCGCAGGGCGGTCGGCGTCGGCACCGGGGCGAGCGCGCTGTTGCAGGATGGCCCCTGGCAGGACGCCCCGCTGCCGCCGGCAAACCAGACGACGCCGACGATCGTCGCCAGCACGACGACAACCGGCAGCGCAAACGGCAGGATCGAGCCTGAACCAGCCCCCGCCCCGCGCGACGTGCGCGTCTGGCGTCCGTTGCGGCGGGGTGTATAGCTGTAGCGCCTCACCGGGAGGCGACGCCTCCCGGTGAACCGGCGGTAAACATTAGATCAAAGGCTATATCACTTAACAGAAAGTGTCCAGTTAGTGGTTAGTTGACAGTGAACAGTGAACAGCGGGGCGTCGTGGGGCCCTCACCCCCTGCCCCTCTCCCGTGCGCGGGCGAGGGGTGCCAGTTTCGGGGGTGTCCCCCGATCCCACCACATCCCAGGGCTGGCGGACCGCAGGACATTCGCCGATCAGACCGGCGGTTGTGGTGCGATAGCGCGAGGCCCACCCACGCTGGCCCGCCGCACAGAAGTAGCCAGTCTGTGCAACGTCGCGGCGT
>DAINDD010000078.1:0-11528 GCA_036732045.1 Chloroflexota bacterium
GAAAGGAGCTGCGCTTAAGCAGGCAAGGTGTACGGGATGTACTGAACGAGTACAAACCCTCGACCCGCGACCCCTGACCCGATATCATCTCGCCCATGGCCGACAAGCAGTCCCCGCCAGAGGGCGGGCGTGGGATGGAGACGTTCGTGTCGCTGTGCAAGCGGCGCGGGTTTGTGTTCCAGAGCAGCGAGATCTACGGCGGCATCGGCGGGTTCTGGGACTACGGCCCGCTCGGCGTCGAGATGAAGAACAACATCAAGCGCTCCTGGTGGAAGTACATGGTGCAGGAACGCGACGACGTCGTCGGCATTGAGACTTCGATCATCATGAACCCGCGCGTCTGGGAGGCCAGTGGCCACGTCGGCACCTTCGCCGACCCGATGGTGGACTGCAAGAGCTGCAAGCACCGCTTCCGCACCGACGACCTGAAGCCGAACGAAAAGGGCGAGCTGCGCTGCCCGGATTGCGGCGGCGAGCTGACCGAGTCGCGGATGTTCAACCTGATGTTCAAGACGTACGTGGGGCCGGTGGCTGACGACGCCTCGGTGGCGTACCTCCGGCCGGAGACGGCGCAGGGCATGTTCGTAAACTTCGAGAATGTGCTGACGACGATGCGGCGCAAGCTGCCGTTCGGCATCGCTCAGATCGGACGCTCCTTCCGCAACGAGATCACGCCTGGCAACTTCATCTTCCGCGACCGCGAATTCGAGCAGATGGAGATGGAGTTTTTCGTGATGCCGGGCACGGACGAGGAGTGGCACGACAGGTGGATCGAGGCGCGGATGCGCTGGTGGACGGACGTGCTTGGCGTGCGCCCGGAGAACCTGCGGCTGCGCGAGCACGCCAAAGAGGAGCTCTCTCACTACTCCAAGCGAACTGCGGACATCGAGTACAACTTCCCGTTCGGCGGCTTCTCGGAGATCGAGGGGATCGCCAACCGCACGGACTTCGACCTGAAACAGCACGAGGAGCACGCCGGCAAGACACTGCGCTACTTCGACGAGACGTCGGGCCAGCAGGTCCTGCCGTTCGTGATCGAGCCGGCGATGGGCGTCGACCGCTGCTTCCTGACGGTGCTGATCGACTCGTACGCCGAGGAAGAGGTGAAGGACGAAAAGCGCGCCGTCCTCCGCCTGAAGCCACATATCGCGCCGATCAAGGCCGCCATCCTGCCGCTCTCCCGCAACGAGAAGCTGGTGCCGCCGGCGCGCAAGGTGTGGGAGCTCCTGCGCCCGCACTACATGACGCAATACGACGACGCGCAGAGCATCGGCCGGCGCTACCGGAGGCAGGACGAGATCGGGACTCCGTGCTGCGTGACGGTTGACTTCGACACGCTGGAGGACGAGGCGGTGACAATCCGCGACCGCGATGAGATGACGCAGGTTCGCGTGCCGATCGCCAACCTGCTGGAAACTCTGCGCGAGAAGCTCCCCGGCTGCTGACGCCGCAATACGAACCACCCGGATGTGACGGAGTCGGCGTTGCCTGTGACTATGCTGACCGGCGATGGCGACGAGCGCCTGGCCGCGGAGGCGATGAGGAGGGAGAGGCGATGAGCCGCTTGTTCGAGGACGCGGCCCGCAGTTGGTGCAGCAGTTCGTGAAGCGCCTGCGCGGCAACGGAACGCCAGGACAGCACGCTCTGGCTGCCGGTGCGTTGCCGTTGCCGTAGACGCTCGGCCCACCGCTGGCGATCGGCTGTCTCAGCGCCATCCGTTAGAATACGGAGGCGAGCGGGAGTAGCTCAGTGGTAGAGCATCTGCCTTCCAAGCAGAGGGTCGCGGGTTCGATCCCCGTCTCCCGCTCCAGATACGATTTCAACCTCCATCGACCGTCGAAAACGGTCGATTCTTGTCAAGTCAGATGGGTTCGCTCCGGCGGTTCGTATCTGTGATCGTCCAGTCCGGCAAATCTCAGATACGGAGCCAGGCCATCTGACATGCTGGCAGGTGGCCGCGCGCTGCTCGCGGACCCTGGTTGTACAATTCGCGGCATGGAACGCGAAGTTCGCTACTGCACGACCGAGGACGGCGTCCGCATCGCCTACTCCGTCGAGGGCGAGGCCCACCTTCCGCCGCTTGTCTGGGTGCCCGGCTGGGTAAGCCACCTCGAACTGGATGGCCAGATGCGAGACGGGCTCGGCGTGACCGAGATCATCAAGCCCATCCGATTTATCACGCTAGACAAGCGCGGCACTGGCCTGTCCAGCCGCAACGTGAACAACTTTTCGCTTGATGCGCACCTCGCGGACGTGGCCGCGGTGGTGGACGACTTGGGCCTCGATAAGTTTGTTCTCGCCGGAGGGTCGGAGGGCGGGCCTGTAGCGATGGGCTTTGCGGCCCGATATCCGGACCGCGTCACGAAGTTGATCATCTACGGCTCATTCGCGAATAACGCCGGCGTCGGAGGATCAAAAGAAATGCGCCGGGCGCTATTGACGATGGTAAGGGAAGAGTGGGGGATCGGCTCGAAGCTGATGTCCGAGTTCTTCGTGAACGGGGAATCGTACATCAGCACGGAGGCGTTTGCGACCTACGAGCGGCTCGCCGCCAATTCTACCGACGCTTACGCCACCCTTCAGGCAATGATGGCCGTCGACATCCGGCCGCTGCTTCCGCAAATCCAGGCGCCAACACTCGTCGTCCACGCGCGCGATGATCGCATGGTGCCTATTGCGCTCGGTCAGGAGATTGCTGCGGGTGTCCGTGGAGCGACGTTTCTCTCACTACCGGGGGCGCACTTTCCTGCACCAGAACAGATGAAGAAGATCTTCGCAGCGATGGTGGAGTTCGCAACCGGGGTCTCGCAAGCCGCGTCTGCCGCCCGCTCGCCAATGCCATCAGACAGTTCGCTGCGCACCGTGCTGTTCACTGACCTCGTCGGCCACACCGAGATGATGTCACGCCTCGGTGACGAGCGCGGCCGCGACGTCCTCCGCGAGCATGAGCGCATCACCCGCGAGGTGCTGAAGGCGAACGGCGGCACCGAGGTGAAGACAATGGGCGACGGCTTCATGGCCTCGTTCGGCAGCGTCACCCGCGCAGTCGAGTGCGCCGTCGCGCTGCAGCGTGCGTTCGCTGACCGCGAGGGCGAGCCGCTATCGGTTCGCGTCGGCCTCAACGCCGGCGAACCGATTGAGGAAGACGGCGACCTCTTTGGCGCGACGGTCATCCTTGCGTCACGCATCGCGGCGAAGGCGGGCGGCGGGGAGATACTGGTGGCGGACACGGTGCGCGGGTTGTGCAGCGGCAAGGGTTTCCTCTTCGCAGACCGCGGTGAGTTCGTCGCGAAGGGCTTCGAGGAACCGGTCAGGGTGTACGAGGTAAGCTGGCGGGAGTAGTTCTATGGATGTCGCCGATTGGGCTGATCGTCCTAGAGACCACGGGGCACAAGACGGGACTGCCCAGGCGGGTTCCTCTACTGCCGGGAAGGATGGGCGGTCACGTCGTTGTCAGCACCATTCGCGTGCGGCAGTCGCAATGGCTTCGCAACGTGCTTCAAACTCCTCATGTTCAGTATTGGCTGCGGGGACAAAAGCTGCGCGACCGCTCGGTCGTGGTCATGCCAGACCGCGAAGTCGAGAATGTAAGTGACGAAGAAACGCGCTGTCTGGCAGACGCGTTGCGTCGCCACGCGGTGACCTCTGGCGCGGCATTCGTGATCTTAGATAACGTTTAGTTCGGCTTACGAGCGCACGAATATGTGGCGTTAGTTAGTGCGGCGGCCGAGTTGATGAGACTTGACCCCAGCTCGCCGGCGCTACGCCCTCGGGCGGGCGACGGCTCGCTCAGCTGCGCGGCGTCCCGGGAAACCACCTGTGCGGGCGATCAGGCGCACGAAGGCGGTGACAACTTCCGGGTCGAACTGCGTCCCACTGTGACGCTGAAGCTCGCTGATCGCGGCGTCGGCGGAGATCGCCGCGCTGTACGGCCGGTCGGTAGTCATCGTGTCGAAGGCATCGGACACGAGCAAGATCCGTGCGACGATCGGGATGCCTTCGCCGGCGAGGCCGCGGGGGTAGCCGGAGCCGTCGAAGTGCTCGTGGTGGTGGAGGATGCCGGGCACGGCGCGCGCGAGAGACGGAACCTGCGTGAGCATGTTCGCGCCGTCAGCGGGATGTTGGCGCATGCGTTCGGCCTCGTCATCGGTGAGCGGGCCAGGCTTGCGGAGAATGTCGTCCGGCACAACGAGCTTGCCGATGTCGTGCAAGAGCGAGGCGAGGCGGGCCGTGGCGATATCTTCGTCGCTCAGGCCGAGCTCAGCGGCGAGCGCGGCGGTGTACCAGGAACAGCGCTCCGTATGCTCGGCGGTCGCGGGGTCTTTGGCGGCAAGGGCGGCAGAGAATGTGCCGACGACATCTGTCGGTTCTTTGCGCCCGCCGGTGTAGCGAGAAGGGGCGCTGGTGAGCTCGTCCGTCATGGCAGCGTCCCAGACGGTGACCCGGTTCTTGCCGCTGGCCTTGGCCCAGTACATCGCCATGTCGGCTCGGTGGACGAGCTCTTCTGGCGTGGCGGCGGCTTCCGGGAAGCAGGCGATGCCGAGGCTTGCGGTCACCGACCGTTCGTCGGGAGCGATCACGCGAGCCACGGCCAGCTTTAGTCGATCGGCGACGGCGGTCGCGTCCACGCAGACAGCGCCCGGCAAGAGGACGGCGAGCTCGTCGCCGCCGTAGCGGAAGGTGTTGTCGTTGCGGGTGACCTCTGTGAGCCGACCGGCGAGATCGCGCAGGAGTTTGTCGCCGGCCAGGTGGCCGAGAGAGTCGTTGACGTCCTTGAAGCCGTCCACGTCGATGATGATCAGGCCGACGCTTGAGCCCGCATTCTGCGCGTTTGCGACTTCCTCCCGCAAGCAGTTCTGGAACGAACGGTGGTTGCCGAGGCCGGTCAGCGGGTCGGTGGCGGCCTGGTTGCGCGCGTCGATGAGGTCGCTGTTCCTCTGGCTGAGCTCGCGGTTGGCGTTGCTCAGATCTTCGGCGCGTTCCTCGATCGCTCCCATCATGTCGTTCAGCACCGATCCGAGGTGCGCGAACTCTCTTGGGCCATCGATGGGCGCTCTCGCCGCGAGATCTCCCCCGGAGGCGCGGCGGGCGGTATTTTCGAGCAAGCCGAGCGGCTTGATGATCGACCGCGCGATCCAGAAGGACGCGGCGAGGCCCAGGGTAATGCCTGCGGCGCCGGACGAGACGAGAAGCCAGAAGGCGAGATTACCAGCACGGTTCGCCTGGGCGCGGAGCTGTTCGACCTGGTCGAGCTCCTGAGTGGTGAGGGCCTCGAGTTGGAGACGGTAGCCGTGGAAGACTGGCACGCTTTGCTCCATCACGGCCGAGGCGTCTTTGACGTCGCCAGACTGACGCAGCTGCACGGCTTGCGAAGCCCCCTGCAGGAGTTGAGCTCCCGTAGAGGTCACCTGGCTGAGGCCCTCAGGGCCGCCGTTGGCCAGCGCCGTGTCCAGCGCCTGCTGCGCGTTGGTCGCGGCGTCGTTGATCTCCTGGACGTACGACTTGCCCCCCGCGGGGTCGTTCTGCTGGAGCAGCACGTCATCCCCTGCGGCGACGTACCGCTGCTCCAGGAGGCCGGCGATGCTCGCCTGCGCCTCCGCCGTCTGGAGCAGGGAGGCCATCGTCGAGTGGCGATCCAGTTCGGACAGGTCGGCCTGGTGCTGCCGTACCTGCCAGCTGGCACCGAGTGTCACTAAGGCGAGGACGATTACCAGCAGCCCGAAGCCGCCGATAACGAGGGTTCTGACCGACGAAGGGAGGAACCGCCGCCCGAGGTGCGACGGCCGGCTCCCTGCGCCGGTTGCGCTGGTAATTTCTCGCGAAACAACACTCATGACTGTCTACTGCGGTGCGCCGGACACACGGCCAGCGGCGCACTGCTCGCGGACTCTAGACGCCCGCCGCGGTGCCGACGGCGCGCCGGCGGGCGCTGCGGGTTACGAGCACAAGGCCGCCAACCACGATCGCGGCGCCGAAGACGCCGCCGATGATCGCCAGCCACATCGTGGCCGTGCTGGCGGTATCAGCCGAGCTTTGAGCGGAGACCGCGGCCTGCTGCTCGGAAGCGACGACCTGGTCCTGCGCCGCGATGTACGCATTGAACTGCGGCGAGGAGCCGGTCAGAAGGGCCACGGCGCCCTGGACGTCGCCACTTTGCCGCAGCGCGATGGCCTTGCCACCAGCCTGTACCATCAGCGAGCCCGTGTCGATGAAGCCGTTTGGATCGCTGCCCGCCGACTGGATCGCGGACGTCAGCAGCTTAACGCCGGCCTGAGTGTGAGCCTGGACCTGCGGGATAAGCGTGACGTCACCGCTGCCCACATATTGCTGTACGAGCTGGCTTGCCGTCTTGGCCTCGGTTTCGGCGCTCACGAACAGGGCGACCGTGTTGGCGTGCGTCTGTGCATCGTTGGCCTTCGAGTGGTTCACCGAAGCCTGCCAGAGCGTCCCGGCAATCAGCGCAGCCAAAACGAGGCAGCTGGCGATGGCCGCGATGATTGTACGGCGGCCGATTCGGGAAGTACCGTTGTTCGACATGTAATCCTCCAGGCCGAGCCATCTATTGGTTATCGGGCTCGTTACCATCTAAAAGGATGCGCATACGCCTCGATTCGTTACCCGAGCTAAGGCGCTACCGCGGCCATCTACCGTTCATCAGCCAGGAGAGGTAAGGTTACGTAAACGATGGCCAGCTCTACTCACATGGCGACACCAGATGACGACGCGCGGCATGCGCCGGGGCCGGACGCGCTACCGTTGTGGAACGAAAGCTACTGGTTCACGTTCGTCGATCCGAAGGCCGAGATCGCCTTCGCGGCACGGTTCGGGATGCTGCCGTTGAAGGGCTATGGGAACTTCTACCTGCTGGTCTCCGGGCCGTATGCGCTCCTCTACAGCCTGATCGACCAGCGCGCCAAGCTGCCGGATCCAGGCGGCCCGCTCACGATGTGTGGCTACACGATCGACGTGCAGAAGCCGCTCGAGCAGTTTCAACTCACCTTCGAGCGAGATGGCGTCTCGCTGGACGTCATCTGGGAGAGCACCATTCCGACGGCGATGTGGCCGTACGCAATACGGTCGACGGTCGATCAATCGACGCGACACATAGAGCATTCAGGCACCGTCAAGGGGACGCTGCGCATCGGCGAGGCTGTGCATCGGATCGACTGCTTCGGACACCGCGACCACAGCTTCGGCGGCGAGCGCAACTGGTCGACCTTCGAGACGTGGGACTATCTGAGCGGCGAGATCGACGAGAACTTCTGGTTCAACGCCCTCAAGATCCGCCTCACCGGCATGCCCCAGCCCGCCCACGTCGGCTGCCTCTGGGATGGCCAGGAGGTGATGGCGCTGACCAGGATCGAGATGGACGTGGCGACAACGGAGGGCGGGACGCGCGCGACTGGTGTCGACCTGCGGATGACGGACGAGAAAGGCCGCGAGCACCACGTGACCGGCGAAATGGCGTTTGCCAGCGGAAACGTCTGGTTCGGGCCGACGTGCCTGCGAGAGGGCTACGCGCGCTGGCGGTACGGCGACCGCGTGGGCTACGGCGTTCACGAGCACGGTTACGTCGAGCGCAAAGAGTGAGTGCGCTGAGGCCTGCTTGACCTAAGCGGCGCGATGGCCGCAAATGGTTCGCAAAAGGAGGGACGCATGACTCAGCAAGCGCCGACGATCCGGGACAAGAGCGGGCCTGTTTGGGGCTACCGGCTGATGTCTATCCTGACGGCAGTCCTCCTTCTCGTGCAGCCAATCCTCATCGCGCAGTACATTGCCGACTCCTCACATACGAGTTTCAAGGACGCGCATTCCGTCGTGGCCGATGTCATCTTTGTCACTGTCGTGTTGCAACTGATCCTGGCTTACCTGGCCCGCCGGACGTTCGGCATTGGCATGGTCGGACACAACTTCGGTCTGCTGGTTCTGGTCATCATCCAAGTCGTGCTGGGCGTCTTCAGCAGCGACGGGCACGCCACGGCGAAAGAGATTCACATTCCGTTGGGCGTCTTCTTGTTCGGAATGGGACTCTTCGCGCCGTTTATGGGCTTTTACGACCTGAAGGCGCAGCGCCGCCCGCAGTAGTTGTTCGGGCAACAGAGGCGGAGAGCTTCGGCTACTGGGGCATGGCTCCGATCTGCTGCAGCAGGGAGAGCATGTCGAAGTAGTGGTGCGCTTCCTTGATCTTTCCATCGTCAAACGTCAGGACGAGAGTCGCCCGCGTCTTCTGGCGCTTTCCTGAAGGAGGGATGGTGCCGGCGGGGCCGACGAGTGGGCCCGTCTGCGTCCCGTCCCACGTGACTTCAACGGTAGCAGTGTCACCACTGGCGAACGTGTTGGTGATCTTCCCCTGGACGTCGGGGAAGCCCTGGAACCAGCCTTGGTAGGCTTCGACCCTTTGGTCGGCGCCCTTCATTTTACGTCCCGTGCCGACCTCGTCGTAAACGACGCCGTCGGTCAGCGTGGCCTTGAACCGCGGCCAGTCCTGGGCGTTCGCCGCCTCAATGTTCTCGCGGGCGATGCTGATCGGGTCTTTTGCCATTTGGAGCGTTCTCCTTCTTGTCCCTGAGGGTGAGGGTTGACGGACCTGATCATACGCCTTTAATGGCTTCTCTTCCCGCCGGCCAGCGACGGCCTTTCGTTTAGGCACGGGGCACTGATGGCGACTTCCTTTGATGCGAAGTCGATAGGCGGCTAAGAGCGCGTAGTCAGCGCGGCCTCGCGGACATGGTCTTCGGTCGCGCCCGCAAGGAAGCGGTGGATGGCGCCGTTGCAGGCGTTGGGGCGTTCTTCGAGCAGCAGGTGGCCCGTTCGGGGCACCGTCACGACCTCGGCATGTGGCAGCTTCTTGCGCAGCCAGCGAAGAGCGAAGCCGGGGAACGGGATGATGCGCTCCTTCTCCGCCCAGAGGATTAGCGTCGACATCGTAATGCGCTTGTAGTCGATCGGCTTGTCGCGGCGGATGCCGTCCCACATCTCCCAGATGGTGTTGAACGAGCCCATGATGCGGGCCGTCGCCAGGTAGCCCTGAAAGATCGCATCGGTGTCAACCGACTTGCTGTCGTAAAACAGTTTCTTGCGGTAGCGGCCGAGTGAGGCGCGCATGCTGAGCCGCAGGAAGGGCCGCAGGAACGGCAGGCGCGGCATCACCCAGACCTTCATGCCTGGCGAGCTCGCGGCGAGGATCAGCTTCTCGATGCGTTCTGGCGCGATCGTGGCGATGCGCATGGAGACGTCGCCGCCCATGGAGTGGCCCATCAGCACGCAGCGATCGATGCCAAGAAGGTCCATCGCGCGGAGGACGAGGTGCGCCTGCGCGGTCAGCGAGTAATCGCCGCCCTCTGGACGTTGGCTAAACCCGAAGCCCTTGAGGTCGATCGCAACGCAGCGGTGGTCGCGCGAGAGCTCGGCCATCTGGTAGCGGAAGCTGAACGTTGACCCGCCGAAGCCGTGCACCATCACGATCGCCGGGCCGCTGCCCTTCTCGACGTAGTGAATGGCCACGCCGTCGATATCCAGCAGCTTGCCGGGCCTCTTTGCGTCTTCCCACCGCGTGTCTTCGCGGGTGCGCCCGAGCCAGCGCATCGAGACGAATGCGGTAACCGCACCGGCACAAGCGCCGAGTCCGACGGCTAGCTTGCGCAATTGCCGCTCCGACGGTGAGGACGTAACGAGATGGGGATGCCCATACGTCAATAATACGACAGGCTGTCGCCTGACGGGACGGCACCGACATACACACATTGGCGATTCGGAGAGGCGAGAGCATAAAATGACGGTCAGGAACGAAAGTCCAACTGGCTTGCAGGCAGCAGGCCCGGTCAAGATCCCCTCATTCCTGCGAACGGTCCTTTCTGATATGCACCACATTGAAATCATCTCCCGGCTGGAGGGCGAACACGTTGAGGAGCTCGCGGAGCTTATCGCCGCGGCCACCGAGGCCGACGGCCACGATCCGATCGGCGAGCACAAATTCCTGCACCTGCGCAGGGGCGACGATCTCGCGGTTGGTTTCCTGGCGTACGAGGGAGAGCGCCTCGTAGGCTACGCGCACACGCTGACGTTCCGCAGGGGCGACGAGCGTCGAGTCTCGTGCGAAATTGTCGTGCACCCGGACTGCCGGCGCTCCGGCATCGGCGGCGCGCTGCTGACGTTCGTCATACGGCATGCCGAGGCACACAAGGCGGTCCGGCTCGACCTCTGGGCGTACAACGATTCGCCCGCGAGCCGGGTGATGACGAAGGCGTTTCACCTGGAGCCGACGCGCAAACTACTGCACATGCACCGGCATCCCGGACCGCCGCCCGTCGTCGAGACGCCGCCGGAATTGCGCATCCGCCCATTCCGCCCTGGCGAAGACGACGAGCGCTGGCTGGCGCTGAACAATCGCATCTTCGCCGAGCACCCGGAGAACGGAAGCTGGACGCTGGACGACCTGCATGCCCGCATGGCGCAACCGTGGTTCCGCGCAGAAGACGTGCTGATGCTGGAGGTCGATGGCGAGCTGGCAGGCTTCTGTTGGGTGAAGGTGCAGGAGCGCGGCGACGAGGGCCGGATCGGGGAGATCTACATCATCGGGACGGCGCCGGAGTACCACGGCCGCGGCCTCGGCCGCTACCTGCTCGGCGAAGCGCTGCGCCACCTCAGCAACCGGGACGTCAATGCGTGCGCGGTCTACGTGGAGCAGACAAATGAGCGGGCGGTGGCGCTGTACTGGTCGTACGAGTTCCACCACCATCACGTCGATGTGCTGTACTCGCTGTCCTTGCCGGCGGAAGCGCGCGAGGCGACGGCGCCAGCTACCGCGCACCAGCACGACTAAGCGCGGGGTCGCTGGCTAACAACGGATTGCAGCGCAACGGAAAACGGATCGGGCCGGCACCTCACCACTCACACTTGATTCTAACTGGCACCTCGCACGTCGCGCCTATATACTTGCCCGCGTGAGGCTTCTGCTGGGTATCGGCGCCATCTTCGCGCTCTTTGCCTTCGCTGTCGGCTGTGGAAGCACCGGAGGGGGCGGGAAGGTGAACGTGACGCTCGCGGAGTGGTCGATCACCACCGACCCGAACACCGTTCCGAAGGGTCCGATCGAGTTCACGATCAAGAACAACGGCCAGAAGCAGCACGACGTGGTGATCCTGCGCACGAACATCCCGCCCGACCAGCTGCCAACGAAGAGCGACGGCTCGGTGAACACCGACGCGACGGACATCAAGATAGAGCACACGGTCGACACGATCGACTCCGGCGACACGACGGGGCGCACGTTCCAGATGGACCCGGGCACGTACGTGCTCATCTCTAACCTTGTGGACGACGAGAACGGCACTAAGACCGCGCAGTACGGGCGGGGCATGCACACGAGCTTTACCGTGACGGAGAGCAGCGGCTCCCCATCGGCGTCGGTCTCCGCAAGCGCGTCGCCGACGAAGACGCCGGCGATTGGGCCTGCCGGTAGCGGAACGCCGACCAAGACGCCTTAAGGCGGCACCCCTCCCCTCCCCTCCTCAAAAGGAGGCTGGGGG
>DAINDD010000078.1:11538-11701 GCA_036732045.1 Chloroflexota bacterium
CCGTAGCAGGCCGCCCCCCGCCCCACCCCTCCCGAAGAGAGAAAGATGAGTCTGGGGGACACCCCCAGGCCCCCCGGCAGAAGGGCTCCGCCCCTCTGCACTCTCCCATATTCACGGACAGAGAAGAGCATCTGGCTGTGGTTGTGCAGATCGTGAGTGCGCC
>DAINDD010000079.1:0-11282 GCA_036732045.1 Chloroflexota bacterium
TCGCTTTGAAAGGGTTAACGCCCCTGCCTTTTACACAGTCTTCGTTACGCTACCGGCGATGTTACGGCCGTTAACGGAGAGCGGACGTTACGGTGCGGCGCCCGATACGTCGAAAGGCGTCGGCGTAGGGGAAGCGTCCGCGGGCGTAGATGACGCGATCGGTGTCTGGTCGAGGACCCGGCCGAAGCTGCCTTCGATCGAGCCGTCGGCGCCGCGAGAGCCCCAGACGATCACTCGCACGCCGACAACCGGATGTCCCGTGACGTGTGCGGTGGATGGAACGTGCACCGGGCCGATCTCCAGTGTCCAGCGGCTGCCGTCGATCTTCGAGATCGTGCCCTCCAGTTGGACTAGCGACGGACCGTCCGGCTCTTCAACCACCGAGATGTTTGTGGCCACAAGGTCGGCCCCCTGACGCTTAGCATCAACGATGACGAGCGACCCCTTCTTCGGATCGTTTGCGCTTGCCGACGGGACCACCGGGAGGCCGCTGATGTGCCAGACGCCCTGCGGTTGGTCGAAGCCATCAAAGACACCAATAATGTCAGCGGTGTCGCTGGCAGCCGTGCTATTGAGCACGGTTACTCGGCGCGCCTGTAGGTCATTGTTGTCGTTCACCGCTTCGATTTGCACGCGCGCGCCGTTGGCGACGCTGCCGGCGCGGGCGTCGAAGGCTGTGCTGGGCGTGATGTCGAACTGGAAGCCGCCCACCGTCCAGCGGCTGGTTGAGCGGCTGACGTCGCCCTGGATCGTGCCCTCAAACCATAGGGTCGGCGTGCTACCGTCCGCGGCACCGGCTGAAGCCGGGTTGACGAGCCCGGCGACAACGCCGGACGCCGTGTTCTGCAGAGTGACCTGCACCTGCTGCCCCGGCTTCACCGGGAATGTCTGCAGGGTGTCGGACGAGAAGGGTATCCACTGGCCGGCGACGCTGATCCCCTGGTCGGTAACCTCTTCGACGGCGCCGGAGACGACGGCCGTTGGGATCGACCCGACCTGGATGCTGCCCAGGCGCAGGGCGTGGAGGCGGCCGTTGGAGCTGCGCGCGGCGAGCACCGTCGCTGAGGCCCCGGCCTGGAGTTGCGAGTATCCAAGCGTCAGGTCGTCGATGCGGACTTCGACGCCGCCGACCTGCCATTGGTCGCCGCTGGACTGCTGGGCTTGTCCAGAAATCGTGAGGATGCCGCCGGATAGCTCCTCGGGCTGCAAGACCGCGACGGCGTTGCCCGCGCCGCCGTCCAGCTGCGTGTTGTGCAGATCGGCGACGACCTCGCTGTACTTGTCCCTGGCGTCGGCCGGGACCTCTGGCCAGATCGCCAGTAATCGCTGTTCCTGTTCCTGCGCCTGCGTCAGGACGCGCGCCCGCAGTTCCGTGTTCTGCGGTTCCTTCTGCAGAATCTCAAAGGCGCGCTGGTTGCGATTCTCCATCGCCGCGAGCGCATTCTCGGGGACGGTATCGCCGTCGCGGACCGTATCGTTAATCTCTTCCATGCGGTGGTTCGACTGATCGAGCAGGATCTGCGCCTTGTGTGAGTCGTCCCAGACGAACCAGAGGCGCACGCCTTCGCTGGCCAGCTTGACGCGGTACAGGGGGCTGCTGGGCATGGCGCTCTGGGAGGCGTAAACGGCGCCGCCGCCGACCGCCGAAACAGAAAGCACGGCGACGGCGCTGATCGCCACGGGCTTCAGCCAGGCCGCATAGCTGCCGCGGATGACGGCCGGGACGAATGTGACAGGCTGCTTTCCGCTCTGCAGTTCGGCGAGCCGTCTCTCCAGCTTCCGCCAGCCCTGGTCTTTCGCTTGTGGCCGTGCGGCAGCCGTCGGCGTCTTCGAGAGGCGCTCAGCGAGCATCAGCGCCGGTCGCAAGCGCTCCATTTGCTGCGGATAGCGGACGAGGCAAGACTCGACTGACGCGCCCTCGCGCATCGCTTCCAGGCACTCGGTAAGGATGGATTCGTAGCGGCGGAAGGCCATCTCAGTACCTGTCCTCGGGGTGCAGGAGGCGCCGCAATGCGCCGAGTGCGCGATGCTGGAGCGACTTGATCGCGCCCTCGCTGCGGCCCATGATCTGGCCCACCGAGCGGTTGTCGAACCCTTCGATGAACTTGAGCACGATGACCTGGCGCTGCTCGTCTGTCAGGTGCTTGAGTGCGATTTGGAGCTGGCCGCGTTCGAGCGCGCGCTCCGCCAGCACTTGGGGGTTGGCGAGTGCAGTGGAGAGCGTCTCGCTCAGGTCAACCTCGCCGCGGCGCTTGCGGCGGCGATGGAGGTCGATCAGGCGGTTGCGGGCGATGCGAAAGACCCAGGCGCCGAAGGGCAGTCCACGGAACGTGTACTTCTGGATCGACTCGATCATCTTGAGCATGACGTCGGAGGCGAGGTCTTCGGCGGCCTGGACGTCGCCCATCTGCATGAACGCGTAGTTGTAGATCTTTGGGAAGTACTTCTCGTAGAGCTGGCGGATGGCGTCGTTGTCGAACGACTGGGCTCGCCGGACGATCTCCCACTCCGCCGTCAGCTCTTCGTCCGGCTGGACGGTAGCTTCCTCGACAGGCGCTGCGATAGCGTCGCCGGCCCGGGGCTTCGGTACGGACGTCAAGGTTGGGGACCAGTATGCCGCGCGCATTTGCTCGAATGTGAAACGCGCGGATTAAAACTATAGATACGGTAGTGTGTCATAGCTTGCAAGAGGTTTACTCAGAGATGCCGAGGAGCCGTTTACGCGCTTCGTCGTAGCGCTCCCAGGCGCGAGCCTCACGGTTGAGCAGGCCTTTTAGCTTGGGGGGTTCCAGACGCGCGCCATCAAGGAGGCCCTTGTGCAGGTCCGTCAGTTGCGCGCTCCACGTTTCGTAGGCGCTCCGGTATTCCGCCTTCGCGTCCTCCATCTCGCGGCCCCCTTGGCATCTAATCCTAATGCAGATTGCCCGTGCGGGGAAGGGTTTTGCCTAGCTTCAGGAGGCTCGCCGCTACAGCCAGCGCGACTTGACGTCCCCGTCGATTACCACGTCAAGCAGCCGCGGCTCGCCGGAGTTCTGCGCTTCCCGCAGAGCATCCCCGATCTCGTCCGGGCGCTCGATGCGGACGCCCTTGACACCGAAGGAAGCGGCGATCTGGGAGAAGTCGAGCTCCGGGTCGGTCATGTCCATGGCCACGAACTTGCGGCCTGCCGCGCCCTCGCCGCGGTAGTCGATCATGTTCAGCTTGAGGATGCGATAACTGCGGTTGTTAGCGATCACCCACGTCACCGGCACCTTGTGGTGGGCCGCCGTCCACAGCGCCTGGATCGTGTAGAGGGCCGCGCCGTCACCGACGATCGACAACACGGGCTTGTCCGGCCGCGCCAGCTTGATGCCGATGGGCGCTGGCATGCCGGGCCCGAGGCCGCCGCCGGTTGTGCGATAGTGCCGGCCGGTGTCCTCAAAGCGAAGGTAGCGTGTGAGGTAGCCGCCGGAGGTGATCGCTTCGTCGAAGAGAACCGTGTCCGGCGCCATCGAGTCCGCGATCTCTGACATCATGCGGCCGGCGTTCATGGGTGAAGTATCCCACTTCGCACGGGCTGAGGCGTCCAACGCCTGCATCATCGCATCGCCGGATGCGGTCGCTTTATCGACGCGCTGTCGGGCGGCGGCCCGCTGGTCGTCGGTCTGGACTTGGCGGAGCGCCCCCAATGCGTCGGCCATCGCCAGGCGTGGGTCGGCGAGGATGCCGAGATCGAGCGTCCAGTTCTTGCCGATCTCGCGAATGTCGTCGTCGATGTGCACCAGCTTCGCGTTCGGCGGGAAGGGCGGCTCGTCGAGCGGGAAGAGCAGCGTCAGTACCGGTGCGCCGATGACGACGACGAGATCCGCCATCCCCAGCTGGCCGTGCAGCATCGGTGCCGACACAACGGCGAGCAGCCCGCTATAGAGCGGGTGCTTTGAGGGGAACGGCAGCTCCGCCGCAAAGCTCGTGAAGACGCGCGATCCCGTCGCCTCCGCCAACTGAACGAGCTCCGCCTGCCCACCGCTCAGCGAAACGCCGTCGCCTGCGATGATGACCGGCGACTGCGCCTCCGCGAAGAGGCGAGCGAGACGCTCGGAGGTCTGTGCCTCTGGTCTGGTCCGCCGCTCGATGCGATTCGAGGGAGCGATCTCCATCTCAGCCTCTTCGTCCATCACGTTTGCCGGAACGGAGACGAAGACCGGCCCGCGCGGTGGCTCGGTAGCGGTCTTGAAGGCACGACGCAGCAGCACTGGCACTTCGGCCGCGTCTTCGGCCTGAGCGGCCCACTTCGTGATCGGCGCGGCGAGACGGACGAGGTCGCCCGCCAGGATAGGTTCCTGCGAACCCCCCCGCTGCTGGTGCTGGCCGGCGTAAACGACAAGCGGCGTGCCGGTGCGGTAGGAGTTGTACAGCATGCCCATCGCGTTGCCGAGTCCGGGCATGATGTGCAGCTGGAGAAAAGCCGCCCGGCCAGAGGCGCGCGCGTAGCCATCGGCGATGCCGGTGGCTACGGCCTCTTGCAGCGCCAGGATGTACTCGATCTGCGGATAGTCCTGGAGGGCGTCGATGAAAGCCTGCTCGGTCGTACCGGGATTGCCGAAGACGTACTTCGTCCCCTCGGCGAGGAGCTGTTCGAGCATTGCGTGGCGGCCGCTCAGTCTGGGCATCGGTTGTCCCCCTTTCGCCGCAAAGGATAGCACTCGCGGGCGAGAACCCAGAATCGCCATGCCGCCGGGCTTTTGGTTTCAGACTCGGAGTCGTTTCGGGCAATGTGGCGTAAACGATTCACCGTGCGTTAACCAGCCTGTCGATAACGCGTCACGTGATTCCTACATCTGTCTATATAGGAGATAGGCAAAAGCTATGACCCTAAGGGCGGCGACACCGAGAGCTGAACTGCAGTTGCAAGCTGCGCACAACGCTCTGCCCCTCTGGCACGAGTCACTCTGGCCGATGGACTGGCTGGCGCTGCGCATGTCGCCGGTCTATTACGGCGCCGGCGTACGCAAAGGCGATGGCGGTCCGGTCGTCGTCGTGCCGGGGTTTCTTTGCAGCGACGCGCTCATGTACGAGCTCTACGGCTGGCTTGGCCGCGTTGGTTACCAGCCGTACCTCTCCGGGATCGGCCTCAACATCGACTGTCCGTCGGTCAGCGCTAAGAAGCTCGCGCGGACGGTTGAGCTGGCCTACGTGGAAACGGGACAGCGCGTGCACATCGTCGGCCACTCGCTCGGCGGGATGATTGGGCGGCGCGTCAGTCTGCAGCGGCCGCATCAGGTATCGCAGCTGATCTACCTCGGCACGCCGATCCAGGGCGTACACACGCACTCGGCGGTGATCGCCGCCGCCAGTATGCTGACGAGCGCGCGCGGGATGATGTCCGGCGACCAGTGCCTGACCTCCGGCTGCGCCTGCGACCTCTTAGAAGACGCACGCCGCCCGCTGTCGGAGAACGTCCGGCACGCCGCGATCTACACGCGGGAGGACGGCGTCGTCGACTGGCACGACTCACGCGAGAACGATCCAAGACGCAACCACGAGGTCGGGGGGACGCATATTGGCCTCGTTTACAACCCGCGCGCGTACAGGGCGCTGGGAGAGATCCTGGCTGACCGGCGCGCTTAGCGGGTGGGGGCAAAGAGGCCGGGCTCCGCGGGCCCGGCCTCTTTCTTTGTCTCAGGCGTATCCCATCCCAGATAGCGCGAGCCCATTAACGCGCTTCTAATCAATCGCGTGTAATCTCACCATCAAGGCTCCGCTATCGGGTGCCTCAGCGGGTCGGCGAGGCCAGTTGTTTCGAGAGGAAAAGCGATCGATGCCAAAGAATTACGCCAAAAGTGCCAAGGAGCGGGAGCGGCAACTGGAAAAGCAGGCCGCGAGTGCCAGCGTTTCCTCTGGGGCCAAAGCGAGGCCCGCGCATCCCAAGTACAAACGTCGAAGACTGACCGACGGCCTGATTGGCGTCAGTTCGGCTGCCATCCTCACCGTCTACGGTCTTGGCTATCTCCACACTCAGAGCGCCAATGGAGAGATCGCGACGCAGACGACCAGCCTCTCACCTACGCCGGCGCCCAACCGGGTCCCGCTCGTCTTGCTGCCGACCCCAACCCTGGCACCGGGAGCTTACCGCGACGGCACGTACACTGCGGTTGGAAACGGCCGCCACGGGCCGATCGAGGCGACTATCGTGATCAAGAACGGTAAAGTTACCTCCGCCGACGTCAGCAGTTGCGGTACGCGTTACCCGTGCTCTGACGTGAACCCGCTGATAGACGAAGTCCTTTCCAAGCAGGCGGTGCCTGTGCACTACGTGTCCGGCGCCACGGACAGCTCGCAGTCGTACATCGCGGCCGTCAAGAGCGCCCTGGCTCAGGCGAGTTAACCCACGAATGCTGAAGGAAGCCGTGGCCACCGGGGAAAGTTACGTCGCCTCTGCCGTCTTTATGGACACGCTGATAACCGTTGAGGTTGTCAGGCCGAAAGCAAGGAACGGCTACGCTGAGCGGGTGCAACGGGCGTTCGGCTGGTTTGGCCAGGTGGAAAGGCTGTGCAGCCGCTTCGACGAAACCAGTGAGCTGTCGCGTCTATCAGCGTCTCCCGCCGGCGTGCCTGTGACGGTCAGCCCGCCCCTGTTCGAACTGGTGAGCTTCGCGCTTTCAGTGGCCCAGGCGAGCAACGGCGCGTTCGATCCAACAGTCGGCCGTGAGATGGAGATGAGCGGCTTCAACCGCAACTACCTGACCGGCGAGCGGAAGACGTCAGCGACAGAGGCTTCGGCGGGGTCTAGCTACCGTGACGTCCTGCTCGATCCAGTCGACCGCACCGTCACGCTGACGAGACCGTTTGTGCTCGATCTCGGAGCCGTCGCCAAGGGCTTCGCGATCGACCTTGCCGCCGAGGAGCTCCGGCCCTTTCAGGACTACGCCATCAACGCCGGCGGCGACATCCTGGCGCGCGGCCTCGGTCCCGAGGGCACGCCCTGGCGCATTGGGATCAGGCATCCCCGGCAGCCGGAAGCATTGATCGATACGTTTACCGTCTCAGATGCAGCCGTCTGCACCTCAGGCGACTACGAACGGCCTCGGCCAGACGGTGGCCCCGGGCACCACCTTCTCGATCCTGAGACGGGCCGGGCCGCCGCCGAGGTGGCCAGCGTCACCGTCGTGGCTGCCACCGCAATGCTCGCCGACGCGCTTTCCACCGCAGCCTTCGTCCTGGGCGCCGAGCGCGGAATCGGCCTCCTGGAGAGGCAGAACGTGGAGGGGCTGATCGTATCGGTGGACCTGCAGAAGTGCGAAACGAAAGGGCTATCGCGGTACCGGCGATGACGCTATACACTCAGGCCATTCCGCTCACTTTTCATCCGTTCGTCAGGCTCCTGAAGACGCCGAAGGGGTTGCTTCTCGCTCTCCTCACGGTGACGACTCTCGTTGCGCTGGCGAATCAGCCGTTTGACGATGCGGCCCCGGCCGTTCTCATCGCGATGGCTGTCGCTGCGCTGCTCGACATGGGCATCATCTGGGTGCTCCGGAGCGAGTGGGAGTTCCCGAGCGGCGCCCTGCTCACGGGTCTCATCATCGGAGTCATCCTCCGCCCGCAAGAGCCCATGTCGGTCGTCGTGGCGGTGTCGGTGATAGCGATCGTATCCAAGCACGTGTTGAGGACGCGCTGGTCGAACATGTTCAACCCGGCCGCCCTGGCCCTGGTGGTGTCGTCGTTTCTCTTCTCCACTGGCCAGAGCTGGTGGGGCTCGATGCCGGACTTCGGACTTCTCGGGATAATCGTTATGTGTGCTACCGGCCTTTTCATCGCCGACCGAATCAACAAGCTTCCCCTTGTGGTCGGCTTCCTCGGCGCTTACTTCGCGCTCTTTACGGCCGCCAGCTTCCTCGGCAAGCCGGTTGATGTAGCCGAGGTGTTTCGTACGCCGGACCTCCAGGCAACCCTATTTTTCGCCTTCTTCATGGTGGACGACCCGCCAACGTGTCCAGTCCGTTACGAAGATCAGATCCCCTTTGGCCTGATAGTGGCGGTGGCCAGTTTTGTCATCTTTGTTGTCGTCGGCGCGATCTACTTCTTGCCCGCCGGATTGCTCGTCGCAAACGGCTGGGAGTCCGGCCGCCGGCAATTCGGCGGGACGCTGCGCGCGCTTCTGGCCTAATGCGCAAGGCGCTCGTCCGGCTCGGCTAGCGGTGTTGGGCTGTACGATTGCTCTGATCGAAAGAGTCGCGGTCGGTTCTATTGGCGCGACGGTAGATGTACGAGTTGGTGGCGCATGCGGGATTCGAACCCGCGATCTCCGCCTTGAGAGTTCCACTGAAGCTGTCCCAACCGGTTCCGGCTTAACCCATTACGTGCCGCTTCGTATCTGTAATGTCGGTCCACTGGAACGGACGTTCCCGCCTCGTCACACCTCTTCACGGCAAACATGGCCACAAAATGGCCACCGTTTTGGCGTCGCGGGCGGCCGTCCAAGCTGTGGGATTGCGGAGAGCTTCGGCGATTGATTTAGTCGCAGATGGCACGTGTTCTCGGCATCGTAGATTCGTTCGACGCCATGGCGTCCGATCGACCGTACCGCGCAGCTCTGCCGCTCGATGAGGCAATCCGCCGGTTGCGTGAGGGCGCGGGTACGCAATGGGATCCCGACATGGTACGGGTATTCGTCGAGACGGTCGGAGACGGCAGCCAGGCGAGAAGGGCAAGCGTCAGAAGTTAGCGTCGTCGCACCGCCTTGCCTCTGGTACGATCGCCCTGGAGTTTTGGGTCATGGCCTCTGGAGGCAGAGGGCCAAATCACTCAGAAATCGTCGGATTAGAGCTCCGCTAGATACGAATCGCGAAACTAATCCTTCCAAGCAGAGGGTCGCGGGTTCTATCCCCGTCTCCCGCTCCAGAAGGTAGCATTCGCAAGAGAATGGTATTGTTCAACGAGTGTTTGCAACGCCCTTCTCTGTCATCGCCACCCTTGCTTCTTGAGCGCTCGCAGGCGTCTCGCACTCGCGCCGGTACGACTTATGAACGCCTTCACGACCATCTGCCTGTGCTGCTGACACGACGCCTGCGGGTGTATCCTGACCGTCCCTCGATATCGGTGCCTAACGACCCTCTCCCACCCGGGCAATGGGTCGTGAACATCGCCCGCAAGCGACGCGACGGCCCCCTTCTGGCCAATTCTTTTCAAGACAGCGGTGAGTTCAGCCGTCTTACGTCGCTGCCTCATCGACGGCGTCCGCGAGCTTGCTGACCTCGGTCGTCACCTTTAGGGCTGCAACCTCTTCGTCATCTTCGTCAACGATCCCAAGGTGCTTTTGAACGGCCGACAACATTTTGAGGAGCTTAGTGTTTTCTCGTTCCGCAATGAGATTGACCTGCAGGTCGATCTTTGCTCGTTTGTCCGATTGAATGGCCTGTTTGTTCTGGCTGATCAGGACGAATGAGGCCAGGAAGATCGCTTCCAGCGAGACTATCATCGTAAGCAGGCTGAATGGAAACGGGTCAAACGCCTTAACGAGTCCAAGATTCAACACGATCCACCCGCCAAACCAGACAACATGAATTCCAACGTATAGCATGCTGCCGCTGAAGCTCGTGATCAGGTCCGCTACGTGGTCACTCAACCCCAGGGCACTCCGATGCCGCTTATCAAGTTCCTTAATCTCAGCTATGTTGTGCAGCTCGGCGGTGGGCGTCGTTTCTTCTGCGGGAACTGCGGTAGGGGGCAGGTCCTGACCAAGTCCGATGTTCGGCGCAACCAATGGCCTGTTGGCCGGCACTAACCCTCTCGTCTTCATCTCATGATTAGCATGAGGATGCGTGCTTTGCTGAATCGTAACCGGGAAGAGCATCCGCATCAAATTCACGTAACATCGTTGACGCCCGGAAGACGGCAGCCGATCGCGTCAGATCAGGGGACCAGACGCCAATCAAGAGATGTCTCATCTGGGCGGGTCTATCGGAGCGAATCCAAGGCAGGGGCAGGGCGGTTCCCTCAATCCGCGCCGGCAGGCTCATTACTTCGACGAGCTGGCCAATATTCTTAAGCGAGACGGACCACGACCGGCTAGCTGGGCCGTCTGCGTGAGCTCTCCATCGGCGTCGCCGCCACGTATGGCCTGGAAATCGCTCAAGACAGTGATTCGCAATTTATGTACCGCTAACCGCAATCGGCTCTTCACAGTACCAAGCGGCAAGCCCAGCAGCTCCGATATCTCTAAGTGCGTGAGTCCCTTGTAGTAGGCAAGTTCAACAACCCGTCTCTGGTCGTCCGGCAGTGACGCTAGGGCTTCTCGCACGATCGCGCCGTCGACGGCTACATTGACACGATCTGTGAAGTCGTCTTGGGCCAGCTTGAACTCGATTGGTTCGAGTCTGAGATCTTTGGCTGCGCCTCTTCGAGAGCGCAAAGCGTCGATTGCTTTGTTGTGAACAATCGCGAAAAGGAGGGACCGAAGGCTTCCGACAGCGGAGTCGATGCGCTCGGCCTTGCGCCAAACCGCGAGGAAGGCCTCCTGGACGACATCTTCTGCGAGTCCGCCATCGCCGAGCATGCGATACGCTAAGCCGAACGCCGGACGGCTGAGCCGGTCGTAAAGTGCCTCCATAGCGGCGGGTTCTCGTCGCCTGAGCCCGTCTACGGCTTCTCCATCGCTTTCGTAGGTGATTCGGCTCGCAGCGTAAACAGTACCGGCGGCTTCGGGTCGTGGTTCGTTCGATATCGGAGGTCGGATTTCGAGGTGCTCTCTCGGTCTCTGAATCGCTTGAGCCTCGCTTGGGTTACACACTATTGCAGAACCGACGTGTATCACGGGCGGTTCGCTTCGAGATGGTGAGCTCCATTTGTTCATCTTTCCCTTTCCATCTTGTCCTTGTCGTCCATAACCGAAGTGCCTCCACCTAGGCCATTTAGTTGTCGTGGTTAGCATGCGGAGGCGTCCCTTGCTAAATCGTATCCGCGAAGAGCATACGCATCAAATGTACGTAACATCGTTGACGCGCCGAAGACGGCAGCCGATCGCGTCAGCGTAGAGGCGAGACGCTAGGGGGCTGTCGGGCGAGCACGAGATTCTGGACAGTGAAATGGAACTCACTGTCGCCTTCGCCTCTGAAGTGCGGAGTACCTGAACGGCACCAATCACCTGAAAAGGATTCAGGCGAGCAGCGAGATCCGATCGGGTCTGCGAAGAGAGGGAGACGCGGAGTCGAAGCCGCCACCCTCTGCTTGGGAAGTATAATCGCGTATGCAAGCTAGTGTAGTGCTTCTTATTTATCGTTAATTATGCTAGACTGTGGTCATGAGAA